>CAYNMZ010000124.1:0-6538 GCA_964398505.1 uncultured Spirochaetia bacterium
TTCATTTTTGGCAGCAGGGGCGGGAAATTCCTCTCGTTTGGTATGGGCCTGTCAGCAGGTGTCATGGTATATGTTTCTTTCGTGGAAATACTGCCGCATTCATCCGAAACAGCCGGCCGGTGGGCCGCGTTTTTTGCTTTTTTCGGGGGTATAGCCTTTACCGCTCTCATAGACCGCCTTATTCCCGAAGCGCAGAATCCGCATGAAGTGAGGACGGAAAAAAGCATAAAAGGCCTGAAAATAATAAAAAAACATGAGCAACACAAATTGCTGCGCACGGGAATGTTCACGGCAGTGGCCATAACAATACATAATTTTCCGGAAGGGTTCGCGACTTTTGCCGCTGCAGCTACGGACATAAAGCTCGGGCTAACTATAGCAATTGCGGTTGCCATACATAATATTCCAGAGGGTATATCTGTGTCAGTTCCAATATATGCCGCCACAAAAAGCAAGAAACAGGCATTTTTTTATTCGGCTCTGTCCGGGCTCGCTGAGCCGGCCGGCGCGCTGATAGGCTGGCTGCTGCTCGCGCCTTTCCTTACTCCTTTTGTGCTCGGTATTGTCATGGGTGCTGTGGCGGGGATAATGATATACATATCATTTGACGAACTGCTTCCCACTGCCAGGGAATACGGGGAAGGCCATGTGGAAATAGCCGGAGTAGTGGCAGGCATGGCTGTGATGGCGGTAAGCCTGAACCTGTTATAGGAGACCAAACATGGACAATATTCATGAAGCTTTCACAAAGGTTGAGACACTTGTGCTGCCTTCAGAGGAAAAGGAACTCATTGAATTCTTCAGACCTTTTTATTATAAAATTGACACTTCCTGCAGGGAGCCTTTGAGCCTTCACTACATGAGAAAATTTGACAGCTATGCGGCTGCCTCAAGCTGCGCGAAATACCTGTGGAGCGCGGAGCCCGTTGATGACGCGGCAAGGGCGGCGGTAAAAGCCGGTGTTGTACTCATTGAAGGCAGGGATATAAAAGAGGAATACATAATGAGGTTTTTGCGCAACTGCAGCATATGAGGGACAACCAACTCAATCAAACCGTGAAACCCTGAAAACTTTCGCGCGTAGATATTTGTGTTTGACAAAATTTGCATAAGATTGTAAGATCGTTAATGAAAATCATTGTCATTAAGGAGGCTCAATGGCTTTGATTAATTGCCGCTACAGGGAAAATTGGCACGGCAAGTTCCGCGGAATGGGATGCAGGATGACAGCGGGCAGGGAAGCCGTGATAAGCGTTTTGTCCGCGACAAAGGACCACTTAAGCGCTGACGAGATATTTATAAAGGCCCGTGAAATAAACCCCGACATAGGGCTTACTACGGTTTACAGGACGCTGGAACGCCTGTATGAAATGGGAGAAGTGCACAGGCTTGATTCGGGCGACAAACGAGCCAGGTTTGAACTTGCGGAAAGCGGCAAGGGGCACCATCATCACCTGGTATGCACGAAATGCAACAGGATAATAGACTACGACGATTTTATTGAGGATGAAGTCCGGCTGCTAAAGGATACGGAAAAGAAACTTTCAAAGAAATACAGTTTTAAAATAGACGGCCATTTAATCCAATTCTTTGGTATTTGCGTTAAATGCGCTGAAAAAAGGAGAAAAAATGAGGATATGCATTCCATCGGGTGACGGAAACGGCTTGAAAGCCGAAGTTTACGGACACTTCGGAAGCGCGCCGTATTTTACCATCGTTGATACGGAAACCGGAGCTGTTGAGGTCCTGGACAACGCTGGCGCGGCGCATGAGCACGGCGCCTGCAATCCTGCCGCGTCAATAGAGGGAAAAAAAGTAGGCGCTGTTATATGCAACGGTATGGGTTCAAGGGCTGTGCAAAAACTGAATGCCGCGGGTATTAAGGTTTTTTTCGGCAGATATTCCAAAGTCTCGGAATGCGTTGACGCTTTTACAAGGCATGAAATGCCGGAAATGGACATTAATGGCTCATGCCACGGGCACGATTGCGGGCATTAATAATATAAGCACGGGTGCGAAATGAGCATAATTGACGAGATAAAGGAAGCTGCAAAAGGGATAAAGAATATAATTGCCGTGGGCAGCGGCAAGGGCGGCGTTGGAAAGTCCACTGTCGCGGCAAACCTGGCAATAGCCACTGCAAGGCAGGGCTATAAGACAGCTGTGCTGGACGCTGACATATACGGCCCTACAATGCCGTCATTTTTCGGCATATATCAGAAGCCGCTCGTTTTAAAGGATAAAATGATTCCGCCGGAAAAATACGGGATAAAGATAATGTCGCTCGGACTGATGATAGATGATTTTGAGCCGGTTATCTGGCGCGGGCCCATGATAATGGGGATGATAAAACAGTTCTTCACTGATGTTGACTGGGGCGACATTGACTACATGTACATAGACCTTCCTCCGGGCACGGGCGACGCACCGCTTACCATTGCCCAGGCTTTGCCATTAAAGGGCGCGATAATAGTCGCTACGCCGCAGGCAGCTGCGGCAAAGACCGCGGCCAGGGCGGCTGGGCTTTTCAAACAGCTCGGCACGCCTGTGCTTGGCGCTGTAATTAACATGGCTTACCTGAAATGCGCGCACTGCGGCAGGGATAACGCTGTTTTTTCTTCAAGCGGCGAGAAAACACTTACTGAGAATGCCGGCCTTAAAATAATCGCCAGGCTTCCGGTATACGGGGGTTTTATGGAGGAGATAACGCCTGGGGAAGTCAGGAATATAAGCAATGACAGGGAAGCTGATGAGGAATTCTCAAAAATTGCGGGGATAGTGACGGATGAAATCAAAAAAGGGGGCGGCGGGAATGAGCGGCGATAAAAAAAGGGTTGTTGTTCTTGGCGCCAGCAATAAACCCGAAAGGTATTCCCATCAGGCAGTGGAAGCGCTTGACGCGGCAGGATTTGAAGTGATACCGGTCAATCCGGCGCTAAAGGAAATCCTCGGGAAAAAAGTCGCAGGCAGCCTGACGTCCATTAGTGGAGAGGTGGATACTGTGACGCTGTATCTTGGGCCTGAGAGGCTAAAGCCCCTGATAGATGATATAATCAGGCTTAAGCCCAGGCGGGTAATTTCAAATCCGGGTACTGAAACCCGCGAAATGAGGGATGCCGCGGAAAAAGCAGGCATACTGTATATTGAAGCATGCACGCTTGTGATGCTGAGGACAGGGCAGTTTTAGGCCGTGGATAAGAATAGGAAAGAGGACAATGACTGCAAGATTTGCTATGGCTGCGGAGGATGTAATCGCGAGCCGGACCTTGACGAGATGATTTAGCTTTATTCGGAATTGTACGCAGGAGGCGGAGAAAATGACTGCAAAAACGAGAAAAAAAAAGAAAGCCCTGAAAAAGACAAAGATAGCTCCGCGGGCGCATGAAAACGCGGCGCCAGGGATAAATGCGGCTTTTGTGACGGCTGCGGTTGTTGCCGCGGGGATTTTCATGTTTCTTATGGCTGCCGGAGTCCTTGCGCTTATGAAGAAAACAAAGGAAAACACCTATAAACCGGTTACTGAAACCGCGGCAGTAATGAAGGCTGAAGCCGCGGCAACACCGGTTGTCACTTTGTCTTTGCCGGCAAGGACAAGGCCGGCTTATGTAATTCCTGAAAAATTTAAATATCTGTTCGCGGATGTTGAGGACAGGGAAAAAATACCCAAGATACACCTTGAGGAAGCCAAGGTGCTTTATGACAGCGGCAAGGCGGTTTTTATAGACGCCAGGGGTAAGTATATGTATAACACAGCGCATATAAGGGGCGCTGTACTTCTTCCGGCCGGATCTGAGCTCAAGGAATTCAAGAAATATGAGGATATTTTCAAGGGAAAAGTCCTTGTGCCTTACTGCCACGGGGTAGGCTGCCACCTCGCGGACAAGGTGGCTGCGGTGCTTTACGAGCTGGGCTACAGGAAAATAGCGATATTCTTTGGCGGATGGAACGAATGGACAGAGGCCAAGTATCCGGTCGCTGAGTTTGTAGTGCCGGATCAGTTCAAACACCTCTTCGTTGAGGCGGTTTCAAAGGATTCGCCGCGCGACTGCGTCGTTGCGGAGGTCAAGTTCCTTTACGACACTGCGATGGCGCACATAGTTGATGTGGAACCGTCGGATATTTACGAAAAGACCCATATTGACAGGGCCGCGACACTGCCGTATGACAAGCTTGAAACCCTTCTGCCCCAGTACATTGAGATTATTAAGGAAAAACCCATAGTCCTTTATGATCACGGTAACGCTGAAAAAGCGCGTAAGGTGGCTGCTGCCGTGTATGAGGCGGGCCAGAAAAAAGTCATGATTTTCTCAGGCGGTTATTCGGCATGGAAAAGCGCCGGTCATCCGGTCTTTGAAAGCGTAACGGCCGGCAGGCAATAAAAAATCCTTTATATATACTGCTTGACATTTGAGCTTAATCTGTGTATATTGATATTGAGAATCAATCTCAATTAGAGGTGTTATATGAGCGCTGATTGCGGGAATTTTGAGCTGTACCTGGGAAAGAACGGCCTTAAGCTCACGCAGGAGAGGAAAGCCATAATGAGCTGCGTTGAGTCTATAAAGGGGCATTTTGACCCTGAAATGCTGTATGACAGCCTTAAAAACAGGGGACGAAAAGCATCAAGGGCGTCGGTTTACAGGGCAATACCTATTTTAGTGCAAAGCGGCCTTATCAGGGAAGCTTTCAGGGACAGGAGCAAGGTCAAATACGAGTATTCGGCCGGGAAAGGTCACCATGACCATATGGAGTGCGTCAAATGCGGGAAAGTTATAGAGTTTATGAGCGAGGAAATTGAAAAATTGCAGGATGAAATAAGTAAAAAATACGGTTTCATACTCACCGGGCACAGCATGGAGTTGAAGGGCTTATGCAGGGAATGCGGTGCAGGGCAAAAGAAGGGGAGGCGGTAAATATGTCTGCCTTATCGTTGCTAAGACAGGGAAAGACCGCGGTAATTACTTCCATTTCAGGCGGTAAGGGACTGGCTGAAAAGCTTGAAGCCATGGGCATAAGGCCGGGTGTCGCGGTAAAAAAGGTAAGTTCCATGAGAAACGGAGGGCCTGTAGTTATGGTATGCGGCAGGACGCAGGTCGCGCTTGGCAGGGGTATGGCATCAAGGATCATGGTTCAAGAGGTTGAAGATGAACAACAATCATGCAAAAAACCCGCTTAAAAAGATAGCCCTTTGCGGCAATCCCAACTCGGGAAAAAGCTCTGTGTTTTCAAGGCTTACCGGTGTTGAGGTCATATCAGCCAACTATCCCGGCAGCACTGTTGAAATGAAAAAAAGCCATATTACTGTTGAAAATCAAAAATACGAAATAATCGACACTCCGGGGATATATTCCCTGGAAGCGGAATCCGCTGCCGAACAGGTCGCCGTAAAAATTGTCAGGGAAGCTGATTTATTGGTGAATGTTATTGAGTCCACCAACCTTGAAAGGAACCTTAACCTTACCCTGCAGCTTATTAAGACAGGCAAGCCCATGGTCGTTGTTTTAAATTTCTGGGACGAGACAAAACATGTGGGCGTGGAAATTGACGCTACAAAACTGGGCAAGCTCCTTGGGGTCCCGGTTGTGACCGCCTGCGCCGTGACAGGCGAGGGGATAAAGGACCTTGTGGCAAGCCTTGGCGCGGCAAAGCCGGGCAATATTGCTTTCCGGCAAAGGGAAATCTGGAAGGAAATAGGGAACATTATTGAAAACGTCCAGAAAGTATATCACAAGCATCATTCCGCCGCTGACCGCCTCGCTGACCTGACCATACAGCCCTTAACCGGCCTTCCGATAGCCGCGCTCATACTTGCAGCGGTTTTTGTCATTATTCGCTTTACGGGCGAGTCGCTGATAACGCATGTGTTTGACCCGGCGTTCAGCAGGCTGTATATGCCGCTCATAGGTAAACTGTCCGCGGCGGTGTCAGTGCCGTTTATCAGGGAACTGCTTGTCGGCAAGACCGGGGAGGCGATGACGTCCTTTGGGATTTTAACCACAGGAATATACGTGCCGTTTGTAAGCGTCCTTCCTTACATACTTTCTTTTTACCTGGCATTAAGCTTCCTTGAGGATACAGGCTACCTGCCGCGTCTTGCCGTACTTCTTGACAACATATTCCACAGGTTCGGCATGCACGGATTCTCGGCTGTGCCCATTGTCCTGGGGCTGGGATGCAAGGTACCCGCTCTTTTTTCCCTGAGGATTCTTGCGTCGGAGAGGGAAAAAATACTGACGGCCGTGCTGGTCCTCATGGCTGCGCCTTGCATGCCGCAGACAGCCATGATATTCTCGGTCGGCGCGAAATACGGGGCAGGCGCCGTGCTTACGGTCTTTTCTGTGATTTTTTCTGTATCCTTGTTGTGTTCTTTTCTCCTTAACAAGGCCCTAAGGGGCGAAGCGCCTGAATTATTCATGGAAATTCCGCCGTACAGGATGCCGTCAGCGCGGATGATGTTCCGGAAGATGTGGTTCAGGGTGAGGGTTTTTCTTTTTGAGGCAGTGCCCATGATAGTTTTCGGCGTGTTTGTGATAAATGT
>CAYNMZ010000125.1:0-6526 GCA_964398505.1 uncultured Spirochaetia bacterium
GAGAGAACCCCTTTTATGAGGCAATTTAATTACACACAATACTTGACAGTATCTATCCCTGTAAGCGCCTTTCTCGCCAACATCCCAAACACCGGGCGGAAGGGAAATTTTGCGCTTTTTAAACCTGCTTTCGCCTTTACCATTAATGACACACTTATTGCCGTCTGCCGACGCCACAATCCCGGTTTCGCTGAAAAAACAGGCATAAATAACTGCGCCTCTTTTACGCAGTGCACCGCCAGCCAGCAATTTTGTAAAGACAAAAGTTTTTCCGCCCGAATCCAGCTCTGCCATGTAGCTGTTCATGTGAAGAGAAGTGTGCCTGCCTATTTTTTCATAAAAACCCGCCCTCTGGTAACTGCTGTCGCTTATCACCCTTTTGACCCTGAAATTTGACCGTATCGCTTCCACGTTTTCCTGGTTCTTGACAGAGTACAGGATAAGCCTGTCTATGTTGTTGACGCCCGCGTTCCTCAGGAAAGGCGCCACAATGTTGCGTGCGGACGACGACTTTTCAGCGTCATCGCACCCCAAAAAAAGCACTTTTTTATTGTCCGGTGTTACATAGAACACTGCATGCAGGTCCTTTGTCGCGAGCGCGGTGACAGAAGGCCCTTTTTGCGGGCTAAGCAGGTGAAAGGCAAGGAAAACGCAGAGCCCGGCGCCGAGCAGGGTTTTTAAACTTATCCTGCCGGCCATTATGTCAATATCCCTGCGCGCGGCGGCCAGGAAAAAGAGCGTATAAAACGAAATAAAAACCGCAGGCAGTGATTTTATGGATACGCTGGCATAAGGGACTGCGGCAAAAAGCTCAGCGACGAGATTCACGGCTTTTATCAGCGCCCAGATTCCCGCGCCCATGACTGCGGCCGCGTCAGCGCTTACAGTCCCGAAAAGCCACATGCAGAATCCCGCCATTGAAATCAAAGATGACAACGGAACTATAAAAAGGTTTGCGATGACAGAAATAATCGAGACCTGGTGAAAAGTATTTGCCATTACGGGAAAAATGAAAACCTGCGCCGAGACAGTGGCAAAAACCGTCTGACCCAGCCAGGCAGGCATGACGCTTTCAAGCTTTTTTGCCTCTTCCGAGAAGTACACTATGCCGAAAGTCGCGAGAAACGACAGCTGAAACCCTATGTCAAGTATCTGGCACGGTTTAACCAGCAGTATGAAAAGCGCTGCCGCAAAAACGGAATTTGTAACATCGGCGTCGTGCTCCATAAGAACGCACATAAGCACCGCGTAACCCATTATCGTCGCGCGCACTATGGATGCGCCCGCGCCTGTAACGACAGCGAAAACCGTGATAAACCCCATCGTAAGCGCGGCCGCGGCTTTCCTGCCCGCGCCCATGAGTTTCAGCAAAAGGAAAACAAAAAAAGCTATGAGGCCGACGTTCATACCCGACACAGCCAGTATGTGCACCGTACCCGTTGACTTGAACTTTTCATAAAGACCCGGGGGAATGGCGCGCTGGTTTCCCAGCATTATTCCGTCAAGCACCCGCGCCTGCTCCAAAGGCAGTGATTTGTATATAATCCCGACAAGCCTCTGCCTGACACCGTATGAAAAAGCGTAAAGCGGGTTGCCTCCGGCCTCAGCCGTTTTTTCAACAGCAGCGCCCTTCGCGTAGGCCGTATAGAATATCCTGTCCTTCCTTAAATACGATGCGTAATCAAACTCCCCGGGATTCTTCGGCGGCGCCGGACGCGCGGGCGCGGCATTTATCCGCAGCGTGTCCCCGTATCTTATCCTGCTGCCGAGAGCCTTTTCCACCGTCACCCTGATTTTTCCCCTGATTCCCGAAATTTCGCCTTTTTTGGCGTACAATTTTTTTACTTCAGCGGTAAAATAGGTCCTCTCCTCCGATTCCTCCGGAAGTGTAACAACCAGGGCCTCAAACGCCTTCACCTCGTCCATGTGCCTGTAATTTTTCATGTGGTTTTCCGGGAACCATGAATAGCTGAATGAAAACATCAGGAAACCCAGGCAGCAAAACACGGCAAAAACCGGCAAATCTGTCTTTTTTCTCAGGATGTATGCTGCTGCCGAGGAAAGCGCGAGAAAAATTACGGCAAGATGAAGCGGCCCCTTTAACGCTGCTGCCGCAGCCGCCCCTATAATATAGGAAATCGCGACAAATACGACGGGCCTGTTCATGCTCGCGCAGCCCCGGTCGCGCGTGAAAACCCCATCATTTACCGTCTTTCGTGTCGTCAACAACCACGAATTTGCGCATTTTTTCCGCCTTTTGAGGCGATATGCCCCTGACTTTAGCCAGTTCCTCAACACTCTTAAACGCGCCGTGCTTTTGCCTGTACTCTATTATACGGCCGGCGATTACCGCGCCCACTCCGGGAAGCCTGTCAAGTTCTGAAGCCGGCGCGGTATTTATATTTACGAGGACAGCCTGAGGTGTGAAGGGTTTTTCCGATATCTTCCCCCTGTAAGAAAAGAAAAAAGTCATTACCAGCCCGGCCGCGGCCACAGCCGCTATTGAATACAGCACGGTTTTTTCTTCTTTTGTGAGCCTCATTCGCCCTCCGTTTTACAAGCCGCTTTGATTCAGGCCTTGAACCTGCTCGCGGCCCTGTCATAGCCCTCGGCCAGCCAGTCGGACACGAACTTCTCAATTGCCCTGAATTTTTCCTCAAGCTCAGGCAGCTTTTCCTCCGGTAATTTTCCCAGCACCCAGTCAGCGGTGTCATAAGCCGGGTTTTCCGGCCTGCTAACGCCTATCCTGACGCGGATGTAGCCGTTGTCGCCGAGAGCTTCTGTAATTGATTTTAAACCGTTATGGCCGCCGTCGCCTCCGCCTTTTTTTATCCTTATTTCAAGCTCAGGCAGGTCAATGTCGTCATGCACTATGAGAATATCGGGCACAATTATTTTCTTGTAGGCAGCGACGGGCGCGACAGCCGTACCCGACAGGTTCATATATGTCTCAGGCTTTAAAAGTATGAACTTTTGGCCGCTGATTTCCCCGGTCGCGGACTGCGCCCTGTCAGCTTTTTTAAACTTAAGCTTGAGGCTTGCGGCAAGGTGGTCCGCGAACATATAGCCCATGTTGTGGCGGGTATTCTCATACTGTTTTCCGTGATTGCCTAAGCCAGCAATTAACTTCAAATGTCCACCCCGGTTATTTTATATTTTAAATTTTATATTTTATATTTATTGACGCACTTCGAACAGCAAATGTTCGAAGTGCTTTTATTAATTATAATATAAAACCTGTTGAAATACACTTTAATCTTCATTGTTTCGCTTTGAAGTCCTGATGGAAGATGTAAGGATTGCCGTAATTTCACCGGCTTCCTTCCGTATTGGCGCTATATCCTCGTGCTTTCCCATCCCTGATTCTTCCGGCAGTTCCAGCCAATAGCAGGTTTCATCGGCTTCTTCCTACGCAATCCCAAGTTTTGAGATAAAATCCGCCTTTGACCTAGCAATGCAGGCAGCCCTGTAATTGGCGCCAACAGATGTGCCGGACCGGAACAACTGATGTTTGATGTCGTAACCGGCCCCTTTGTTTGGGATTTTTTCCATAGCTGCGATAATACTCGGAGCAGGTTTCTTGGTCCTTTTCTTGATCACATTCTCCATTTTTCCGCCCCTCCGGGTTTTTTTACCAGCTTTTCCGGCTTTTAGCCCTGCCAGCTTGTTTGTGCCTTGTCTTATTATAATAAAACGCCTCACCAACCTTAAATATAAAATAAAAAGGCCCGCATTTCTGCGGGCCTTTTTATATATGACATTCCTGTTATTTTTTCTTCGCGTCCTTTGCCGGGGCCGCAGCCGCGCCCTTTGCCGGGGATGCCGCTTCCTCGCCTTCCTTGTCAGCCGCGCGCTCCTTCTTGATGACCTCAGGCTGCGCAGGTTCCGCGCCTGCCGCTGCCGCCGCTTCCTCGGGTTTTTTCTCTTCCTCTACCTTGTGGGAAACGACCGCGCATACGACCTTTTCCTTTGACGTCATTATTTCAACGCCTTCGGGCGCCTTTATGTCGCCTACTTTTATGTCGCCCCCGATATTTAAGGCCGACACGTCAACCTCAAATTTTGAAGGCAGGTCCTTGGGCAGGCACCTTATCTCCAGCTCGCGTGTTATGAACTCCAGCGTGCCGCCTATCTTTACGCCCTCGGCAAGCCCGGTCGTGAACACAGGCACATGGAAAACGCTCTTTTCTTTCTCTGAAATCTGGTGAAAATCCGTGTGTATTATCTCCTCGGTCTTCGGGTCGCGCTGCACTTCCTGTATTACAACCGTCTTTTCCTCTTCCTTGCCCTGTTCCTTAAGCTTTAAGGTGATAAGGAGAGTGCCCTCAGACAGCGTCTTTACGGTTTTTTCTATGTCCTTTATCTTTATCTCTATAGGCATTGATTTCGTTTCCTTGCCGTATATTACCGCCGGCACCTTTCCTTCCTTTTTCAGCTTCCTGGCCGTCGCCCTTCCTGCCCTTACGGCCGCTTCCATTTCCACTCTTTTCATGTCACTTGCTCCTTTCAAAATTAGAACCCTTCATCTGCGGGTTTCAAGGCCTTTGTCCGGATTTTGCCGGGACCTGTTGTTCATTTAAACAGCTGGCTTATCGTCTTTTCCTCATGTATGCGCTTTATGGACTCGCCAAAAAGCTCGGAAACCGAAAGCACGGTGAGCTTTTTCATTCCCTTCCTGGCGTCCTGTGGTATGGTATCAGTCACCACTATCTCGCTTATGGGCGAATTTTGTATCTTTTCAACCGCGTTGCCCGAAAAAAGCCCGTGCGTCATGCACGCGTATATTTTCCTCGCGCCACGCGCCTGAAGAAACTTGGCTGCCTGGACAAGCGTGCCTCCCGTGGCCACCATGTCGTCGGGTATTAAAACATCCTTGCCTTTCACGTCGCCGATAAGGTGCATGGCCTCAACGGATTCAGGTCCGCTCCTTTTCTTGTCAACCACGACAAGCTCGGTCTTTAACCTCTCGGCGAAATACCAGGCCAGCTTTATGCCGCCTATATCTGACGTTGAAATTATAAGGTCCTTTATTTTTTTCTTCTTAAAATAGTTTATGAACACTGGCGCCGCAAGCAGGTGGTCCACCGGTATGTCAAAGAAACCCTGTATCTGGCCCGCGTGAAGGTCCATGGTCAACACCCTGTGCGCTCCGGCTGACGTCAGAAGGTTCGCCACAAGCTTGGCCGTAATCGGCACGCGCGGCTGGTCCTTCCTGTCCTGCCTCGCGTATCCGTAAAATGGTATGACCGCTGTTATCCTTTTTGCCGAAGCCCTTTTCAGGGCGTCTATCATAATCAACAGTTCCATGAGATTGTCATTTGTAGAGGGAGGGCAGGTGGACTGTATGACAAAAACATCCTTCCCGCGCACATTCTCGTTTATCTTTACCCTTATCTCGCCTTCAGGGAACTTGCTTACAAGCGCGTCTCCAAGTTCTGTGCCTATTTCATCGGCTATGGCCTCAGCCAGTTTTCTGTTGGAATTTCCGGAAAATATCAGCATCACATCTCCTTGATATTCATTAACGTTTTTTCAGGTGCTTCTTCTTCCATTCCTTTTTTACTACCTGCCTGCTCCTTGCTATCACAAGAGCGCCCGCGGGAACATCATCGGTGACAACCGAACCCGCGGCGACCGTCACATTGTCGCCCACCTTGACAGGCGCCACAAAAACCGTGTTACTGCCCACAGACACGTTCTTTCCTATAATAGTCCTGTGCTTTTTCACGCCGTCATAGTTGGCGGTAATTGTTCCCGCGCCTATGTTGGTCCCGCTTCCTATAGTGGTATCGCCTATGTAGCTCAAATGCGACACATTCACATGGTCAGCAATGACCGAATTTTTAACTTCAACGTAATTCCCGATTTTACAGTGACTGCCGATTTTTGTCCCAGGCCTTATGTGGCTGGACGGTCCAATAATGCAGTTCGGCCCGATTGTCACCGGGCCGGTTATTACTGTAAATGGTTTTATCACAGTGTCTCGGCCGATATTTACTTTTCCGCTGATAAACACCGTGTTAAAATCAGCAATAGTTATACCACTTTTCGCCAGTTTTTCAAGATTTTTTTTGTTTTTTACCCTGTTCGCTTCCATTAGCTGTACCCTGTCGTTTATTCCCGAAGTTTCGGCGCAATCAACATCTTTTGCCCTTATTTTTATGGCATTTTTTGACATCATTTCTATAACATCCGTCAGATAAAACTCACCTTTTAACCTGTCCTTTTTCACTGATTTAATATATCTTTTAAGCGCATCTGCATTAAATACATATACCCCGCTGTTTATTTCCTTTATTTTGCGCTCAAAAAGCCCTGCGTTCTTTTCCTCTGCTATCTTTATTATATTTCCGTCAGGCGCCTTTATAATCCTTCCATAACCTGAAGGATCGCTGACTTTTGAGGTACAAATTATACCACCGCACTTTTCACGTGTAAACTCATTTATCAGCCCGCGAATTGTGGACGCTTCCACAAGAGGGACGTCGCCGGAAAGTATAAGGACGCCTTTGTTTATGTCTTTTAC
>CAYNMZ010000126.1:0-6500 GCA_964398505.1 uncultured Spirochaetia bacterium
TGTTTTGATCCCACAGAAGATCCTTGGAAGCGCCATGGCTGACGGCCGATAGCATCGGAAGCAGCCATGCCAGCACCACCGCCGCAAAAAAAAGCACCGCCGAAAGAATCGCCCATAAACGCGCCCGCCTCCATTCCTTCGCCAAGAGGATAAAAAGAAGGATAGAGCCAACCGGCACGATCACGCCCACAGGCCCTTTCCCCAGAACGTCAATTACCCTTACGGGATAAAGCCGACAAATTATACAAATACGCAGATGAACCAGCATGTGCAGGACTGGTTCGTGAAATGGCGCGCCAAATACTTGACGCAAAACAACTGCACCGGAACAGAATGGCGCGTTCAGAGAACAGAAACAGGCAACTACATAACAAACGGCTGCTCGGGCTTTGCCACTGCGCCGAATGAAAATGACACTGTTAGCGAGGGCATAGGCTATGGCATGGTGATACTTGCCTATATGGAGAACTCTACCAACAACACAAAGGCGCAGTTTGACGGCCTGTACACGTATTACAAGAACCACCTTGACGGCGCAGGACTTATGAACTGGCAGATACCTTACTGCACAAGCGGGGGCGCCGCGACCGACGCTGACGAGGACGTGGCCATGGCGTTGTTGATGGCAGAGCAGCAGTGGGGAAACTCTACCGGGACATTCAATTACGGAGCTGAGGCGACCACGATAATAGGAAGGATACTGAACAATGAAATCACTGCGGCAAATGACATAAGGCCCGGTGACGGCTGGGACGGCGGCAACATTTCATATTTCGCGCCTTATGAGTACAGGATGTTCGCGTCAAAGACAGGGGTCACGCGCTGGAACAGCGTGGCGCAGAGGACTTACGGGACCATAATCAACTATTACATGAACGGCGGGGGAAAAGCTTCCACTTATAACACAACCACCGGGCTTTATACCGGGTTAATGCCAAACTGGTGCAATTATGACGGCACGCCCTGGAGCCCGGGCGCCTGGGCCATGCGCGCTGACACGTGGTGGTGGGATGCCATAAGGCACGCGTGGAGGATAGGCTATGATTACCTGCTTTACGGGACTTCCAACAGCGTCCTGGCTTACGAGAGCAGCTCAAGGATAGCGAACTTTTTCAAGACGCGATACAGCGGCAATCCGGCGCTTATAAAATCGCATTATACGCTTGCGGGCGTTGAGACGACTTACTGCAGGAATGACAGGACACCTGACCTGTGCGATGAGGATGTCATGAACCTGCCCGGCCCTGTAGGCGCGGTCGCTGTGGCAGCTATGAGCGGGGATGACCAGGACTGGCTGAACGCGCTTTATGACAGGCTCGTGAACATGGACGCGGGGACAGGGCCTGGAAACCTGACCGACACAGGCGTAAAATGGGGGACTGATTATTTCTGCGACATTTTAAAAATGCAGTACCTTCTCATACTTACCGGCAATATGCCGAACCCTGTGGGCAACCCGCCCACGCCGACGCATACGAATACCTGGGACACGCGCACGCCTACGCCAACGCCTGTAGGGCCGGGAGCGTTTGACGATTTCGAGACCGGGGTCCTTGTAAACCCGGACACTTCGGAGTCGAACGGCAGTGTGCTGACAATCTCAAACAGCGCAGAGCAGGTTTATACGGGAGCAAGGGCATTAAAGGGCGTGACGACCGGCGGCTCATGGGCGATTTTCTCAATTGACTCGCCTTATACGGGCGGGCTTGGCTACAGGAATTACACAGGAGCTACTGCGGTTGAGTTTGACATATACTGTCCCGCGGGAAAAGTGTTCTTTGTTGAAATTGAGGAAGGGGCCGTTAACGGCGCTGACGGCGAGAGATTTTCCAACAGGAACAATCCGACCACAAAGGCGGGCAGCGGCTGGCAGCATGTTTCACTCACGCTTTCAACCATGACAAGGGACGCTTATTCGCCAGTCACGGGCAACAATGTTTTCAATCTCGGGTGTATAGTGTCTTTCCTCCTGCAGTTTGAAGCTCCGGGCACAATGACTTTTTACGTGGATAATGTCCAGTTCACGGGAAATTTCCCTACTGCCACGCGCACTCCGACAGCCAGCCCAACAAGGACGCCGGCAGGAACGATTACGAACTCACCGACACGCACAAGGACAGCGACAAATACGCCGTATTTTACTCCCACGATAACGCCGACACATTCAATAACCAGCACAAACACGCCGTACTTTTCGCCCACTGTCACGCAGACTTCAACTGTCACGCCAAACATACCCATCGACATATTTGACGATTTTGAGACAGGCGTCCTTAAGAACCCGTCAACCGCGGACACGGGCGGCGGTGCCACGCTTACCATAACAAATTCAAATGTCTCGGCTTATGAAGGCACACGTTCCATGAGGGCCGTTACAACAGGCAACGGCTGGGCTGTCGCTTCCATAGATTCGCCTTATGACGGCGGAGCGGGCTACAGGGATTTTACCGGCGCGACAGGGATATCTTTCTGGGTGAACATGCCGGCAGCTACCACTTTCTTCATAAAAATAGTGGAAACAAACGGACAGCAGTGGTCAAACAGGAACGCGGCATTTACCACAGGAGCGGCGGGATGGCAGCAAATAACCCTTGCGCTGTCGGCTCTTACGATAGACGGCTATTCGCCTGTGGGAGACGGCAATACGGTCCTGAATCTTAATATAATAAAGAGCGTGCAGTTCCAGTGGGACAATCCCGGCTCAAAGACTATGTATATTGATTATATAAGGTTTACGGGCATACCGACACCGACTTTTACGCGCACTTCAACACGCACACCGACTTACACGCGCACGCCGGCTTTCTCCGTTACTTTCACCCGGACAGCCACGGGCACAGCGACCATGACCGGAACCAGGACGCAGACAGCTTCTTCTACCGGGACAACAGAGGCAACCCTGAGCTTTACAGCCACGTCAACGCGCACGGCGACTGTGACACATACGCTAACGCAGGTGCCTCCGACAGCGATGCCTTCGGGCACCGGCACATATACGAGGACCGTGACAGCTACGGTGACCGACACACGCACAGCTGTGCCGAGCCCGACATGGACAAGGACGCCGACCTTTACGGTCACTGCCTCGCACTCGGTATCTCCTACGATAACCACGACATGGACAGGCACTCCGCCGACGTCAACCGCCACGCCGACCATAACCGCTTCATGGACCTCTTCGGCTACGGGAACTCCTACATTAACCAGGACAGCGACGCCGACTTTTACAAGGACCGGCACAGGCACTTACACGGCGACACCCGCTTTCAGCAATACTGCCACAGGCTCGAGGACAGCAACGGCCACGAACACTCCGATTGATACGGCGACAAATACATTTACCAGGACAGCCACGGATACAGTTACACCTACGGCAACCTCAACAGTGACAGTGACGGCTTCGTCAAGCGTTTCGCCGACGCCGTCAGTGTCGGCAACGATCACGACGACATGGACAGGCACGCCGCCCACTTCAACACCCACGCCGACCGTGACTGAAACCGGCACGATAACCAGGACAGTGACGCCGACTTTTACTTTAACGCGGACAAATACCCCGCAGGACACAGCCACGATAACAGCGACTGTCTTAGTGCCGAGTTTTACGGCAACTGCCACCCGCACCGTTACGCAATTGCCAAACGCTACAGCCACAATGACACGCACGGCTGTTTATACATCAACCGCGACAGCGACAATTACGGCGGCTTTGACGCCTACTTTTACACCCACTCTTTCGCCTGAGCCTTCGGATGTGTTTGAGATAAAGAACCCTCTGGCATCTCCGAACCCTTATAGCGGCGCTGCGTTACTGGCTGTTTCTTTTGAGCTTACAAGGCCGGCGCAGAGCGTGAAGCTGAAGCTGTTCACGAATTCATTCAGGCTGATACGGGCAATTGAGCTTGGCTCATGCCCGACAGGAAGGTCAACAAGGCAGGTGCAGGCGTACCAGCTGGGCAATCTTGCGTCAGGTACGTACTTTTACATAATTTCAGGCACGTCTGACAGGGGCGACTCCAGGTCAATGGCGGAAAAGCTGATAATAATCAGGTAATACAGGCCGCGAAAGTCCAAAAACCAAAATATTCATTTGTGATTGACATTACAAAAAAAAACAGTATAATTAATGAGTAAGCGTTTACCTGAATAAATCACTGGGGCAAAGAATGAATAAAAACAGAAATAACCATATCAACGTTCAAATAAGGAATAATTTCCTGTTCCTGGCAGCTGCAATCCTAATTTCTTCAAATCTTCACGCCGCGCGCGTAATGGAAAAACTCAACAGGGGAGTTGTGGCTGTAAGGGTAAATACAAACACTGTCTATGTCGGCTGGCGAATGTTCGCGACAGACCCTTCTGACATTGCCTTCAATGTCTACAGGGCCGGGGTAAAACTTAACGCCACGCCCATTACCACATCAACGAATTACACTGACAACACTACTTCAAACAGCACTTATACGGTCAGGCCGGTAATAGGCGGCATTGAGCAGGCTGATTCGGAAACTGCCACAACCTGGCCGCAGTTTTACATGACCATACCAATGACACCGCCGGGCATGGCCACTATGCCTGACGGAACCACCTGCACTTATTCGGCAAATGACTGCTCAACAGCGGACCTGGACGGCGACGGCAGGTACGAAATAATAGTCAAGTGGGACCCTTCAAACTCAAAGGACAATTCGCAGTCAGGATATACGGGAAATGTTTTCCTTGACGCGTATACTTTGTCAGGCACGCGGCTCTGGAGGATTGACCTTGGCAGGAACATAAGGGCCGGAGCGCACTATACGCAGTTCATGGTATATGACCTTGACTGTGACGGCAAGGCTGAGCTTGCGTGCAAGACAGCGCCGAACACTCGCGACTCCTCGGGCGCTTTCCTGTCAACAGGCCCGGCCGCCTCGGACGATGACAACGCCGATTACAGGAACACTTCCGGCTACATACTGTCGGGCCCGGAATACCTGACTGTATACAACGGCCAGACAGGAAGGGAAATAACCACGGTCAATTATGTGCCGCCGAGGGGCACGGTTTCATCCTGGGGCGACAATTACGGCAACAGGGTTGACAGGTTCCTGGCATGTATCGCCTACCTTGACGGCTCAAAGCCGAGCCTTGTCATGTGCCGCGGCTATTATACGAGGGCCGTGCTGGCTGCGTGGGATTTCAACGGCACATCGCTTACGCAGAGATGGGTTTTTGACTCAAACACCGCCGGAAACAGCGCTTACGCGGGACAGGGAAACCACAACCTTTCCGTTGGTGACGTTGACAATGACGGCAGGGACGAAATAATATACGGGGCGTGCGCGATAGACGACAACGGCACAGGGCTGTACTCCACAGGCCTGGGCCACGGCGACGCCGGCCACCTCGGCGACATGGACCCGAACCGCGTCGGGCTTGAATGGTTCCAGCCGCATGAAAATTACCCCCTGGCCGCCGGCGCTGAATACAGGGACGCGCGGACAGGAGCGCTTCTCTGGGGATATCCCTCTACGTCAGATGTGGGCAGGGGGCTTGCCGCTGACATTGACGCAAACTACCGCGGCTGGGAAATGTGGGCATCCAACACGGACGGCGTATATAATGTCAACGGAACGAGGATATCAACAACCAAGCCTTCTATCAATCACAGAATATACTGGGACGGCGACTTGCAGGATGAGCTTCTTGACGGCACAAAACTTGACAAGTGGAACGGAAACGGCGTCAACAGGCTTGTCACGATATATAATTACGAGTCAGCCACGGAAAACAACGGCACAAAGGCAAACCCCGGCTTAACCGCTGACCTGCTCGGCGACTGGCGCGAGGAAATGGTTTACAGGAGTTCGGATTCCACGAAGCTGATAATATTCACAACCACGACAATGACAAATTACCGCTTTTATACTTTCATGCATGACCATATTTACCGTTTAAGCGTGGCATGGCAGAACGTTGCGTACAACCAGCCGCCGCACGTGTCTTTTTACCTGGCTGACGGGCCGTCAAGCCAGCCGCCGGGAAATATCGTATATCCCGGAGCGCCGGCCGGATCGCCGACAAGGACGCCTACCGTTACAGCGACTTATACGAGGACTCCCACCAACACTCCGCTGCCTTCAGGCTACAAGGAAATACAGCTTGAATACCCGTGCTCAATGGACGGTATATTTGAGAACACAAACGCCGGTTACACGGGCGACGGGTACGCCAATTTGAACAACGCGACAGGGTCGGCCATTACCTTTTCGCTTATGTCTGTTTCCGCGCAATCCGTAAACCTGACGGTAAGGTACGCGAACGGCAGCACCAACAACAGGAACATGTCTGTCTCTGTGAACGGCGGCGTTCAGGTCTCAAGCGTTGATTTCCTGAATACGGGCGGATGGACAACCTGGAACAGCGTGAGCTTTTCGGTGAACCTTCAGGCAGGCTACAATACGGTGACCCTTACCTCGCTTATGGCCGAAGGAGCGCCGAACCTTGACATGGTTTCCTTT
>CAYNMZ010000127.1:0-6421 GCA_964398505.1 uncultured Spirochaetia bacterium
TTATCCTTTCAAGGGCATCTGATGTGGCCGATACCTCCGGTCCCGACTTCGTGTTCTTCACGTCAAAGCCAACATTTACCGTGTCTATGCCGTTCAATGCCTGGTACACAAGGTTGTTCCTGTCATCTGGCTCAAACTTTATTTCCTTGAGCCCGGCCGTGCCGGACAAGACAAGGGTGTCGTCCGTCATTTTTACGCTTATTGCCGTATCCATGGCGTTTACGCCCATTTTCACGCTTCCGTAGTCAACCTTTGACAGCCCTGATATTTCAGGCGGCAGGTTTTTCGCGTATATCCTATATGCGTCGTTTATATTTTCAATGTGGCGTATTGAGCCTTCAGCGCCGTAAACAACCCTGCCTTTTTCAAGAGAAACATTAAAGGTAGTAGGCTTTCCGGTCGCGGCCTGCTCGCTTGTCACATCCTGAATCGTGCCCTTAAACACGTACCTGTGCGCCTCAATGCCGCCCTTTACGCTAATTTTTACCTTCTTTATCCATAAAGAAGGTAGCTCTGTGACAAATACTATTACCCTGCCTGCGCCTTTTTTCCTCTCAAGAAAGAACTTCCCGTTCTTTTTCTTACCGACAGGCATATATTTTTTCGCTGCCACGGCGATTTCCATGGCATTTTTTACCCTTCCGTACCAGACCGGCCCTATCAGCGTCTTTTCTATGGACGACGGGTCTATCAGGTCAATGTTGAACTTTTTCATGAGGGCCGCGATGTCCCTCTCCTTGGCCGCATTTACCTCGCCCGGCGCGGCCTTTGCGTATGAGACAAAATCCTCCACGCTTTGTTTCGCCTCATTCACGCTTTTTTGCGCCGTTTCAAGCTCTGATTTCGCTTTCAAAAGCTCGTCCAGCTTCTTTTTCGCCTCAGGCACATCCTGCAGGGAGGCCACCTTCACGGCCTTTGCCGATTCAGCCGCCGCCTTTACCCTGCTTATATTTCCCTCAATGTTCACGGAATTTACTGAAGCCTGTGTCGCCCCTTTCTTTTCATTTATGACTTTTTCAATCTCAAGTATTTTTTTGTAGCTTTCAAGGTCCTCTTTTTTTACGAGCGAGGATATGTCGCTGTCCTTTATCTTCATTGCCGTGTCCGCGAGCTTCACCGCAGGCAGTTTTGACGCTTCGGAGCCCGCCTTGTCCCCGGCCTTTTTCATCATATCATCAAGGAATCCGCCGGATTTCCCCTCTTTCTTTTCAAGTTTTTTCAGCTTTGAAGTCGGGAGAAACCCCGATGTTTTCCTGTCTGTAGCCACGCTTAAATTTATTATTTCAAGCTCGTCTATTATGACCTTTTTAAGTAACAGCTTTGTCAACTGCAGGTCCGCCGTTATTTCCTCAGCCTCAAAAAGGTTCTTGAACTCCCTTTCCCTGTCAGCAACGGCAAGGCCGCGAATTACAAGTCGTGACTCCATAGGTTTTATGGAGACTTCCCGTATCTCCGTTTTGGCCTTAAATACGGCCTCTCCGGCGGATATCATCGCCATCTTGGCGAGGGGGTTCATGAGAAAAATCCCGAAGACAATTACAAGCGCGAGCGTTATCGCAGCGGCTATTACTCCCTTTATCCTTATCACTTCTCCTCGCCTCCTTTCAGGAAATCAACGAACTTCCCGAGGTTCAGCAGTTTTACCACCTTTGCCTTCTCAATCTTTTGCTGTATGTTCTTCCTGTATTTTACTATCAAGCCCTTTGATATAAAATAAACCGGCAGGGCCAGAGCTGCGGCCATTACAAGCCCGCCCATAACCAGTGTATTGTTGAAATCCGTAAACGGGGCAACAGGCGTTTTCGAGAAGCCCGTAAACGCGCCATGAAGCTGGGGCGCGGTCAGTATGGCATACCCTATCTTGTCGCCCACAGGGTCAAGAAGGACAGCAAGTATCTTAAAGAATACGACGCCGGCAAAATACATGCTGATGTTGGCTCTCAGCGTCATCATAAGCAGGGTAAAGACAAGGAAATTGAAAGGCGTAAAAGTGAAAGCGCAAAATAAAGCGGCCACGCATGCAAGCGCGAGTTCGGAAGGATTTGTGCCGGAATTAAGGGCCTTTAAAAGCTTCATAAACTGCTTTATCATATGGAACCTCCGTTTATATCTTGAAAACCTTCTTGATCTCTTTCTTGAACTTCTCCGTCAGTTCCTTCTGCATTCCCGCGTAGCGCAGTATGGCGAGCATATACTCGTGCTTGTCGCCCGTGTCGCACCGCACGCCGTCAAACTCATACGCAAGCAGCCCCTTTTCCTTCATGAGCATCCGGAGCGCGTCGGTCAGCTGTATCTCGCCTATGGCGCCCGCGTTTGTCTTCCTGATATACCCGAAAATATCCGGCGGAAGTATGTACCTGCCCACTATGCCCAGGTCCGAGAAAGCGTCCTTTAGGGCCGGCTTTTCAACCATATCCACGACTTCATGCACCCTGCCGCCGACAGCAGCGGGTTTTATTATGCCGTAAGAGCTTATTTTCTCCTTCTCGACCCTTTCAACCGCAAGCACGGGCTTTCCATGTTTCCTGTACACTTCCATCATCCTGCCAATTACCGGCTTTTTCGCGAATATCAGGTCATCGGGCAGGAAAACCGCAAAATCCTCGCTGCCTACGAGCTCCTCGGCGTGAAGTATCGCGTCCCCCAGGCCGCGCGCTGTTTTCTGTATCACTGAGCTGAGCTTGAAGCCATACGGTACGCGCGCAAGCTGCCTTAAGCATTCTTTCTTGCCTTTTTTCCTGAGCATGGACTCAAGCGGAGCGTTCCTGGTAAAGTAATCCTCTATGCTTTTCTTGTCCTTTGAGGTTATGAATATTATTTCCTCAATTCCTGAATTTACCGCCTCTTCCACAATGAAATGGATAACCGGAAGGTCCATTATCGGCAGCATTTCCTTTGGAATGGCCTTTGTATAGGGAAGAAATCGCGTTCCCAGCCCGGCTACGGGTATGACAGCCTTTTTTATCCTCATTTTTCCTTCTCCGCTTCTCCTGCGCCGAAAAGCAGCTCAGATAGCTTCTTGTTTATAAAATCCCTTATCTCGCCTGTTTTTTCCATTTTAAGCACGGCATCCGCGGTCTCCAGCGCGTCCTTGAAATTTATCCTCCTGATGAGCTGTTTTACCGAGAGTATGGAAGCCGGGCTCACCGAAAGCTCGTCAACTCCGAGCCCGGCCAGCAGGAAAGCTATCTGCGGCGTACCTGCCATCTCGCCGCAGACAGAGGTCGTTATCCCGTTCCTGTGAGCGCTTTCAGTGGTTTTTTTTATCAGGCGCAAAACAGCCGGATTTAAGGCGTCATAATACCTGGCTACGTTTTCATTGCCGCGGTCAACAGCAAGCGTGTACTGAATAAGGTCGTTTGTGCCCACGCTGAAAAAGTCGCACTTCTTCGCGAGTTCATCGGCCATTAACGCAGCCGAAGGCACTTCAATCATTATCCCGATTTTTATTTCCCTGTCAAAAGGCACCTTCTTTTCCGACAGCTCGGTCATTACTTCGGCCACTATCCTTTTCGCGTCCTCAATCTCCTCCACGGTTGAAATCATGGGGAACATTATTTTTACTGTCCCGAAAGCCGATGCCCTCAGGATGGCGCGAAGCTGTGTCTTAAATATATTTATATTAACCAACGAGAGCCTTATGGCACGCAGGCCGAGAAATGGGTTCTGTTCGGGCGAAATCTTGAAATAAGGAAGGAACTTGTCGCCGCCAATGTCAAGCGTCCTTATAGTTACCGGCTTTGGCGACATTTTCTCTATTGCCGTCCTGTAAGCATTAAACTGTTCCTCCTCCCCAGGCAGGTTTAAACTTTTTATATAAATGAACTCCGACCTGAAAAGCCCTATGCCGTCCGCGTTGTTTTCCTTGACAACCGAGGTTTCCTCGGGGAACTCAATGTTGGCTGACATCTTTATTTTATGGCCGTCAAGCGTTACCGCCTCAAGCGTCTTTAATTTCCTCAAAAGCTTCAGTTTTTTCAGGTAATTTTTTCTTTCTTCCCTGTATGCAGCCAAAACTTTAGCAGGCGGATTAATGGCCGCTATTCCCTTTTCGCCGTCAAGTACTATGGTGTCCCCGGTTTTTACGGTCTTTGTTATGTCCCGAACTCCGACCACCGCCGGAATTTCCAGGGAACGCGCCACTATGGCAGTGTGCGAAGTAGCCCCCCCTGTTTCTGTTATAAAACCAAGCACTTTGCTCTTGTCCATGTCCGCAGTATCCGCAGGAGATAGGTCCGAAGCCACAACAATATACTCGCCCTTCATCTCATCTATTTTCCCTCCCGCCTCAGAGAGATTGGCCAGTATCTTTTCAACAAGGCCGTTTATGTCACGTAGTTTCTCCCGCAAATAGCTGTCCGCTATTCTGCTGAAAAACTCCTCATAATCTTTAAGGACAAGGCTTAAGGCGTATTCCGAATTCACAAGCTGTTCTGATATGAGTTTTTCCGCCTTGCCCACGAACATCTGGTCCTTCAGCAGAAGTATATAAGCGTTGAATATCTCCGCGTCCTTGTTGCCTATGTCAAAAACCACGCGGTCCCTTATGGCCATTATCTCAGTGCGCGTCTTTTCAACGGCAGCCTTGAACCTTTCGGTCTCGGCCGCGGCCTCAGACGCGGATATCTTCCTTTTCTCGGCCTTATCCGACCTCTTTGACAGCACATAGGCAGGGCCTATGACTATGCCCGGCGACGCGGGTATTCCCTTGTACATTATTCCTTCTCCCCGAATTTGTTCTTAATGAGCTTTGAGAGCTTTTCCAGGGCTTCCTTGGCGTCATTTCCTTCGGCCTTTAGCTCAACTTCCGAATCCTGAGGCGCTATCAGCGTCATAAGGCCCATTATACTCTTGCCATCGGCTTCTATTTCGCCGCGCCTCACCTTTATCACGCTCTTGAATTTCTCGGCCTCAATCGCGAAAACTGCCGCGGCCCTCATATGAAAGCCCAGCTTGTTGGTTATTTTCACAGTCTTTTTATATTCCATCTCTTCTCCTTTTACCTGATATATGACAATAAAACAGATATTATTACTACACCCGTAAATAAATGCGAAACCGATACCTTGCGTCTTATGGCAAAAGCCATGACGCCAAAAACAAGCGACAAAAGGACCGAATCGGGAAGCCTCTGGTTAACAATATTAAGGTCCTTTGAATAAAGGAACACGGCCATTGTTCCTCCCAGCATTCCCATTCCCATCAGCCTTATGCTCTTCATTATTTCCTGGAACTTTACCTGCCTTATTGACTCAAAAAGCCTGTCAAAATCATAATAAGACTTAAAAAGCAGGTAATACTTAATAACCACTCGCGGCAGGTTAAATACAACCAGCGAAACCGCCGCTGCTGCCGCAAGAGAAGACGGCGTATTCCCGCCCAACATGACTGTAACAACTCCCGCAAGAAGGGCAAAAGGCTTCAACCCTGACCAGAACAGTGCGTCACCTATTGCCGCCAGCGGCCCCATTATTCCCATTTTCACAGCGTCAATTTCCCTGTCTTTCGCTTCAGTGTCGGAATTGGGTATTTCCTTTTCACACCTTGCTACAGCGCCCAGGACGGCTGATGAGAAAAAAATATGCGTATTAAAAAATCCCATGTGCCGTTTCACAGCGCGTTGCAGGTTATCCCTGTCATTCCCGTAAATCCTCTTCAGTATGTTGATAATGGCCGCTGTAAAGCCCACGTTCTGCAGCCGCTCAAAATTCCAGCATGCCTGAAGCAGGTTCAATTTTATCCCGCTCCATATCAGGCCCGTAATCTCACTCTTTCGCATTTTTAACCGCCTTTTTTCTCCATACCATGGCGTAAATAACCCACAGGCCGGCAATGAATAAAATTCCCATAAGGTAATACATGTTAACCCTGTGCAAAGACATCACGACATAAGCCACAACCAGGGTAATGACATGGAATATTACACCTGTCTTTGTCCTGTACATATCATACAATACTGCGAACCCTATCATCGGCACGGCCCAGAAAGCCAGTTTAAGGCCGTTTACCACCTGGAACGGCATAGTATCGTATATTTTCAGCGCGAAAGGTATGCCAAAATAAAAAATCAACATGTAGCCGGCCGCGTCCCTCACGTATTTCGCGGATATTGCCAGGGCCTGCACAAAATACGCGCACGAAGCCTTTCCTTCCTCTATTTTCTTCTCAAAGAGCCGCATAATCCTGGTGTTAAGCTGCCTGTTCCAGACGTCCATCTGACCCGTAAAATAACCGAAACTCGCTCCGATTATGAGCGCGAACATCAAAAGCGCGTGCCGCTCATCCTGCGGCCTGGAAGCAGCCATCACGACACCCATGAAAGTTGAACTGAACGCTATCGCAGAAGGCGAAGGAGGCACATAAGCGCCCACCGGCGGCATAAGCCATATAAGCTGTACTATGCCGCCAATTACTATACCGG
>CAYNMZ010000128.1:0-6379 GCA_964398505.1 uncultured Spirochaetia bacterium
ACCTGTGATGCCAGGGTTGTAGCGATGCCCGTCAGCAGAATTTGCAGCGAGAGTATCCGCAGGGAAAGCGCAGCCTGCACGAATTTGCCGCCGCCCAGTACGCGCAAAAGCTCATCCGCGTAAACCGCCGTGAGCGCAATCACAGGCACTGAGGCAAAATACAGGAAATCCAGCGAGCGCTCGGACGTCCTCCTGTATTCGGCGTCCATTTTTTTGCCGACATAATACGCGGCCCTCGGCACCATGACCGCCGTAAGTGACGTTGTCACAGCAAGGACAAGCAGTATGACACGCCTGTTGGCGGTATAATAGCCGACAGCCGCGTCATTTGAAAGAAGCCCCAGTATCACGACGTCCAGCTTGTTATAGACGCTGGTCGCGGCCGCCGCGGCGAACACCAGCGTCATGGGCTTTATGTATTTTTTAAACTCAAGGCCGGCAAGCGTAATTCCCGTTTTTCGCGGCAGCACGGCCATGTTTACAATATTGCCGGCGAGCATTATGAAAACAGCCAGGCCGGCGTACCACACATAGTCAGCTCCCGTCCTTATGACAATAAATGTGAGCGCTATGTAAACGAGCCTTAAGGCAAAGCTCCTGACCGCCACAAACCCGTATTCCTCAAGTCCCTTGTACAGCCAGTCTATTGAGGCGATGTTAACCGCAAGCGTGGCGCCCGCGACGAAGAAAAGCACAGGGTCCTGCCTGAATTTCTCAAAGAATACGATGACGCAAAGGTAAAACAATATGGAAAGCAGCGATGTCACCAGGTTTATCACAAAAAGCTCGGAGAACACTTTCTTCAGTTTTTCCGCATTGTCCCTGGCCTTGGCGATTTCCTTCACTCCCAGCATCGGCACGCCGAACTGCGCTATTATCAGGAAATAACCCGCGATTGACAGCGCAAAATTCGCCTTGCCGAGGCCCTCCGGGCCTATAACCCTCAATACATAGGGATAGGTTATAAGGGGCATGAGTATGTTGGATACATTTAAAAGCGTGTTGTAAAAGTAATTCTTCTTTATTGACTCAGCCAATACCCGACTCCTTAGGTTTTTTCCACTGCCTCCTTAAAAACTTTTTCTTTAAGCCGGCCGCGAAAACCGCGGCCTCAGGCGCCATTATGTAAAACATCCCCTCAAGGCGCTGCCTTAAAGTGTAGTCCCTGTTCCTTTTAAACTTTAGGGTAGCTTCCGAAAATTCATGTTTTAGCCTGTTTAGCAGCCGGTAGTTTTCCGCTGAACGGCCTTTTTTTGCCGCGACCATGAGGCCCGCTATGGTGCCGACCAGGGACTTGTCCGTAAACAGCCTGAACCGCTCAAGCCCGTTTTCAGCCGCGTATCCTGACCTTTGCTTCAGCGCTTCCACAAGGTCAAGGCATCCGGCGCCAGGGCCCGAGCGCGTGAGGCTGCCCTGCCTGACATTCCTGTTATACAGCTGTCTGGCCGTGCACGCGGCTTTTTGCGCCCTGTGTACAAGCCGGTATATTAGAAACTCGTCCTCAAAGCGCCTGCCTTCCGGATAACGCGACCCTTCAAAAAGCTTTTTTAAGAAAAGCTTGCCGCAATTGTTGAATCTCACGTTAAACAGCGCTTCCTCGCCTTCAAAAACCCGTATATCCCCTGAATCTGCCGACGGACTTTCCTCAGGGTTGAAATTTCCGGCTGTCATTCCGTGGCTGCGCAGGCCGCAGCACGCCAGGGCCGCGCCATTGCTTTCCGCGAGCTCAAGCAGCGCGGCGCAAAAAACCGGCTCTACCCAGTCGTCAGCGTCAACAAAGGTTATATAATCTCCTCCTGCCGCGTCAAGTCCGGTATTCCTCGCGGCCGCTGCGCCGCCGTTTGCGCGGCTTATTACCCTTATCCTGCGGTCAGCCGAAGATGCCAAAAGCGCCTTTTCTTCCGTGCCATCAGTCGAGCCGTCATTCACGACTATTATTTCAATATTTTCGTATGTCTGCGCCGTGACGCTTTCCAGGCATTTCTCAATCGTGTCGGCGGCATTATAAGCCGCGATGATTACTGATACGCTTTTTCCCACACAAGCCCCTTTTACGCGGATTTATCCGGCCAATTTGTGTTTTATATCCGCCAAAGCCACTGCCGCCTTAGGCATGATGCCGTAAAATAAAACCTCGGACTTTTTCACGGCATTTAAGTGCCTGTCATTCACGCAGTCCTTAACAGCCTGCGCAAGCTGTTTTTTAAGCGAATCCGCTGTTTCAGCCCCGTTTTGCCCGCCTGTTTCCCTGAAAAATATATACAGCCTCGCGAGCGTGGCAACCAGCAGTTTTTTCGCCGCAGCAGCGTGTCCGGGATGCCCTTTTTCCTCAAGAAATTTTATCTTTTCCCTGAAAGCGTCCAGGACATGCAGGGTTTCCTTCCTCGGCGCGAGGCCCGAAACTCCGTCCGGCCGCCTTAAATAATTAAAGAGCATCAGATTTGTCACAACCACTTTTTTTGCCCTATACATCACCTTGTAAGTAAGGAAAATGTCTCCCGGATGCCGGTCAACAGGGAACCTTAAGTTTTCAAAAAGCACGCGTTTATATATCTTGCCGCAAGGCGACACCCTTACTTTTTCAATGGATTCAAGGCCCGTGTAAACTGATATTTTTTCCGTTATTGCCGGTTTTTTTTCATCGGCCATAAAAGGGAAGAAGGCGCACGCAGAAATGTCAGCGCCATGGCTCTCCAGAAGGCCCATAAGATGGCCGCAGAAATCCGGCTCTATCCAGTCATCGCTGTCAACAAACGCGATGAAACTGCCTGAGGCAATGTCAAGGCCCCTGTTGTATGCCGCGGAAAGCCCGCGGTTTTCCTGGTGTATGGCCCTCACTCGCGCGTCAACAGACGCGTATTCATCGCATATTTTCCCGCAGTTGTCGGGCGAGCCGTCGTCAATCAGGATTATCTCAAGGTTTTTATATGTCTGGGAGACAACACTGTCCAGGCACTTTTTTAAATACCTTTCCACCTTGTATATGGGAATTATGACCGATATTTTGTTGTCATCCATCAAGACACCTTTTTAAGTTTTCATCAACCCGACGCGGGCTATACCTTATTTTTGCCGCAGGCCGCGCGCTTTCGCGCCGCCTGAAAGCGCGTGTTTTATCACCTCGTCCATGGTCCTGACAAAGTGGAACTTTATGTTTTTCCTCACGTACTCGGGTATCTCGGTCCAGTCCTTGCGGTTGTATTCCGGAACAATTATTTCCTTTATGCCGTTCCTGTTCGCGGCCAGCGTCTTTTCCTTCAACCCGCCTATGGGAAGCACCCTGCCGGTCAAGGTTATCTCGCCTGTCATGGCCAGGTCCTTTTTTATCGGCTTTCCCGTAAACGCGGAAATCATGGCAGTGCCTATTGTTATCCCAGCTGACGGCCCGTCTTTTGGAATCGCGCCCTCGGGCACGTGCACGTGAATGTCTGTTTTTGCGAACACATCATCCTTTATTCCCAGTTTTTTGGCGCGCGAGCGCGTGTAAGTAAGAGCCGCCTGCGCCGATTCCTTCATGACATCGCCCAGCTTGCCGGTCAGCAGCAGTTGTCCCTTGCCTTTCAGAGTGGTGACTTCTATTATAAGCACGTCGCCTCCCACTTCTGTCCATGCAAGGCCGGTAGCTATGCCCGTGCCGTTCACGTCCTTTGTGGGCACGTCAAGATATTTCGGCACGCCCAGGTAGGCATCAATGTTCTTTTCTGTCACAACCACGGGTTTGAACGATTTGCCTTTCTGCACCTTTTCCTTCGCCGTTTTCCTGCATACGGCCTTTATTTCCCTCTCCATGTTCCTGACTCCTGCTTCCCTTGTATAATTCTGGATAAGGGAACGCAGTCCGCTTTCATCAAACGAAAGCTCCTTTGGCGTAAGGCCGTGCTGCCTGAGTTGTTTTGGCACGAGAAACTTTTCCGCTATTTTCATTTTTTCCTGTTCCGTATAACTGTTTATCTCTATTATCTCCATCCTGTCCCGCAGCGGCAGCGGTATGCCGTAAAGCGTGTTTGCCGTGGTTATGAACATGACGTCCGACAGGTCGTATTCGGTGTCAAGGTAATGATCAACAAAAGCGGAGTTCTGTTCCGGGTCAAGCACCTCAAGGAGCGCGGCAGCCGGGTCGCCGCGGAAGTCAGCTGACATCTTGTCTATTTCGTCCATTAGGAATACAGGGTTATTTGACTTCGCGTTCCTTATGGCCTGTATTATCCTGCCCGGAAGCGCGCCTATGTAAGTGCGGCGGTGTCCCCTTATCTCAGCCTCATCCCTCACGCCTCCGAGCGATATACGCACAAAATTCCTTCCCATCGCGCGGGCAATTGACTTGGCCAGCGACGTCTTGCCCACACCGGGAGGTCCGACAAAACATATTATAGGGTCATGCACCTTCTCGCCCTTTATGTTCTTCTTTACAGCCAGGTATTCCGTAATCCTCTCCTTTGGCTTTTCCAGGCCATAATGATCCTCGTCAAGTATCTGCTGTACTCTGTCCAGCTCTATCTTTTCCTTTGTTTTCGTGTTCCAGGGCAGGGCGATAAGCCAGTCAAGGTACGTCCTTATCACCGTGGCCTCGGCTGACATGGGCATCATTTTTTCAAACCGCGAGAGTTCCTTCATTGCCTTTTCTTCCGCGGTCTTCGGCATCCTGCATTTTTTGATCTTTCCCTTCAGTTCCTCTATCTCATTGTAGGACGAATCCGTCTTGCCGAGCTCCTTTTGTATGGCCTTTAACTGCTCGGACAGGTAATATTCCTTCTGTGATTTTTCCAGCGAGCTTTTTACCTTTCCTTGTATCTTTTTTTCAATGTCAAGTATCTCGTTTTCCCTCTGCAGTACCACGGAAAGCTGCTGCAGCCTTTTGGCCGGGTCAACGACCTCAAGCAGGGACTGTTTTTCCTCGTGCTTTAGGAATATCTGCGCCAGGATAACGTCAGCCAGCCTTCCCGGGCTGTCAACATCGGACACAGACATGACTGTCTCAGGCGGTATCTTCTTGTTCATGCGCACGTGCTTCTGGAACTCCTCAAGCACCATGCGCATCAGCGCCTCGGTCTCCTTTGTCTTCTCCTCCTTTTCCCCGACTTCCTGTATGGTCACCTCGAAGAAAGGATCCTCCTGCACGTATGATTTTATCCTTACCCTTGTCAAGCCCTCCACCAGCACCCTTATGGCGCCGTCGGGAAGCTTAAGTATCTGAAGTATTTCAGAACGCGTGCCCATTTCGTATATGTCTTTTTTTTCCGGATTATCAGTTCGCGCGTCCTTCTGAGCCGCCAAAAATATTATCCTGTCACGTCCCATTGCCGCCTCAAGCGCCTTTATGGACTTTTCCCTGCCCACAAATAGCGGTGTAACCATGTTCGGAAATATTACGAGGTCACGCAGCGGGAGCAAGGGAAGCTTTTCAGTTTTCCCTGCAGGTTTGTCATTCTGCGGTTTTTCTGTATCTGCCATTAACTCCACCCCTTTTGTTTTACGCGATTTTATCCTTTTTTATCGCTGAAAGTCTGTCCTTTTTACCTTCCACTATCGCTTTGTCAATGACAACCCTCTTTACACCCTTCATTGAAGGCAGTTCATACATTATATCAATCATTATGCTTTCTATTATCGACCTTAAACCTCTCGCGCCTATTTCTTTTTTCATCGCTTCCCTCGCCACCGCTTTTTTGGCCTCCTCTTCAAACACGAACTCAACACCCTCCATCTCAAGCAGCAGAGAATACTGACGCAGTATTGAATTTTTCGGCTTTTCAAGTATTTCCACCAGGTCCGCCTCGCCGAGTTCCGATAGAGCGGTTATTACAGGCACCCTGCCCACAAACTCAGGTATCATGCCATATTTTATGAGGTCCACAGGCAGTGTTTCAGAAAGCACTTCATACCTGTCATATTCCTTGTTCTCGCCTGAGGGCCTGAAGCCAATTGTCTTCTTTTGCAACCGCCTGGCCACTATCCTGTCAAGGCCCACGAAAGCCCCGCCGAGAATGAAAAGTATGTTCCTTGTGTCAATTTTTATGTATTCCTGATAAGGATGCTTCCTCCCGCCTTTGGGCGGGACGTTTGACACAGTGCCCTCTATTATCTTGAGCAGGGCCTGCTGGACGCCCTCACCCGACACGTCGCGCGTAATTGAAAGATTCTCGGATTTTTTCGCTATCTTGTCTATCTCGTCTATATACACTATTCCCTTCTGCGCGCTTTCCACGTTAAAATTTGAGTTCTCAAGCAGTCGCAAAAGTATGTTTTCCACGTCCTCGCCCACATAACCCGCCTCAGTCAGCGTGGTCGCGTCGGCTATTGCGAACGGAACCCTTAATATCTTGGCCAGCGTCTCGGCCATCAGTGTCTTGCCTGAGCCGGTAGGCCCTATAAGCAGTAT
>CAYNMZ010000129.1:0-6337 GCA_964398505.1 uncultured Spirochaetia bacterium
GTTGTCGCCGTGAACGATGTTGGCGCGATAACATATTATTCTGACGCGAAAATTTACGACCTTGTAGGGCTTATCACCAACGGCCAGGCGCGTATTTTCAGGAACGGCATAGGCGCCGTATATGAACGGCTGGAGCGCAGGCAGCCGGATTATTTTATGTTGCATTTGGGCTGGTTCAACTACGAGAGGTTCTCTTTTTTCGGCGCCGGCGACAAGCGGCTTACGGATTTTCACATAAAAAAAGAGCCTGCTTATTATGTGGTGGGTTCCCCTGAAGTTTGCACTGATTTTAAGAAAGAACTGGTTAACAGCGGCGATGAACCCGTGCTTGTACACGATGAGTCCGGTGTTTTCAGGATAAAAGACAGGATTGACATACTTGATATTGAGTCTGAAGAGGCGCATTCGTACAGGATAAGGGAAGCGGTGGTGCCGTTGGTCCCGGGAACAATGCTTGAGGAGGGCTTAAGCTACGGTAAAAGGATAATTGACGGCGGCAGGGTCACTTCGGGCAGCGAGGAATTTTATATAAGCGGCCTGACTCCGGGATTTGACATAAAACTGGTCAGGCGTTCTTATGACGCTCAGCCGTGCTCGGTAAAAGTTGAGATTGACGGGAAAGACGCCGGACTATGGCAGGAAAAAAGCGGTACGGGTTTTACCGAACACGTGTTTATAATAAAAGGCGGCCTGGTTCAGAAAAGCAGAGCGAGGATCAAACTGTATGAGACGGAAAAAAGACCCTTTAACTCGTTTTATTACTGGATATACCAGGGGAGGGAATGAATGAAAAACAGCGTGAAAATTTTCGGGGATATTTCGCTTAACGCTGTAATACTTCCGGTCCTGTCCATTTTCCTTCTGCAGGCCGCGGTCATCATGTACTACAACCAGAACAACCTCACTTTTACAGGGCTTAAGACATTTCAGGCGCTTGCGAGGGCCGCGGAAATAGGTGACGCCAATTTTCTCTCTGCCGGTAACAAAGTGGAGGGCGACCGCGCTGTAAACGGTTTCCTTTATCCCGCATTTCTTTCAGTCATATATAAAATTACAGGCAGGTATAACCTGATTCCCTTGATTTATGTAATGTCGTTTTTCGTGTTTTTGTTCATTGCCGCTGTTTTCTACAGGATAAGTTTCGAAACAACAGGCAGGGAATACGCGGCAGCCTGTACAGTGATGTACGTAACTGCCGCGCCCGTAGGACTGGCCATGTTTTCGGGAGCCGATACAGTGCTTTCCTGCGCGCTGGCTGCGCTTAACGCGTACCACATCTACTTCGGCATGAGAATGAAGACATATAGGTGGGCGTGGATCACCACGGCGCTTTTGTGCCTTGTGAATTTTACGTCCCTGATCCTTGGCCTTGCGTCAGCGGCTTTCCTGCTGTTGAAGGCGGCTGAAAAATCCTTCAGGAAAGACATGCCGAAGACCGCAATAATCCTTTATTCCGCGCTTTTTGTGGTTTTCTCGGCTGCCTTGATTTTCATCTTTGCCGATAATACGCCTGCCGCGGTATTCAGTCAGGGCAAATTAAGCGAGACAAAGACATTCAGGGTTGACACGTTCTTTTCAAGCGGCTTTTTGTGGTCAAAGGCGCTTCCGCCGTTTTTGGGTATTTTGCTTTTCATTTCGCTGTTCGGGGGTATTGGCCGGGAAATAAGGGAAGGACGGCCTGGTTTTGCTTTTTATTCGCTGGCCGTATGCCTTGCCGCTTTCCTTGTTGACTTTTTCTCCGTGTTTTCCGAAAACACGGATCCGGTATTGTTAATGGGGCCTTTTTATTTTATAATAATAATAAACGCTGCTGCAGGGCTTAAGGAAGCTTCGGTATTCGCGGCTGCCTGGAAAAAGCCGGCCTTCAGCCCGAAAAGCTTTTTTTTGTGCGCAGCTGTCCTCACGATCGCGTTGAATTTTATTTTTCTTTTCAGCAGGTCGGTTGAAAGAGCGAACACCATAAAGCTTACGGCAGGCAATAAATATGTTGAAAAATTTATTGAGAGGTGAGGCATGAGCCCCAAAAGGAAAAAATCCGGCCGCAAGGCCACGGGTTTAATGCAAAAAATAGGGCCGTTTAACACGGCAATCGCCGCATTCGTAACCGCGTTTTTTGGCCAGCTTATGGTCTACAATAACGGCAGGCTTTTTCCCGGCCTTTTGCTTCTTTTTCTCGGCGCTGCGCTTTTGCTTGTCTCGGCCTCGCTGGCCGCCAAAAAGGAAGACGGGACAGCCGGCGGAATGGACCTGCGTGTTGAGGCGTTGTTTTTCATAGCCATAGTGGCTGTCGCGGTATTTTTCAGGGTTTATATGATAACCGAACTTCCGTCAGGATGTTACAGGGACGAGGGCCAGAACGGAACTGAATCAATTAACATAATGAACGGAACGGTAATTGACGGCACGAGCCTTCCGGTTTATATAGAACGTTGGACACAGAACGCGGCAATGTACATGTATTTTGCCGCTGCCTCGTACAAGTTCTTCGGCATTGGCGTGCTTCAAATAAGGCTCGTGTCCGTAGTGTTCGGCATCCTTTGTGTTCCTGCGTTTTATTTCCTGGTACGCCGCTATATGGGACCGCATCTTGCCGTAATAGCGGGTTTCATGTTGGCCGCTACACGTTGGCATGTGAATTTCAGCAGAATGGCTTTTCTCGGGATATTGACCGTGTTTTTTATAATTCTGGTCATTTATTTCGCTTACAGGGTTTATACAAACAGGAAGACCTCGGATTTTGTCCTGCTTGGCGCGGTACTGGCACTGTCACTGTATACATATCTTTCCTCAAGGCTAATACCTGCGGGATTGCTTTTATTCATGATATACGTCGCGGTAAAAGAACCGGTTTTTTATGTGAAAAATTGGAGAAAGATTGCCTGGGGTTCGCTTGTGTTTATAATCCTTTTCGCTCCCATGCTGGAATACGCAATTAAGCACCCTTCAAATTTCATGAGCAGGTCAGCCACAGTTTCGATTTTTAACAAGGAAATGCTCAGGGAAATAGGCGGAAGATATGTGGAAGCTGACGGTAGGACACCAAAAGACTGGAAAAAGCTGTATTTGGAAAATTTAAAAGACACGTTGCTTATGTTCAACCACAAGGGCGATGGCAACCCAAGGCATAACGCCGGCACAGTGCCTATGCTGGATTTCTTTACGGGTATATTTTTCTTCATGGGTATCATATATTGCATGTGGCGCTGGAGAGACCCCATGAATTTCCTTATACTCTCGATGTTTTTTACACAGATACAGGCCGGGCTTTTCTCCACTGAATCGCCGCAGGCTTACAGGACTATAGCCGTAATTCCGACGGTGATATATTTCGCACTCTGCGCTGTCAGGGTGTTTTACGCTTCAACACTTGCTGTTTTCGGGAAAAAGGCGAATATAGCGCTTGCGGCGGCAGCTGTCCTGGCAATGGGGTATGTGGGAAGCGAGAACTATAAACAATATTTTGTGGATTTTAAGAACAATCCCGGAAGCTGGGCCGAATTTTCTGTTGATGAGTACGAAATGGGCCGCTATGTTCATGGCCTGGGTGATGACTGGGTGGCCATAGTGGAAGGCTCAAGCATGAACAGTTATACTTTCAAATTCGCGACTTACCCTTACAGGAACTATGTTGAGTTCAGCCCGACAGAATGGATACCGATACAGGCAAAGGTAATAAAGAACTTCGCGTACGTGCTGGACGAGTCTTATCTGCCGCTGCTGCCGGTATTGAAAAGCATGTACCCGAACGGGAAGTACCATGACTTCAGGCATAAATTTTTCAATAATGTGATAATGTACTTTGTGTATGAAGTACCGTATGAGGATGTAAAAAAATACCAGGATGCGCCAAGGAAAAACGGGCTGAAAGGCGAGTATTTCAGGGACCCGATCAGGAAAGAGAACAGGGAAGAAGCCGTGAAACTTGCCAACCACTGGCAAGGACAGCCTGCCTTTACAAGGCTGGACCCGTTCATACTTTTCAACTGGAATCTTGACCCGCTTATGGGCCCTTTTTCCGTTAGGTGGACCGGAAAACTTAAGATTGACGAGCCCGGCATTTATGAATTGACAACCAAGTCCAATGATTATTCCGACCTTTTCATTGACGGCAGGCAGGTTATTGTAAATCCGGGCGGGGGAGGCGGTCTTAACGCCGTTAGCGTAAAGCTGAACTTAAGTAAAGGATACCATGACATTGTACTGCGGTATTATGAGAGCGTTCAGTACTCAAAAATGCATTTTTGGTGGAAAAAGCCCGGAAACAATGAGGCGGAGGTGGTGCCGAGTGAAGTTTTATTCCCGAAATAAGGGTAGAAAGCCGCGCGTTATAGTGGTAATGCCGGCGTATAACGCGGAAAAGACCCTGGAGAAGACTTATAAAGACCTCCCCAAGCATGTTGTAAGCAAAGTCATACTTGTTGATGACGGCAGCAAGGACAGGACGGTTGAAATAGCGAAAAAGCTCGGCTTAAAGTTCATTGTTCACATGCAGAACAGGGGCTATGGCTCAAATCAGAAGACCTGCTATATGGAGGCGCTGGAGGACGGAGCTGACATAGTGGTGATGCTTCATCCTGACTACCAGTATGACTCAAGGCTTGTGCCTGAAATGATAGCGCCGATTATAGAGGGGCATGCGGATTTTGTACTCGGCTCAAGGATGCTCGGCCGTGGAGCGCTGCAGGGCGGCATGCCGCTTTATAAATACATCGCCAATAAACTCTTGACAATGTTTGAAAACTTCGTGCTGGGAAAGCATTACTCTGAACTGCATACCGGTTTCCGGGCTTACAGCAGGAAATGCCTGCTTTCAATACCGTTTATGCTGAACTCGGATGATTTTGTATTTGATACGGAAGTGATAGCGCAGGTTGAGGCGAAGAAAATGCAGACATCTGAAATACCTGTTCCTACAAGGTATTTCAGGGAAGCGTCCTCAATAAATTTCATAAGGTCCACAATATACGGCCTTGCCACTCTTAAGGTCATGTTCCAGTTTTGGATGCATAAAACCGGATTAAAAAAATATGAAAAGTTTGAGAAGACGCTTTTTGATGTAATTAGCCCTTTTTACATAAAAAAGATAAAAAAGTGGGACAAAAAATGAAAAAAATAATTGTCTGGATAGGCCTTGCCGTAACGGCCGTATGCCTTTACTTCGTTTTGCGCGGGCTTGACTACGGCCAGCTTCTTACCATTATAAAAAGGACAAATCTCTGGCTGCTTTGCGCGACAGTGGCGCTTTACATCGGAGGATACTATATAAGGGCAATCCGCTGGCATTATCTTTTAAAACACATAAAGCCGATAGAGCCGCAGGCGCTTTTCCCCTATCTTGTGATGGGTTTCATGTTCAACAATGTGCTGCCCGCGAGGGCCGGCGAATTCATACGCGCTTACATGACCGGCACAAAAAAGGGCGTGTCACGCTCGTCCACTTTCGCGACAGTGGTGATAGAAAGGGTGTTTGACGGCCTTGTCATGATATGCTTTTTCATAGCCGGTTATTCGGCTTTTCATTTCCTCTCGGCGCAGGTTTCAGTGCCTCCCATAAAGATAGCCGGATTCAGCCTTGGGATAAAGGACGCTGTCCTGGGCTTCGCTGTCATTGGCTGCGCTGTTTTTGCCGGGATATTTGTATTTATGCTGCTTCTTATATACAGAAGGGAAAAAACATCGGCTTTTATTCACGGCATTTTAAGGCGTTTTCCGGCTGCTATTTCGGGAAAAGCCAACAAGCTGACAGACACATTTATTAACGGCCTCGGCGTGCTCGGCAATGCGGGTGATGTGGCCAGGGTATTTTTGCTGTCAGCCTCGGCGTGGACCGTTGAGGTGGTAACTTACTGGCTGATGGCAAAGGCAATGGGAATAAGCGTAAGCTTCATACTCGTATGCCTGATAATGGCTGTGTCAAACTTCGCCATAATGGCGCCTTCCACATCCGGCGGAGTCGGGCCTTTTGAGTTTTTCGGGGTTGCCATAATGCTTCTTTTCGGTTTTGTGAAGGAGGAAGCGGCGGCATATGTTTTTATGGTACATGCCATGATACTGCTTCCTATAATACTGCTTGGCGCGGTTTTTATGCTGAAAGAAGGCATTAATTTTACAAAAATCATAAAAGAAAAGGAAAAGGAGGAGGACGTAAAATGAGGAAGATTGTTTCAGTTCTTGCGGCAGTTTTGTTTTTTTCGCTTTTCTCGGCAGCGGGCTGCGAGAAGAATGCTGCTCAAAAAAATGAAGTTAAAGGAGCGTCTGTGGCTGAAAAGACAGGTGAGAAGATTGCGGTTTTGGAAACAGATAAGGGTGTAATCAAGTTCAGGTTTTTTGAGGCTGA
>CAYNMZ010000130.1:0-6324 GCA_964398505.1 uncultured Spirochaetia bacterium
GCCGGTATTGAGGGTTTTGTAGTATATTGAGCCCGCGTTCAGGGTCAGGTAAACACCGGGCAGGCCGGCAGTTTTTTTCTTTTCCCGTGTATTTTTCTTCGGCTGTACGGCTGCGCCGGTTTTCGCGGCGACCTTTTCCTTTTTCGGAAAAAGCGCGAGAAGGTACTCTACGGCGAATTTCGGGGAACTTATGTCAACCCTGTATACGGAATCCTTTGGGGCGTTTATGTCCTTTCCTGAAGCCTTTATTTTCACTTCATTACCCGCCAGAAGCATTGAAACATTGGCTGACATTTCATAATCGCTGTTCACTGTCATCCTGCCCGAAAGATTTTCAACAAATTTACCGTTTTTATAAACGAGCACGCCGTTTTCAAGCTTTAAGACATCCGAGAAAGCCAGCCTGGAGGACGCGTAGGCGAAGTTCAGGGTGTTTGTAATGTCTATTGACGCGTTCACATCCTTTGCCTTGGCCGCAAGGTCAGGCGGCAGGACCTCAAGCATCTTTTTCACGTTTGAAACCGAGGTGAGCGTGCCTTTCGCGTCTTTAAAATCCAGGATATTTACCTTACCTGATGTGCTTATGCCTGCCACATTGAAAGAAGCCACGTCAATAAGCGCTGTTTTTTTGATCAGGTCCGCTGAAAGCGAGGATTTAAGGGAAACGGGTATCTTATATTCGTTCATAAGCAGCGTACAGTCCATGCTTATCCCTATCGGCTTCACGGCGGCCATCACGATATTTTCAACACTGAGGTTCAGCTTATGAATTTTTACTGATGAAGGTTTTGCCTTTGAATAGTCCGCGAATATGAAATTCCCGTCCTTTATGCCTACGCTTGTTATTATTATGTTCTTAATGGCCGAAACTTTCCCTGAAGCGGCGCTTTTCTTCGCCGGAAGTTTTTTGCCCGCTCCTTTTTCTGCTGACTTTGCCGCTTTTTCAGCCTTTTCAGCGTTCATTTTTTCAATGATATCGGAAAAATTGTATCTGCCGTCCTTTTCCCGTATGACGTTGATATACGGTGAAACAAGCTCAAATTTGTCAACGACAAGCTCGCGGCCAAGAAGCGCAATAAGGTTATATCTCATGACTATGCTGTCGTCCCTTATAAAATCCCTGTTGCCGTATCTTTTGCTTTCCTTAATAACGAAACCCTTAAGCTCAAACCCCTTGAGTATGTTAAATGACAGGCTTTTCACAGACACTTCCCTGCCTGTTTTTTCAGAGAGTTCGTCAATTATTATGTGCCTGACCTTCTCTACCGGGAACCACAGGGGTATCGTGGCAATGACAGCGGTAATAAGGACAAAAATAGAGGCAAGTATGATTGCGGCAATTTTCAGTGCTTTTTTCACAGCATACTCCTGCTTGAATTTAACGCAGGATAATTATGCATTTAAAAACGCCTTTTTTCAAGAGCTTTTTGAGCCGTTTACCCCATGAATCCTGTCCGCTTTTTTAAACTTTTTTCTGTTTTGCGAGCTGCTGCAGCGCGTTGAACACTGCCACAAACTGCTCGTCATGCTTGGCTTCAAGCTGCGCTATCTTCATAGCCAGCTTTTTATGCGCCGACAGCAGTTCCCTTATCTTTATAAAAGCCCTGATAATCAAAATATTTATCTCAACAGCCTTGCCGCTTCTTAATATTCCCGAAAGCATGGCGACACCATGCTCGGTGAATCCATATGCTTCGTACTTGGAATGGCCGCCTCTTTTTAAGGCGCCAAATTGGCGCCTTAAAACCGCGGACTCCTTAAGGCCAAGTTTTATCATGAAATCCGGAGGAAACCTGCTGATATTCCTGTTAACAGCCCTTTTTAAGGCCTTTGTCTCAACCCCATAAAGCTCCGCCAGGTCCCTGTCAAGCATCACTTTTTCGCCCCTGACAAAGTATATCCTGTCAACTATCCTCTCAATAGGAATAATGCTTGTCATATAACCCCTCTTTTTACAGGCCCTTTGCTGTTACCTTAGCAGATACAGCGTCTTCTTTTCCGGCACATCGTAAATTTCCATGCTGTAAGTAAACTCCATTCCCTTTTCTTTCGCGTATTTTGACATTGCCGGGTAAGCTTTCATGATGCCCAGCATTATGGAAGCCGGGTTCGTGAAAGGATGCTCGGCGATGACCGAAATTTTCTGCTCAAGCTTTTTTACCCTAAACTTGCCTTCAAGCAAGGCGGCCTTTGACTCATCAGCAGGCTCAAGTATGCACCCGACTTCGGAGCGCAAGTCCTCTTTTTTTACATTTGCAGGATTGTCATAATATATGCCGAAACCCTTTGTTGTCTTTATGGCATGTTCGGCTAAAAGCCTGTTATAAACTTCCATCTGTATCTGTCCTGCTTTGGCGTAATCTCCCCTGTGTTCCAGATAAACAAGCGTGTAGGGCCCCGTCATTTTTTCCGAAGCCTCAACCCTGTAAAACAGCCCGGCATGCACAAGAAGCGCCGCAGCGGCAACAGCCGCGCAAAGCATGACGACACCTGCAATTTTAAGAAACCTTTTCATGGCACCCTGCCTTTTTTTATACGGCCTTTTTCTTGTCAGCCTCCAGCTTTAGTTCCTTAAACTCGGTTATGTTCGGCTTTTTTTCCTCCGGTTTTACCGCAGCCGGCTTGACAGCGGGCTTTATCGCGTCTTTTGCCTCTGCCTTTGCCGCTATTTCCTTTTCAGCGTCTTTGCCGAAATATTTTTCCCTGGTCTTGGCCTCTATTTCAAGAAGTATATCCCTGTGCTCGTGGAGGTATTTTACAGCAGCTTCCTTGCCCTGGCCCAGCTTGCCGCCGCTGTAGGCGTACCATGTGCCGCTTTTTTCAACTACGTTGTGCTCAACAGCAGCCTCTATGGTAGCTGCCTCGCGCATTATTCCCTGTCCGAAAATTATGTCAAATACGGCCTCACGGAAAGGCGGGGCAACCTTATTTTTAACCATTTTCGCCCTGACCCTGTTGCCCACCATGACATCCCCTTCCTTAATAGTCTCAACGCGCCTGATATCTATCCTGACAGACGAGTAAAACTTAAGCGCTCGGCCGCCCGGCGTTGTCTCCGGGCTTCCAAACATAACGCCGATCTTTTCCCTTATCTGATTTATGAATATGACCACGACCTTTGACTTGCTTATTATAGCAGTAAGCTTCCTCAATGCCTGTGACATTAAGCGCGCCTGGAGCCCCATATGCTGGTCTCCCATGTCACCTTCTATTTCAGCTTTCGGTACAAGCGCGGCTACCGAATCCACTACTATTATGTCTATCGCGCCGCTCCTTACCAACGTTTCCACTATTTCAAGCCCCTGCTCTCCTGTGTCTGGCTGAGAAACAAGGAGTTCGTCCGTGTTAACGCCTATTTTCCTGGCGTATTCAGCGTCAAGCGCGTTTTCCGCGTCAACATAAGCTGCTGAGCCGCCCTGTGCCTGGCACTGCGCAACTATATTAAGAGCAAGCGTGGACTTTCCGGATGATTCAGGCCCGAATATTTCTATCACCCTTCCGCGCGGTATGCCGTTTCCGCCGAGAGCCAGGTCAAGCGAGAGCGCGCCGGTCGGTATTGAATCTATCTTTGCCGCAGGCGCCTTGCCAAGCTTCATTATCGCACCCTTGCCGAACTCCTTTTCAATCTGCGAGATTGCCAGTTCCAGTGCCTTTTTCTTTTCGCTGCTCATTTTCTGTTTCCTCCTATATATTTTCCGGCTGTGCCGGCCTTTATTTCGTTATTATAACCTGTTGCCCAGCCTGTACCCGGGCGAAACTAAGGGCCTGCCCTGTACCTGAGCGAAGCGAATGGTACAGGGTCAGTTGTACTCAGGAAAATAATACTTAAGTTCCTTGCCCTTGTAATAGATTCTTGCTGTCATAGTGTCGCTTGAAATTTCCACTACCTCCCCAACCTGTACTTCCTTTCCCAGTATAAGCGAATAAAGCTTTTTCATGGCAGGCTCATATCCGGGCATTCCCCTGCCGGGCGTCCTGCATCCCGCAGGCCTTATGAAAAGACCCTTTTTATTACCGCACTTCCATCCGTACACCACCCTGAACTTTTGCGTATCACTTATAGAACTTACGATAAAAGGCGACATATGTTCCTCCGTTATTAATGTTCTTTATAAGGGTTTACATCTTCTGCGGGTCCAAATTTCTTTTCAGCCGAAGCAGTCACGCCGCTGTTTTTTACAAAATTTTCAATTACCTCAAAAGCCCTTTCTGCCGCCCTGCATGTTTCCAAAACCATTGAAAGCATAACTACACCGCGCTCAGTAAAAGCTAACGGTGCGAATTTTTGCCGCCCGGCAGCCCTTAATGACTGCGACTGTGACAGAAGCGAATCATACTCCTGCCTTGTCAGCCTGAACATATAATCAGCAGGAAAACGCATCTTGTTCCTTGAAACCTTCCTTAACAGCTCCGCTGTATCCGTACCGTACATGGCAGCAGCGTCAATATCAAGCATCACCTTTTGTCCTCTGACAACACATAACCTCTGGTTTAAGTCATGCAAAGCCGGCTTTTCGTCTTTTTTCTGTTTGTCAATTTCAGGCAATGTGTTCAGGACTTTAACAGAGCCCTCTATCTTTACAAGTTTATACATTTTCCCCTCCACTATATCCCTGCGATTGTAGTTACAACAACACCCTGTACCATAAAGTCCCTTGTAAGAATTATAGGCTTGTGTACTGGGTTTGTGGACCGCGGCCTTAAGACAACAGAGCTGCCTGTGGTATTAAACTCTTTTATTGTCGCCTCGCCGTCTATTAGGGCCACTACTATATCCCCGTGCCTTGCAGCTGACTGTTGGCGTACAAGAACCAGGTCTCCGTCATTTATGCCAGCCTGATTCATAGAATCACCTTTAGCGCGCAGCATGTAATACTTGTGCGGCGGCGAAGCCAGCTTCCTTGAGACAGGTATCATTTCCTCTATGTTTTCCTCAGCCAGCATGGGCGCGCCGCAGGCAGCGCTGCCCACCACAGGCACTTTTACTGTCTCTTCGCTGTCAAAAGACTCTGCCGCGTCTTCTATAATATGAAGGCCGCCTGCTTCATCGCCTGTATGCCTGCTTATCCATGATTCAACGTCAGCTTTCTTGAATCTCCACTGGTTCCTGACCTTGAAAGCAGGGATTTCCTTTGCTTTTAGCATGCGGTAAACAGTACGTATGTTTACCTTTAAATAATCACACACTTCCTCGATTGTCAGTATGTCCTGTGTCATATTAACCTCCGTCACTTAGTCTCTTTTTGTCATCTATTGTCATTTGTTGACATAATTATACAATATTTGTCGTTTTTTGTCAAGAAAAATTTAAAAAAATCTTATTTTTCCTTATAAAATGCTATATTTTTAAGGCAAATTATGATACGATAATTCACCATTAAAAGGAGGATTTTTATGAACCCAACGGGAAAGTGCCCTGTATGCGGCAGGGAAATAGAGCTTGTGGAGCATCACCTGGTGCCGAAGGCAGTTCAGGAGGAAAACTGGTTCAAGAACAATTACACCTCCGCGCAATTTGAGCAAAAAATAATGGTATGCGTGGACTGTCATAATGCAATCCACAAATTCCATGACCCGCGCCAGCTTGGCCGGGAGCTAAACTCGCTTGAAAAAATACTCTCTGACGAGAAAATCGCGAAGTTCGCAAAATTTGCGGCAAAACAAAAAGGCAGCATAAGTGGAAGGGCGCCTAAAAAAAGGGGATGGCAACTGTAACAATGTAAAATTAAAACTCCCGGCTTACTTTGCCGTTGTTGTGACCTGCTGCGGCGCGTCTATATTGTAATGCTTTATCACCCTCCACCTGCTCGGCGGCCAGTACACTATCCATGCCTTGCCGCGCAGGTATGAAAAGTCCAGAAATCCCCAGAAACGCGAGTCAGAAGAGTAGTCCCTGTTGTCACCCATTGCCCAGTAGCAGTTCTCCGGAACGGTTATGGGCCCCCAGTTGTCGCGAGACGTATATGAAGCCGGAAACACCCTCACATCCTTCCTGAAAACATAGGGCTCGTCTATTTTTTTGCCATTAATGTAAAGTACCTTGTCCTTCATCTCAAGTTTGTCGCCGGGCAGGCCCATACAACGCTTGATGAACATAAACTTTGGATCCTGCGGATAACGGAATATAAAAACTTCTCCTCTTTTAGGTTTCGCGAATTTCAGTATCTTGTCCTTTTTTATCCAAGGCACTGTTGTGCCGTATATAAATTTGTTCGCTATAATCTGGTCGCTGATTAAAAGCGTGTCTTCCATTGAAGATGTCGGTATGCGGAAGGCCTGTATAAAAAACGTCCTTATGACTATCGCGATTATTATTGCCTCAAA
>CAYNMZ010000131.1:0-6300 GCA_964398505.1 uncultured Spirochaetia bacterium
CTCCGACGCGGTAATAAAATGGTCGGACTTCGGTTCCCTTGGTTCTTTCTACGAGTATTTCACACAGTCCCAGTACAGGTCAAAAATGTTCACGCGCGACGCCGCGGGATACGCCCGATTTTTCGGGTTCATGAAGGACGTGGTTGTCCGCGAGTTTACCGGACTGGGGCTTGCCGCGTTCTTGGCAGCAGCGGTATTTGCCGTAAAGCAGCGCTTTGCCTGGACAATACCCCTGCTCCTTATTTTCTTCTCAAACATAATAACCCTGGCGGTCTACGGCAACTACGCGGACATGAGCATTTCCTTCCGCTATATGGTGCCTTCCTATATAGCCGCGGTATTCCTGGTTTATTGGGGGCTTTCGCTGCTTTCATCCCTGATAAAGGACGCGAGGGCCTCGGCAGCGGTCGTATTCTCAGTGTCAGGATTAATAGCGGCCGCGGCCCTGATCCAGAATTTCGGCGAAAACGACAGGAGCCTGAACTACGCCGCGCTTGATTATTCACACGACATGCTCTCCCCCATGCCTGAAAAGGCGTATTTTTTCACGAGCGGCGACAACCAGATTTACACCATAGCCCACGCCAAGTATGTGGAAGGAAAGTACGGGGACATAACCGTGTTTGACCAGATAGACACTATATTCAGGGACATGAACAAGTTAAGGGACCAGCCCGGCCCCCTGCGCATGAATACGGGAATAATAAAGGCATTTACGCAGGGGCTCTCGCCAATATACGCCACGAACATTCCCGGCAACCCGGCAATAGGCAGCTCCGGCAACGGACTGGTTTTCAGGCTCTATGACGGCCCGGGCGAGCCTGACAATCCCCTGCCCTGGATGCTTTATTCAAAAAAGAACATACTTCACGACAAGGACTCTTTCCGCGCCTATGAGGAGCGCGAAGTAGCCGGCATTTACCTTTTCAGGATGGCCCAGCATTACAAGGCGGCCGGGAACAAGCGCCTTTACGAATACCTGCTTGACAATGCAGCGTCAGTGGCTTATGACTCGGCATCCGCGCTCGGGAATATCGCGGTTATCTGGAGCAATGACCCCGAAACCTTCGGCGCCCCGCAAAAGGCTGACGAGCTTTTCAACAGGGCCCTTATACTTGACCCGCGGAATGACGCGCTCGCCTTCAATGCCGGAAGTTTTTACGCCAAGATGGAGGTATATGAACGCGCCGCTGAAATGTTCATGCACGCCATATCCCTGAATCCTGGAAACATAATGGCGCGCATATACCTGGCGCGCGTGCAGGAAGAGCTGAAGAAAAAGCAGGAAGCCGCCGAAAGGCAAAAGGAGCTTGACGCGGACTACAACAAGGCGAAGCAGCTTCTTGACAGCCAGAAGCTGGACGAGTCATTTGAGCTGTTCAGGAAAGACGCCGAGAAAAACCCGGGCCTTGACAGGTCATATTTCCACATAGCGCTCATTTATTCCATGAAAAACGAGCTGGAAAAGGCAGTGCCTTATTACGAGAAAGCCATAAAGGCAAACCCTAAAAATTATCCGGCCCTGAACAACCTTGGGCTTTGCTATTACAGGCTGTATAAGAAGGATAAGGCGCTTGAGGCCTTTAAGAAATCCCTGGCCCTTGACCCGAACCAGGACAGGATTAAAAAGATGGTTGAAGAGCTTGAAAAATGATATTTTCAGCGGTTTCCCTGCGTATGCGGCCGCTTCCGCCGCCTGACCGCCACCCTCTGGCCGAAAGCAAGATTCTCAGCCACCCTCTTCATTGAAGGGGCTTCCGAGTAAATACGCAGCAGCGGTTCGGTTCCCGAATACCGAAACAGTATCCACTCATTGTCCGAAAGAATGTATTTTATCCCGTCAAGCCTTGAAACCGAGGCTATTTTTTTTCCGGCGATAAGCCCTGTCTTTTCAAGCCCGTTAACCGACTTTACTATATTTTCCCTGTCCTTTTCATTGAACCTTAAATCCACCCTGTCGTACATGTAAGGCCCGTATTTTTTGTCCAGCTGTCTTATTACAGCGCCGGCATTCTTGCCTTCACTCGCCAGGAACTCAAGCACCATGAGGTTGGAAAGCACGCCGTCGCGCTCGGGCACAAAATACCCGAAGCCCACTCCGCCGCTTTCCTCCCCTCCTATTACGCCCCTGTCTTTTATCATGCGCTCGGCTATATGCTTAAAACCCACGGGCACTTCCTCCATGTCAACCCCGTACTCTTTCGCCAGCTTCCACAGGAGCGAAGTGCCTGATATGGTCTTTACGAACTTTATTCGCGCTTTCCTGTTTTTCACGTGATGCAAAAGCAGGAACACAAGGGCCTTATGAGTGGGCAGGTAATTTCCCTTCTCGTCCACAAGCGCCATCCTGTCGCCGTCGCCGTCTATGGCTATGCCGATGTCGGCTTTTTCTGCCCTTACCGCCTCTTCCAGGCCGAGCAGGTTTTTCCTTATCGGCTCAGGCGTAATGCCGCCGAACAAGGGGTCCCTTTTTGAATGTATTACACGCAGTCCCTTATACCCTGCCAGTATTTTCTCAAAATATCCCGCGCCCGAGCCATACATCACGTCCAGGACTATTTTCATGCCGCTTTTAACGATTAAAGGCACGTCAACAACTCCCCGTATTGCGTCCGCATATTCAGCGTCATAATTTACCTTTTCCACAATTCCCCTGCCCTTTGCCGGTATTTCAGGTTTTTCAATTATTTTCTCAACTTCTTTGGTCTGTTCCGACGTTGCGCCCGCGCCGTATTTGTTTTTTATCTTAAACCCGTTGTAGTCATAGGGGTTGTGGCTGGAAGTTATCATTATGCCCGAGTCAAGGCGCTTGTTCACTATGGACCATGAAACCATCGGGGTGTGAACCGGCTTGTCAAAAAATTTCACCGTAAACCCGTAAGACGCCAGCCTCTCAGCAGCGAAAGCCGCGTATTTGTCAGACATGAACCTGTTGTCAAAACCCAGAGCTATTACGGGGCTTTTTTTCCCGCGCTTCATCCACACCGCGTACGCGTCAGTCACCTTTGCCAGGTTCGCGAACGTGAATCCGTCCGCTATCTTTGCCCGCCACCCGTCTGTCCCGAATTTTATAATTCCGCTTCCAGCCTTTTTATGCCCTAGTGCCATTTCCCAATACCTCTCCTTTTATTTTGCCGCCGGCAGGTATAAAGGAGCCGCTGCCTATTATGGAATCCTCGATTACAGCGCCTTTTGCTATACTTACATTGTCCCATATGACCGAATTTTTCAGCGATGAACCCGCCGCGATACCGCAGTTCTTCCCGATAACCAGCGGCCGCTTTACAATGACCCCCGCAAGCTTCGTGCCTTTTGCGGACAGTATGCCCCTGACCGGTTTTTTTGAGCCCGGCAGCGGAGGGAATTTTCCGGCCAGCAGGTCAAAATTCGCCTGCTTGTATTTCTCAATCGTTCCGATATCCAGCCAGTATCCTTCCTGCTTCGCGCAAAAAAGCCTGCCGGTCTTTTCTATTATCGCGGGAAAAGTCTCCCTCTCAACCGAGACTTTCACGCCGGCAGGTATCATCTCCGCGGCTTCGCGCGAAAAAACGTAGATACCCGCGTTTATCCACGCCCCGCCGCGGGGGGCTTTTTGCGGTTTTTCAACAAAACTCCTGACCCTGCCTTGCCTGTCTGCTATGACAAGGCCGTAAGCCGAAGGGTCCTTGACCTCGTGAAGCGCTATTGTAGCGGCCGCTGAAACCTTTTTGTGAAAATACAAAAGCCCTGTAAGGTCAATACCGGTCAGTATGTCGCCGTTCATGACTATGGTCGTATCATCAAGGTATTTAAGGGAGTTTCTTATCGCCCCGCCCGTGCCCAGCGGCTCCTTTTCAACGGCGTATTCCACCTTCACGCCGTATCTCTTTCCGCTGCCAACGGCTTTCCTTATCTTTTCAGGCATGCAGCATACGCTTAATACAACTTCCCTTATGCCGTGCTTTTTTAAATGCGCGAACTGGTATTCAATGAACGGCCTGTTCGCTATGGGCACCATGCATTTTAGCGTGGTGTAAGTGAGCGGCCGAAGGCGCGTACCTTCGCCGCCTATCAATATCAGGGCCTTCAAGTGAAATAACCTCCGGATTTAAATCTAAAGTTTAAAACTTAAGGCTGAAAGCTAAAACAGGTTGAACTCATGCCTGCTGCCGATAGTTTTCTGTTTTCGGTTCTTAAGTTTTCAGTTTTAAGTTAACAAAATACTCATACGTCATCTTAATACCTTCAGCCAAACTTACCTTGGGTTTCCAGCCGAGAATCTTTCCTGCCTTTGACGCGTCAAGCACATTGGCCGGAAGGTCGCCCGGCCTGTAAGGCCCCGGTTTCGCCTTTTGCGTGAAGCCTGTGGCTTTTTGTATGAGCCGATAAAGCTGATTCACATTCGTCCTTATGCCCGTGCCGATATTGAACGCCTCATTGTGCCCTTTATTGAGCGCCAGCAGGTTCGCTGCCGCCACGTCGCCGGCATAGACATAGTCCCTGACGCATTTTCCGCCGCCGAATATCGTAGGAGCCTTTCCTTCCATTATCAGCTTGATGAAAATAGCCACAACTCCGGCCTCTCCGTGCGGTATCTGGCGCGGGCCGTACACATTGCTGTAGCGCAGTATAGTGTATTTAAGCCCGTACTGCGCCGCGTAAAACCTCACATAATGTTCGCCCGCCACCTTGCTCACGCCGTACGGGCTTTCGGCTGTCAACGGATTGTTTTCCGTTGCAGGAAGCTTGACTTTTGAGCCGTAAACAGTGCCGCCGCTGGAAATAAAAATGAACTTCTTCACCCTGTTATGCCTCGCCGCCTCCAAAAGGTTCAGCGTGCCCTTGATGTTTATGTCCGCGTCAAAAAGGGGGTTTTTTACGGAATCAGGCACGCTTATCTGCGCGGCGTGATGGTTTATGACGTCAATCCCGTGTTTTTTCACCAGTACCGGCACCTTTTTGTCCCTTATGTCCATTTTGTAGAACTTTGCCTTTGGGTTTACATTTCTCATGTTCCCCATGAAAAGGTTGTCAATTATCACAACCTTATGGCCCGCCTTTATAAACGCGTCTGCGGCGTGCGAGGCGATAAACCCCGCGCCGCCAGTCACAAGTATGTTCATCTTCTCCTCCGTCCGGCTTTTTATTATTGCTGCCTGATACTTTTTATTTTTCAATACGCGCTTTTGTGGTGAAAAACCTCAAGCGCCGTCTTTATCAGTATCTTTATGTCCAGCCAAAGCGACCAGTTTTCTATATAATAAATGTCGTAATTGACCCTTTCTTCAAGCGACGTATTTCCGCGCAAACCGTTCACCTGGGCCCAGCCCGTAAGCCCTGCCTTTACCTTGTGGCGCTCAAGGTATCTTGGTATTGATTTGCCGAATTTTTCAACAAAATGCGGCCTCTCTGGCCGCGGGCCCACAAGGCTCATCTGCCCCAGGAAAATGTTGAAAAGCTGCGGCAGCTCGTCCAGCGAGGTTTTCCTCAAGAGCGCGCCTATTTTTGTCCTGCGCGGGTCGTCCGCTTCGGCCCATTTGGGCCCTGTCTTGGCCTCAGCGTCTGGCCTCATGGAGCGGAACTTGTACATCATAAAGGGTTTATTGTCCCTGCCGACACGTTCCTGGCTGTAAAGGACCGGCCCAGGCGAGCTTAGCTTCACAAGCAGGGCTATGAGCGCAAGCAGCGGCGACAAAACCACTATTCCAGCGACTGAACCGGCAATGTCCATGGAGCGTTTCAAAAATCTATTCAAAGGTTTGTCAAGCGGAAGCTCAGCCACCCTAAATACAGGTATGCCGGACATCTCGTCATAGTCAATGGATTTGGTCATAAGCCCCAGCATATCCGAAGCTATCATGAATTTCACCCTGTCGTTTTTCATTATTATTTCGGCCGTTTCTTTCCTGTCATAGTCGGTAAGGCCTATAAAAACCTCGTCAACACCTGTCTTAGCTATTATTTTACCGGCCTCCTTTGTTTTTCCAAGCACTTTTACCCCGTGAAAATCCGCGCCCCTTTTAAGCTTATTGTCAACGCATCCCGCTACCCCGTAGCCCGATGCGGGATCGCGGAAAAGCCTGTCTATCAAAAGGCCGCTGACAGGGGTGGCTCCAATTATAAGCAGCTTCCTTATTATAACACCGCGCCTCGCGAGGTAATCATATATAATCCTGTAAACCAGCCGCCATATATAAACGTAAAATATCGCCAACACCAGCAAAAATACCATGACCACGCGCGAGAACGTGAAGCTTCTTATGAAAAATGTGGCAGCCAAAAGAATCACAGTGCCTGCAGTAAGCGACGCGAGCACCTTGA
>CAYNMZ010000132.1:0-6240 GCA_964398505.1 uncultured Spirochaetia bacterium
TTCATGCAGATGAACCAGGTAAAGGGCGCGCCTGACGCGCCGCTGCCATTGAACCTTAAGTTCGGCATGGCATACAAGCTTCCCAGGCTTTTTACGCCGGAGAATGATCCCAGGGACAAGTTCGTGTTCGGCATAGACGGCGTCCTGCCGCTTCAACCCGCGAATATGCCCTTTAAGGTGGCAATAGGCATGGAATACGCCATTAACCTTGCGGATAATGTGCTAAAACCCCGTGTAGGCTACAGGTTTAACGGCCAGAATTTCATAAGCGACCTTGGGACCCTGGCCGGATTGACTGCCGGGTTCGGATATTCGCGCAATTTTGACGGAGTTGATGTAGGCATTGACTACGCGTTCATACCGTACGGCATACTTGGAAACTCCCACAGGATGGGGCTTACCATAAATGTAGGGCAGCCGACACCCACGCCGACGCCGCTGCCCATTAAGCCGCCAAAAGTAGTGAAACTCAAGACCGATGTGAAGAAAATATGGGTGACGTGGAGCATTGACGACAAGGAAAAGAACAATAAGTTTGTTAAAGGGTATAATGTGTATATGAGCTATAAGCCGGGAGGGAAATACTACAAGCTTAACAAGGAAGTTATTGCCCCGGACAAATACAACCTGAAAGCCGGGCCTTTAAAAACAGGGCTTCGCTGCTATTTTGTCGTGACTACCGTTGGGACAGACGGCAAGGAGAGCGCGTATTCCAAAGAAATATCAGCTGTCCCGAGATAGGCGGCTGCGGTAATAAAATTGGATAACAAGTCTTCTGCAGGGCCATATAATCCGTCTATAGCCGTGTTTGTTGCGGCACTTATTGCTTATGCTCTGATTGCCGCACAGGCTGCTTATTACTATCCTTTTATTTCAGACGACGCCCTGATATCCCTTCAATACGCCAAAAGGCTGCTTGCCGGGCATGGCCTTACATGGACCGACGGAAAGCCTGTTGAGGGGTATTCAAACCTCCTGTGGATACTTATGGCCGCTTTTCTCGGCCTTTTAAAAATTGAGCTTGTGCTAAGCGCGAGGATACTTGGTTTTGTTTTTACGGCAGCGGCGGTTTTGTTTTTCGCCATGTATGCCTTAAAACAGCCTGGAAAATCATCACTTCCCGCAGTCGCGGGTTTTTCAGCGCTTGGCCTCTCTTCCACGCTCGCGATTTGGGCAATAGGAGGGCTTGAACAGCCGCTTTTGGCCGCTGTTATCGGCGCTTTCCTGTTCTTTTCAGCTGAAGAAAACAAGAAAGAGCAGAAAGTTATTAACGCGCCGGGCTTCTTGCTGGGCCTTCTTTGCCTGACAAGGCCCGATTCACTCATTTTCGTTTTCTCGTTTGCCGTCTCATTATTTATTTTCGCGAATCCGGGGGAGAGAATTAACAGGGTCCTGAATCTTGTAGCACTTCCGCTGATTTTCACGCTGGCACAGCTTATGTTCAGGATAGCCTATTACGATGAATGGCTGCCGAACACCGCGTATATTAAGCTGGGCTTTACCGAAGCTCACTTTGACGCTGGCATAAAATACCTGGCTGCCGGCATCAGCGCCATGCTGCCGCTTTTTGCCGCTGTTATCGCAGGAATCTTTGTGCTTATAAGGGCTGGCCAAAAAGGCAAGGCTTTATTCTACGGCCTCCCGATGATTTCATGGGCAGCATATTTGCTCGCGGTTGGCGGTGATATTTTCCCGGGATTTCGGCATTTTACACCACTGATAGTGATATCGGCATTTATCCTTCATGACGCTGTATTAATTATAAGTGAAAAAACACGGGCCAGGGGAACGCTTGCTGTTGCGGCCGCTGTTCTTGCTGTACTGTACGCGGTAATTCAGCCGTTTTCAGGCCAGAATAAGGCAGCCAAGGCCGAGAGGTGGGAATGGCACGGCAAGGAACTGGGGCTGATGCTAAAGGCCGCATTTGGCGACAAAAAACCGCTTATAGCCGTATCCGCTGCGGGATGCATCCCTTTCTGGTCGGACCTGCCGGCTATTGATTCGCTGGGTCTTAATGATTACACCATAGCAAGGACTAAAATGCCGGAATATGCCAGGAGCAGGATAGCTCATTTTCGCGGCAACGGACAGTACATGATGGACAGGGAGCCGGATTTGCTTGTGTTCTGCGGGCCTTGGGGGTCTGTATCCGGTTGCTTTCCTGGGGAGGTTCAGATGACAGAGACAAGGGAATTTTCACAGTTGTACGAGGCCGCGCTTTTCAGGATATCTGACGACCCTAAACTTGAGACTGTAATGTATATACGCCGCGGCAGCCAGAAGGTGGGGATAAGGAACGAGGGAGGCAGGATAATTATACCTGCTTATCTCTCGGCAGGGGACATAAGAAATGCCGTACACTTTGACAACAATTCGGGAAACTTCTTCCTGAAGCTAAGGCCGGACAGTAAACCTGCGGTAAAAGCTGTTTTCCTTGAAGAAGGGAAATACATTTTAAGCGCCGAATCTTCAAACACGCTCTCGGCCTATGTTAGCCTGCAGTCGGGTATAGAGGGCAGCGGAGGCCGGGGAAATTTGCCTCTTGTTTTTAAGGCCCTCAGGGGAACTCACGTTATTGAACTTTTTGTGAAGGAAGACACTGATTTACGCGAGGTCGTGATTGAAAAACGCTGATTTCCGGTTTGTGAGTCTGCTGCCATGTTTACAAAATAAGTCAGTGATAGTATAATCAGCTTTATCCGGTGTTGAATAACAGGTGCGGAGAATGGACTATGAAGAATAAAAAGACAGTTTTTCTTATGTTTGCTGTGGCGTTCGGCGCCGGTATCCTGGTGAATATATTTCCTTTATTGAAAGGGCAGATGCCGGTTACAGCGGATTATATTGCGGCCATGAAAATAACGGCTGTTATGGCGGCTGCGGCGTTATTGCTTGCGGCATATCCTGTGGCGCAGGGGACGGGCGGCGGATCTGGATATATAAAGACGTTGATTAGCCTCTGCTTTCTGGCTGCCGCAATTGTCTCGATCAATCATGGTGTTGAGATGTTCAGGCAGTCGGTTATATGGAAGGCGCTGTCTTTCTTTCTGGCAGGGCTTGCTTCGGCTTTTGCGTCATTTTATTATTCAGATAATGAGGCACAGCAGCTGAGTCCGGCAATGCCGGTCTTTGCACCGGGAAGAATAACAAGTTTTGCATGGAAAACAGCCGTCGCAATCGCACTGGCTGTTATTGGCGTAATTTTCGTTAAGGCCAACCATATTATTCTTGCCTGCCTGGCTTATGCGTCAATGGCAGTGCAGCTTATCTTGGTTATTAGAACGGAGAAGATTGACATTGACGACCCTAAACCGCCCCAAGAGCGGGGTGTTAATATTACGGCAAAACTATATTCAATACTTCTTGTGGCAGGCGCGCTATATCTTTACTATCTGTCTTTGAAGTCTTTATGGGCATACGATATTAAAATCTCGATAATAGCATTCATTTCTGGAAGTTTTTTACTGGGAGCCGCTCCTTACGGAGATGCTTACCTGGGAAGCGCGAGAGAAAAGGACGGACTGAAGATATTTGACAGGTTGTATACGGTTTTCATATTTTCGGCAGGTATAGCGATTTTCAGTTGGCAGATAATGGATATACCCCCGGGAATCCATGGTGATGAAAACTGTACTGTTACCATGGCTCAGCGGATCGGGGCAGGTGAGTACCTTAGGGTCATACTGGAGCCGCCCCAATATAACGGCATGTCAACGCTTTATTACCTTATTATAGCTATTGCGGGAAAGATATTCGGGGGAATTGACATACAGACAGCCAGATGGTTTTCGGTACTTACCGGGGCAATGGGATTGTCGTTTTTATACCTTTTGGTAAAGAATATATTTAACCGCAGGGCTGCCATAACTGCTTCTTTACTTATGTCGTGTTTTTTTATGTATGTGTTTTACAGCAGAAATGCACTGCAATGGATACACGTTCCTGCGGTGGCGGTAATGGCCTATTACTTGTTCTTTAAGGCCATAAAGACAGGAAGGCCTGTGTTCTATGTCCTGGCAGGAGCGGCTATAGCCCTTGATTTATGTTTTTATAGCGCCGGTAAGGTCTCCCCGTTTATAGTGCTCGCTTATATTACGCTCATGATGTTAAGGAAAGAGACAAGGCCGGCATTTGCGGCAAATACCGGCAATATTGCGCTGTTGTGGCTGGCCTTGGTGCTGTTTTTTTCGCCTATAATTGATTACATGATAAATTATCCTGACAGGTATTTTATGAGAATGAGCAGCCTTAAGGTTGTTCAGGGTTTCCCTTCCGATTTACAGCAGTATCAGGCGCTAACCGCAAATATAATTAAAAACATTCAGATGTTCTTTACGGAAGCTTCACCCGGGTATTGCCATAACATACCTTCTAAACCGTTTTTTGACGGTTTTGCGGCTTTTGTAGCGCTTTGCGGTCTTGGCTGGCTTCTTACCACGTGGAAAAGAGAGGCAAGTTCATTTGTAATACTATGGCTATTTTTTGGGCTTTTGCCAGGATTTCTCTCACGTCTCGGTCCTGAAGACCCGTATCCGGCAAGAACGGTAATGGCGATACCCGCTATAATGATAACTCTGTCCTTGGGCCTTGACAGGATTCTGGCAAGAATTGAAAGCCTGTGGCCGAGTGTTCTTGGAAAAGTTGCGCCAATTATCATCGCTTTCTTTGTTTCCTGGTTTTGCTACGGGAATCTGAGGGATTACTTTGTGGTTTTCAATAATGACCCGCACACACAGACATATTATAAGATGGCGGAGAAAATAGTGGCAAAACGTGTTATTAAAGACAAGAATACGGACTTTTTAGTCACGGTGAGGATGGGGACAAGCTTTTACTTCAACATAACCCGCGGTCTTGATATGAGCAGAATAAGGCTGGACAACCCCTCGGTTTTCTCCCTGAGCAAGGTTTATAACGACAGGGGCAGGGATGTTTCCTTGATAGCCGAAGGCATTTATTATAAAACAATGCCTATTTACGCGGAATATTTCCCTGACGCGCGAATTGAAACCATATGGGATCACAATTTCTGGATGCTCGACTATTCTTCGCCTATGCCCAAATACTACGGATGGAAGAGGCCGGAGAAAACCATAGGCCTGAATGAATTTATGCAATGGTTCTATTTTTATGACGCCAGGGTCAGGTTTGTCCTTCTTACAGTTGCAAACATTCCCTATAAAGACATAGAAAAACATTATTGCCTTAGGACTGCCGTTACAAGAGGCAAAAATGTCCGTGAAAACGGGGTATACGCCGGCGGTATTTTTAAAGTGGACTCACCTTTTGAGAATGCCGTGATTGAAGGGCTTTTGGAAGCGCCGGATTACGGGACGTATGAGATAGTTATTGACGGTCATGAGGGTAATGTTTATGTTGATGACCGTAAAATATCGGGCCCGGTAGTCCTTTATAAGGGGCTGCATAGAATAAAATTTTTCTTAAAGGGCGGCGCAACTGCTGCCGCGGAGCTTAAGTGGCGAGTGCCGGGAGATGGAGTTTTCAAAAGGATTGACGGCAAATATATGTCTGACTCGGGCAAGCTCTTCGGGCTTGTCGCGAAATACAGCAGGGACGGGGTAAAGGTCTTTGAAATGCTCGAGCCGTCAATTGATTACAGGCTGTATTATGACGCACACCTTCCGGCCTATAAGGATGCGTCAAAACCCTACGCCGATATAGTTTGGGAAGGATATATCAACGTCGAAGAACCCGGCATTTACAGGTTCAGGCTTGAAACGCTCTACGATGCGAAGATTGTTATAGACGGTAAGACTGTTTATACAAAAGCGACGGGCGAGAAAGGCGCTGAAAATGTTTCTGAAGTTTTTCTCTCTAAAGGCATGAAAAAGATAACAGTATCTGGTTTTTACAGGTATATATCCACGTTGTGGGATCCGGGATCATGGCTCAGGCTTATGTACAAAAAACCCGGGATGCCGGATTTTGGCCCGGTTACCTATGACATGCTTAGTCCTTATAAGCGGTAAAATAAGGGTACAATGATGAAAGATAAGGCATTATACTTTGCCGCGGCTGGAATATATATCGCAGGCCAGGCTATGCTTGCTGCCGGCGGAAATCTTCTTAATTACGGTACAGTGGCTGTATTTGTCGGGCTTGCTTTGGCTTTTTCTGTCTTCTTCCGGATAAAACCCCATGATTTAAGATTTAAAACTGAATTTATTGCTTTTTGCGTTCTGGCGTGTGCCGCGTCTTCTGTCTTCATCTTGAAGTTCG
>CAYNMZ010000133.1:0-6202 GCA_964398505.1 uncultured Spirochaetia bacterium
GAAATGGATTTTGGCGCGGCTTATTCAACGGTCATAGAAGGTTTTAAGTTGACCGCAGCTTACGACGCGTCCGGCCGCATCAGCAATAACCCCCTGCACAAGGCAGGCATAGAGGTCGTCACGCCCTTTTCCTTCACCGTCAGGGCAGGATACCAGACAGACAACACAACCGTTGACGAAGGTTTCAGGAATTTCACATTTGGCGCGGGATTCAACATATCCGACAAATACGTGGATTTCGCTTTTGAGCCTTACGGCGACATAGGCAACACTTTAAAACTGTCACTCGGCGGCGACTTTTAAAACAATTTATAATTAATAATTGTATTTTTCGTCCTGCATTAATTATATTATGCGGCCAAAGGCCAGTAGATTTTATACGTGCCAAAGGCCGCAACACCTTAATTATTAATTGCCTTAACTAATACCGTACTCCTTCATCTTTCTCCACAGCGTTGACCTTGATACACCGAGCGCCTTTGCCGCTTTTGTATGATTGCTTCCAAACCTGTCCAGCGCCTTTAAAATTGTTTCCTTTTCAACTTTTGACAGCAGCAGGTCATCTCCTGCCGTTTCCAGGTCAGCGCCGGTTTTTTGTCCATGCCCCTCAAGCCTGAAAAACGGGCTGATGTCGTGCATATGAACCGGCAGGTCCTCCGTCATTATCATGTCAGACTCCGCCATAGCGAAAGCGTGCTGGACCACATTGTCAAGCTCCCGTACATTACCGGGGTAGTCATATTGCATCAGTATGGCACGTGCCTTCTGGTCTATGCCCATAATATTCTTGCCCTGAACCTTATTGTACTTTTCAATATAAAACCTGAGCAGTAGCGGTATGTCCTCTTTTCTCTCCCTAAGTGGCGGTATATGAATGTGTATAACGTTTAGCCTGAAAAACAGGTCCTCCCTGAATTTCTTCTGGCTTATAAGCTCAGGCAGGTCCTGGTTGGTCGCCGCAAGCACCCTGATATTAACCTTTCGCAGCGCCTCGTCCCCGAGCCGCCTCAATTCACCATATTCTATAACCCTTAAAATTTTTGACTGCAGGTTCATAGAAAGATCGCCGATTTCGTCAAGAAACAGCGTGCCGTTGTCAGCCATTTCAATAAGCCCTTTTTTGTCGGTGCCTGCGCCGGTGAAAGCGCCTTTTTTATACCCGAAAAGCTCGGACTCAAGGAGATTCTCGGGTATGGCCGCGCTGTTTACCGCAATAAACGGCTTCGCCGCCCTTGCTGATAATTCATAAATGGCTCTCGCTATAAGTTCCTTTCCTGTACCCGTCTCTCCGGTAATCAGTATATTGCTGTCATTTCCGGCAACCTTATGCACTTTGCTTATTATTTTCCTGACGGCCTCGCTCCTGCCTATAAAACGCTCCCTGAAATAGTCGTCAGTAACCCCCATAGCCGCCCTGCCGGCTTCTTCCTGGCCGATTTTATCAAGAACGAACTTTAATTCCCCCATGTTTGCCGGCTTTGTAATGTATGAGAACCCGTACTTTCGCGCGAAGTCAACAGCCATGTCCAGGTTGTCCTTTGAGGCAAGCACAACAGTGCGAAGGCCGGCATGTCTTTCCTTTATGAACCTCGCAATCGAAAGCTCAAATTCCTGTATAATCGGCATGTCAAGTATCAATAAATCAAAATCCCGGTTGCTTATCTTTGACATTAGTGAGGCTGAATCAGTTACAATATGGGGGGCATAATTATTCTCTTCAAGGAAATTATTAATGCGTATGGCTTCGTCCTTATCAATAACAGCTATAAGCGTTTTTTTCATTTTAAATCACCTCCGAACTTTCAAATCCGCCACGTATCATAATGAAACCATAAATTGCATAAAGGTAAATATCAAATACAATGGGTTCTATTTCGGCACAGTGGTATTATATCAGGATTTTATTGTTTTTCAAGCACTATTTTGAACTTATAAGTCTATTTCTTATCACCCCAGCCAAATCTGCCGCTTCCTTAAAATCCGGCTTATCAGATAATGCCAGATCAAGCATTTTTAGGGCATTTTCATATTCTCCAAGCGCGTCATATGATAAAGCCAGCCTATAGTAAATGTTATATGCAAGTTTTTCAACCGGAATTCGCAGCGCTTTTTTATACAGCGCGATTGATTCCCTGTGACGTTTTAAAAGCTGGAGTTTTTCAGCGTGCATTGAAATAAAAATCAAATATCTCGTGATTATCTCTGTGTTTTCCTCGTTTTTCGCGAATTCCGAGTATATGCCCCTGAAAGAAAACAAGTCATATATCGCCGGACTGTCATGATACGGGTCCGACGACAGCCTTTTGACAAGTCCCGCATTGCCCTGATATAGCGGCAGCCTCAAGCTGTCAAAAGCAGGCGATGTAAAATCCCTGTAAATTGCCCCCGCGTCCCTTATTGCTATTCCTGTTATGCCTGCCGTATTGTAAAGGACATCCCCCGGCTTAGCCGGAAAGAAACCGAAAATATCCCTGGCCTGCCTTATACCCCATTCATATTGAAGCGCAGGTAATGAATAAAATTTAACATCAGGTTTTTTACGCTCAATTTTCAACGAGTAAAGTACCGGCATGTAATACATGTCATGTTCGGATAAGTAATAAGCCTTGTCTTCCATAACCTGAAGGATATTCCGCCCAAGGTCATAGGAAATAAAATCAGATTGCCTGCTGTTTCTCGGCAAATTGGAAAAAAATAGAAAAGCAGCTGAAAAATATACAGCCGCAAGCACAGCAAGGCGTCCTGCCAAGCCTGACCTCTCGGCAACGAAAGATGCAGATTTCGCAATAATTATAAGCACGGATAAGGCCGCAGGCATCAGGAATATACCCATCAGCCATATTGTCTCAAGCGCGGTCCTGTTCAGGAAAACCAGCACAAAAGACAGGATTAGCGCCGTACCTGCGGTCATAAAAAAGGCAGGTTTGTTATCTTTGTACATGAATACAGCCCCAAAAGGCAGAAGCATCCATAAGAAGCCGTAATTTGATACAAACCATACGCCGAAATACTTCAGGTGATAGCCCAACACAAAAGCGGTAAAGGGCTTTATTTCGCCCCTATAGCTTTCCCTCGTAATCACCGAAATAAGCCTGCCTATGGTTCCCGGGTCGCCCCAGTTTATATCCGGGCTTGTGCCGGCTCTGACATATAGGAACATATAAGCGCTTAATCCCAAAACCGTAAAGGCAGAAGACATAAATAATTTTTTGCATGACAATGCCGGTTTTATACCATAAATAACCCAGATAAACAAAGGCAGCAGGACAATCATACTTGGCCAGTGGTTTGACAGTGAAAGCCCGTAAATATATGCTGAAAGATAAATAAATTTAACTTCATTGTTTTTTATTGCTTCAAGCATGGCCAGGAATATTACAGAAAGAAAAAAAAGGTTAAGGTTATATATACCGCCCTTTGCCTCTAATGCCTGCGGCCAGAAATATCCGCTAAAGGCAAGCACAAACGCGAACCCGGCTGCAAGAAGCCGAAAAGACAGTTCTGACTTATAACAGGCAAATACATGCCTTATAAGAATCAAGTACATAAAAATAACAACCGCTACGGCAAGCAATGCCGAAAAGACATTTATCCTGAAGGCCGGGTTTGCCAAAGGCAGCGCAGACGCGATCTTACCTGTCATTGTCATCAAAGGATAACCTGGCGGGTGCATTATACCAAGTATTAAGGCGGCAGCCGCAGTTTCAGGAGAATCATTGCCTTTATATGACGAAAACATCGTTGACAAATATACGCCGAATATGACAATAAAGAGAAACACAATAATTATTTTTTCTGATGTTTTCTTCATTTCGCCTCCTCAATCCTCCGCACAGTCTCAAGCATTGAGGCAAACCTATCATTACTGCCGTTTATTTCAATATATTTCTCAATAATCAACCTGGCGTTTCGGTATTCACCTTTTGAGATAAAAGCAGTTGCAAGATTTATATAAGCGGCCTCATAATGGGGCGCCAAATAAACAGCCATTTTCAGCTTTTCAACAGCGCTGTTTATATCGCCTGACTGGCCAAGGACGGCTCCAAGCATATTATTTACTTCAGGACAAAAAGGATTTATTTCAAGGTCTTTTTTATAGTATTCTGCCGCCTTTACATTGTTTCCTGACTCCCTGAGGCTCTCTGCAGCATAATAAAAATGTGCCACATCCATCTGAGGGCATAATTCAACCGGTTTAAGGCCGATAATCCTTTCATAAATACCGATTGCTGAACCGTGATTTCCGGTTTTCGCCGTATTAACCGCTTTTTTTAACAGGTAATTGGAAACAAGGGTTCTTGCGTCGCCATTGGCAGAGTACAAGAAAAACAGCGAAGATACAATGGCCCCGGCTGCGGCCGCGTTTCTGCCGGTCAATAGCGCCCTTGCCGCGACCGGCTGTGACACGGAAAATAACAGAATAAAAAAGTAAAGTGTCGTTGCCGGCACATTGTAAAAAGTGTTGAAAAAGGAAGCGCCAAGAAGTGCCGATACAGCCGAGACGGCGCCTGTCATGTAATACGTACATGCACCTGCTTTTAAAAGCCTTTTTGCCGCAGCCGCGAAGAAAACAACCAGGGCTGCCAGGAACAATCCAAGTCCCGTCAAACCTGTCTCAGCCGCAATAAGAAGATAGTTTTGATGCGGCATCCATGTAACCACATAATCATATTCCTTGTTTGCAGGATCATTGAGCAGCTTTGCCTGATATTTTGGATAATACAACCTGTAATTACCCGCGCCCATGCCCAGTATGGGCGCGTCTTTTACCATCAGGAGGCTCGCTTCCCACATTAGGAGCCTGTGTACCATGGAACGCTTTTTTGACTTTATAAAGTCCGAAGCCTTGCCATAAACAAATGGCAGGACAGCCGCAGATACCAATACCGCGGCAACCAGAATTTTCAAGACTTTTTTCCTGTTCGCAAGTATTGTTTCCCTGTTTGTAAAAGCGGCAATCGCTGTAAATACCGCTGTGCCGGTTATAAAACCCAGATAAGCTCCGAGTACCTTGGTGTAAAACAGGCACAAGATATTGACGGCAAGCCCGGCAAGAGCTAGCAGCCTGAAGCGCCCGGGTTTTAAAGTGTATCCCGCAAGCAGAAATATGGGAATCAAAAGATGCCCCGCAAAAAAGTCAGGATTGCCGATAGTTCCCATAGGCCTTCCTGAAAAGTCCGTGTTCCAGGAAAAAGGGTCGACGCCGAAGCGCTGAATTATGCCGTAAAGCGACATAAGCGTGCCTGTTGTCATCATTATTGCCGCAATCTTATGCCTTTCATGCCTTGCTGACCCGGATACTATAATGTAACTCACAATGACATAAAGCATGATTTCATAAGCGAATTTAAACCCTATTCCCTTATTGAAAGTTCCAAAAACAGACAGGAAATTTGCCGCAACATAAGCGGCCATCGCCGGCAGTGCGGGATTAAAATAAAACGCTGGTTTTTTTTCAGCATACACCTTTATGAAATATAACACGCAAAGAAACGGTACAAAAATCCTGATTATGGACAGCTGGGCCGGCCCGAACGGGTCAAAGAAACTCTGCCAGAAAACCAGCGGGGACACAGCCGCAACAAACTCCGCGGTAACCCTGAACAACAGGCCCGCAATTCTTTTTATTTCCATTTAAAGGCCGTAAAAACTGCCTTCATTTATGACTATGCCTGCGGCGCCTATCGCGCCTGCGAGACCGCCGAGTTTTGCGGGCAAAATCCTGGCAGCCCCAAAAGTCAGCGCGAAAGTCCGCTTCCTCACAGCTTCCCTTAGCGGCCTAAAAAGCCTATCCCCTGCGTTTATAACTCCGCCGGCAATGACAACAACCTCCGGATTAAGCGTCTGTATGGCGTTGGCTACTCCTATGGAAAGATATTCAATGAATTCATCCCATGTTTCAGCCGCAGTCTTGTCCTTATTAACCATGGCTTCATAAACAGTCTTTGATGTTATTCTTGATATGTCTCCCTTTACCATTTCTGTCATCATTGACCTTGCGCCCAGCCTTATCCTTTCCCTGGCGGAATTAGCTATGGCCGAGGCTGAGGCATACTGTTCAAGGCAGCCTTTTACCCCGCACTTGCAAAGGCGGCCATTTGGATGGACCGTAGTGTGTCCTATTTCGGCCGCGTTATAATTTGCGCCGCGTACAAGCCTTCCGTCAACAACAATCCCCCCGCCCACGCCTGTGCCAAGCGTG
>CAYNMZ010000134.1:0-6105 GCA_964398505.1 uncultured Spirochaetia bacterium
CGTATACAGTCCCTGATACAGGGCGGGCATCATGAGAAGAACAGGCGCGCGGGCACTGAAAACGTGGCAGGCATTATCGGCATGGCAAAGGCCGCTGAAATTGCCATGAGCGACATGGAATCAGGAGAAGTGAAAAAGCGCGTAAAGGCCTTAAGGGACATGCTTGAAAAGGGGATTGTCGGCACCATACCTGAAGTTCAGGTGAACGGACACCCGGAAAAAAGGATGGACAATACGCTCAACGTCTGCTTGAAATACATAGAAGGCGAGAGTATACTCATTCACATGGACTTTGAGGGAATATGCGCCTCCTCAGGCTCAGCATGCACATCGGGCTCGCTTGAGCCGTCGCATGTGCTGCTTGCCATGGGAATACCGCATGAGACCGCGCACGGCAGTATCAGGTTTTCCCTTTCAAGGTACAGTACTGAGGAAGACGTTAAAAAAGTCCTGGCAGTGCTGCCGGGAATCGCCGCGAAGCTGCGGGAAATGAGTCCGCTTTGGAAAGAACGGGGCAGGTGAAGCCCCAAATACAGGCTTTTCGGGTTTTCATCTGGCTCCGCCGTGCCCTGGAGCAGGAAATACGGAATTAAAAATGTCCGGAAAAACATAAAATAATATGGGAGAAGGGTATGCAGGACACAGAACTCGCGGAAAAGATAAAAGAACTTAAGAAGAAAAAGAACGCGCTGATAGTGGCGCATAATTACCAGAGGCCCGAGATACAGGACCTGGCTGATTTTACGGGCGATTCGCTTGAACTGTCACGCAAGTCAGCCGCGGCCAAGGAGGACATCATACTTTTTTGCGGCGTGTCTTTCATGGCAGAGACAGCAAAGGTCCTCTCTCCGTCAAAAAAGGTCCTAATACCCAGGAAGGACGCGGGCTGCCAGATGGCGGACTGCATAAAGCCGGAGGATGTTGACGACTACCGCTTAAAATACCCGGCAGCGGTCTTTGTGGGCTATGTCAACACCACGGCAGCAGTAAAAGCCAAACTCGATTACTGCGTCACGTCCGCCAATGCCGTTGATATAGTGAGAAAAATACCGGGTAAACAGATAGTGTTTCTCCCGGACAATAACCTGGGGCTCTGGGTCAGGAAAAATGTGCCGGAAAAGGAAATAATACTGCACGACGGCAGGTGCTATGTGCACCACAAGTTCAAGAAAGAGGATGTCCTGAACGCGCGCGCAGCTCATCCTGACGCGAAAGTGCTGTCCCACCCCGAGTGCCTTCCGGAGGTCCTTGAACTCTCCGACGAGATAGCGTCAACCGCGGGAATGATAAAATACGCGGCCGCGCATCCTGAGGTGAAGAAATTCGTGCTCGGCACGGAAGAGGGCATAATTCACAGGCTGAAAAAGGACAGGCCTGACGCTGAGTTTTACTCCCTGGGCAACGCCCAGACATGTTTTAACATGAAGCTCATCAGGCTTTCGCACGTTTACGAGGCCCTTGAAAAGGAGCAGTTTGAGGTAAAGCTCGCGCCTGAAATAATTGAGAAGGCAAAAGTGCCGATAGACAGGATGGTAGCTTTGTGAGGCAATCCGGAGTCCGGGGTCGAAGACTTTAGAAAGTTTTGTTTTGCGGATGATTCAGGATTCCGGAACGGAAGATTTTAGACTGTTTTGTTTCTGCAGTTGATTCCGGACTTCTAATACGGAGGTTAACTTATTATGCAGTATTCACCCAAGGTCATGGAAATGTTCAAGAACACGGTAAATATGGGAAGGATTGAGGACGCCGACGGCATAGGCAAGGTGGGAAATCCCGTCTGCGGCGATGTGATGTGGATTTACATAAAGGTCGATGAAAACGAGGTAATAACTGACTGTAAGTTTGAGACCTTTGGCTGCGTTGCGGCAATAGCGACCTCATCGCTTGCAACTGAACTGGTAAAGGGCAAAAGGATTGAGGAAGCCTTGCAGGTCACGAACAAGCGCATTGTAGACCTCCTTGGAGGATTGCCTAAGGAAAAGCACCATTGCTCGGTACTTGCCGAGGATGGTATAAGGAACGCTATAGAGGACTACAGGAAGAAAAAGTCCCAAGCATCCGGCCCCAAGTCACAGGAAAATCCGGGCTAAGGCCCGGGTTTGAAATTAGTGTTAATATGGCAAAAATCTTTCTCGGTATGTCAGGCGGCGTGGATTCCACTGCCGCTGCCATATTACTAAAGGAACAGGGGCATGAGGTCACGGGCATTACCTTAAAGCTTTGGGACGAAGCCTCACGCTGCTGTGATTACGAGGATGTGCTGGACGCCAGGCGCGCCTGCTGGAAACTCGGGATCAGGCATTATGTCCTGAACATGAAGAGGGATTTTAAGAAGCAGGTTGTCGATTATTTCATCTCTGAATACATCAAAGGAAGGACCCCCAACCCGTGCGTAGTCTGCAATGAAGCAATTAAATTTAAGGCGCTGCTTTCAAAGGTAAAAGAGCACGGTTATGACTTCGCGGCCACGGGACATTACGCGGCAATCACGAAGACTAAAACAGGTTATTTTCTCAAGAGGTCAAAAGACGCGAAGAAATCGCAGGAATACTTCCTCGCGAGGCTGGATAAAAAAGACCTGCCGCGTATAATCTTCCCGCTAAGCCGCATTACAAAGGAAGAGGCGCGGGCAAAGGTGAAGGAATACGGACTTTATCATGACAAGAAAGACAGCCAGGAAACATGTTTTTTAAAGGAAGGCGAAGGTCCTTTTGAATTCGTAAACAGGAATTGCCGCGTAAAAAAGGGCGGGGAGCTGTGGCATATTGACGGCCATAAAATAAAGGATCTTGACACCGCGCATTACATGTACACTGTCGGCCAGCGAAGGGGTCTTAATACCGGCGGCGGGGAGCCTCTTTATGTGGTTTCCATTGACGCGAAAAAACGCAGGGTTACGGCCGGGCCGCGGGAAGCTGCGCTTGAAAAAAAATTTATAGCAGCCGGCCTTAACAAGTTTTATGAAATAAAGGACGGGAAATACAGGTTTCACGTGAAAATAAGATACCAGCAGGCTCCTTGTGCCGCTACAGTCAATATAAAAGGAGACCGCGCTGTAACTTTTTTCAGCAAGCCTCAATTTGCCATAACACCAGGACAGCTCGCTGTGTTCTACAGGCGTGACAAAGTTATTTTATCAGGTTACATAATATAGCTTTTGAAATAAGGTATTTTTTAAAATACATGAAATTTAGGATTTTGAAAAATTTAGAAAAAAATACTGGAAAACTGACAAAATAATTGCTATACTTAATTGGCATACAACGAAAGCAAAAACTACAACAACCTGAGGCAGGATTGTGCAGAAAAAAAAGCCTGGATTAAAAACAGACAAGGAAATACTCCAGCAGATCCTTAAAATTTCAGAGGAAATCCACAACATAAACGACATTGACATACTGCTTGATAAAATATTATATGAAGTAAGAAGGTTTACCAATGCCGAGTCAGGCACCATATTCCTTGTGACAGAAGGCAAGCTCAGGATAAATTATACGCAGAATGACGTTTTATTCGAAAGGGACCCGTCGTCAAAGTATAAATACCTTTACCACGACCTCCCGATAGACAATTCTTCCATAGCCGGCAGCGTGGCATTGAGCGGAAAAATACTGTCCCTTGAGGATGTTTACAGGCTGCCGAAAGGCTGCCCCTGCGGTTTCAACAAGGAATTTGACATCAAGAACAATTACCGGACGCAGTCGGTGCTTGCGGTGCCGCTTAAGACAATCAGGAACAAGGTAATAGGAGTAATGCAGATAATAAACGCCAAGAACGAACGCGGCAAGATATGCCCGTTTACGGAAAGGGACGAGCTTTTTGTAACATATTTTGGGAACGACGCGGCCACCGCGATTGAGAAGGCAAAGTCAACGCGTGAAATGGTGTTAAGGATGCTCCGAATGGTCGAGTTCCGCGACCCGGGCGAGACAGGCTCGCATGTAAAGAGGATGGGCGCGTACTCGGTTGAAATATACCAGAAGTGGGCGCAGGAGCGGGGTTTTCCAGAGGAGCTCATACGCAGGTTCAAGGACAAGTACAGGATAGCCGCCATGCTCCATGACGCGGGAAAGATAGGGATATCGGACAAGATACTGAAAAAGCCGGGAAAGCTTGATATTGAGGAATTCAATATAATGAAGATGCACACAGTGCTGGGATACAGGCTCTTCACCAGTACGGATTCCGAGATAGACGCCATCGCCGCGGAAGTCGCGCTGACACACCATGAAAAATGGGACGGCACAGGCTATCCGGGTACGGGGACTGACGTTGAAAAAGCGGTATCTGTGGCGCCTAATTCAGGAAGAAAAGGAATTGAAATTCCCATAACGGGAAGGATAGTGGCTGTTGCTGATGTATATGACGCTCTTATGTCCCCGCGCTGCTACAAGGAAGCGTGGGAGGAATCAAGGGTGCTTGAGACCATAAAATCAGGCAGCGGCAAGCATTTTGACCCCGAAGTTGTTGAGTGTTTTTTCAAGATATACGACGTAATAAAGGCGATACGGCTCAAATACAATGAACAGGGAATTCCCGAACCCGCTTAGAAACCAACCCGCGGAATCCCGGAGAGCAAAAAATGAACCCCCATATAAGGGAAATAAGGAAGATTTACGCGCTCAAGAAAAAGGATTTTGACAGGAGGATCGCCGATTTCAAGGCAGTGTGGGAATCGCGGGATCCTGAGCGCGTCCTCCACGAACTCATTTTCTGCATATTCACCCCGCAGTCAAAGGCAGTGAACTGCTGGAAGTGCGTGGAAAAAATAATAAGCAGCAAACTGCTCATTTCCGGGAAACCGTCTGATTTCCTGAGGCTCAAGGAAATAAACGGCGTCCGTTTCAAGAACAACAAGTCGCGCTACGCGGCCGCGGCGCGGGACATGTTCGTCAGCTCGGGCAGGATTACAATAGTTGAAAAACTTTCCGGCCTCGGCAATGTGTTTGAGATGAGGGAGTGGCTCGTAAAAAACATCAAAGGCTACGGATACAAGGAAGCAAGTCATTTCCTTAGGAACATAGGTTTTACCGATGACATAGCAATTCTTGACAGGCATATACTGAAGAACCTTAAGTTAATGGGCGTAATCAGGGAAGTGCCTAAAACAATAACCCCGGTAAAATACCTGGAAATTGAGAGGAAAATGAAGGCTTTTAGCGGGAAAATCAGGATACCGCTTGCAGCGCTGGACCTGGTTTTATGGTACAGGGAAGCAGGGCATATTTTTAAATAAAATATTTATTAATTAAAAATTATATAGTATAATGTATATGGTTATTAAGGCGACAAAGCGGAGGAAAATATGGCAAGGCCTAGAAATATAGACGAAAGCGAAAAAGTAGACCGGCAGATAGTAAACCTTGAGGTTGACATGTATTACTTAAAGCCCACCTCTTTCCTTGTACTGCCCGAAACCCCCAATATTTACCTCACAAATGAAAAAGCCAGGAAATTCATAAAGGAGCTCAAGGATGCCGTTGATTTTTCCAAGGACGGCATAATAATAAGGTTGCAGGGCGAGATAAACCCGAGGCAGGACGATTCCGAACGTGACGGCAGCATGTTCCTGTCAAGGGAAGTGACTGTGGAGGACGCCGTACAGGATGGCGGCCAGCCTGAGAAAAAACCCTGATTGCGGAGCCTTTATATTGGGCACTTCCGGAAAACACAAAAAAATAAAATAACCCGTATTTTGCGCGGGGAAAATTGCGTTTAAACAAGGGAGGCTTTATGAAAAAAACCTTTATCTTTCTTGCGGCTTTATTGCTGGCTTCAATACAGGCCTTCGCTGCTTCAAAAACCGAGGAAAAGCTGATGAAACAGGGTAAGGACCTTTACGCGAATAAGGATTACGCTGCCGCGGCTGAGGCTTTTGAAAAAGTCATCTCCTCAAACCCAAAAAATACAAACGCGCTGATATACGCGGGTTACAGCCATATGTATGCGGGCCACAAGAGCAGGGCTGTTGAGAGGCTGGAGCAGGCCTATAAAATGACAGGTGATGAAAAGGTAAAGGCGGCCCTTGACCGGCTTAAGGGTTCAGGCGAAGTGAAAAAGAATCCTGGCGAAAAAAGTCATAACAAAGAAATTGCGGCTACAGGC
>CAYNMZ010000135.1:0-6068 GCA_964398505.1 uncultured Spirochaetia bacterium
AAGCCCGGTTGAGACCAGTATTTTTTCAAGACGGAGCAGCATAAGGGATATTATGAGGAGCACAAAGCTCAGAATAAACGCGCCCACAATATTGAACCACTCTGTCAGGTACCTGGCTGTTTTTGAGCCAATGTATCCGCCTGTCAGGAATTTGTAGTTATCCATTATATGAAGATATGGGGGCAGGCTTTTCCAGACATCATTAAAAAATGGCGTATAATAGGCCATGACTTTTTTCATCCTGAAGACTTCATACTTTGTACCGTTAAAAAAAAGCCCTATAATTACCGCAACTACCGCCACAAGCAGCGTAAAACCCATCATAAACCTGGTCTCAGTGTACTGGTAGTCCTTTTGCAGCATGTTAAAACCTATAAAAAGCATTATGAAAGGAAGTATGTAGGCGGCCTTGCCTATTAAAAAGTAAAGGCTCCTTGCTATCAGCTCGCCTACGGGGCCGAGCATATTATTGCCTTTTATGACGACAAATGAGGTAAAGACAAGCACAGCGCCTATTATCAGGGCCAGTCCCTGTCCCAATCCGCTGTTATCAGCTTTCTTCTTTTCCTTTTTTTTGGCCACATTGCCCTCCATGGCAGTTATGCCTCATTTTACCCCAATTAACGATTATATGAAAACGATTATTTTAAAGCGCCAGAAGACCGGTAAACCATGCCCGGCCCGGGGGCCCTGTTACGGCGCATAAGCAAAAACAACGCGGAGCATATATCTCCGCGTTGTTTTTGATGTTACCCCTTTGATTTTCATGTTACCTTATTTTTTCTTTTTTGCTTTTTTCTTCTTAGCCATTGGAGATATCACCCCTTTCCATTTTGGAACATTTTTGATAAGACTCAAAGAGCTATCTGTATATTGTGCTTTTATTTATCCTTATCCTCAATATGTAGTATATTCAAATAATTATATTTGTCAATATGTTTTTTTTAGTTTTATAAGTAATTATTCTCATTTTTGTTGAAATTTTATATTTTTTTTACGTTTTTCTTTTTAAATTAATGTTTTTTATAAATATGCTTTCCACATATTATGCACAGTTAGATATATATAACTTTGTTGTTCTATTTTATTAGGTTGACGGAGAAAATGCGATGCCTTGCATCTTGTTGTCATGCTTTGCATATATCAAAAAAAAAGGCGCGCTGTTCTTAGCGCGCCTTTTTTTTTGAGGGCTTTCTATTTCATTATAAAAGCCTCTCCAGCTTCCAGTATCTCATCCAGTTCTTTCCTGCTTTTTGCCTCGGCATAAAGCCTGACAATTGGCTCCGTACCTGAGAGCCTTGTCATAACCCACGTGTCCTCGCCGAGCACAAACTTGAATCCGTCCACTTTTATCAGGTCCTTTACCTCGTATTTGCCCATCCTGCCGAACTTGAAATCCGACAGTTTCTCAATCAGTTTCCTTTTCCTGTCTTCGGTCAGCCTGAAGTTCTTCCTCGCGTTGTAAAAGGCGCCGGTCTTCTTTTCAAGCTCCGAGAGCAATGTCCTTATATTCTTCTTTTTCCTGGCAGCCATTTCCACCACAAGCAGACAGGCAATAATTCCGTCCTTTTCCGGCACATGCCTGTAAACAGTAAGGCCGTTTGACTCCTCGCCTCCTATTATTATGTCCTCCCTGGTCATAATGTCGCCTATATACTTGAATCCTACAGGCGTCTCGTAAAGCTTTATGCCGTGAAGCCTGGCAACAGCGTCAAGCATGCCCGACGTCGCTACGGACCTTACAGCAGCGCCCTTCCACTTCGGCCTTGTTTCAACAAGATAATCAAGCAACAGCGGCAGTATTTTATTTGCCGGGATATAGGAGCCGTCCGAATCTATGATGCCGTACCTGTCGGCGTCGCCGTCAGTGGCCACGCCAAGCACGGCTTTTTCCCTTTTTACCGCCGCTATCAGGTCAGCCACATTCTTCTCCGCCGGTTCAGGCGGGAAACCGCCGAACAATACGTCTTTTCTGTCGTTAATGACCGTTACATTGGCTCCCGCTTCCTTTAAAAGCCTGTCAAGATAACCCCTGCCCGTGGAAAACAGCGGGTCAGCCACAACCTTCATCCGCGAGCTTTTTATGACTGAAAAATCCACAATTTCCTTTATCCTCTTAAGGTAAAACGGCGACGGGTCAAAAACCTGTATAAGCCCCCTCTTTTGGCCCTCATCCATCCCTACAGTTTTAACCACCTTTACCTTCCTTATGTTTGACTCAATGACACTTGTTTCCGCCGGGGTCGCGGGACCGCCCCATGAAGGCGAGAATTTCAGGCCGTTGTATTCGGGCGGATTGTGCGAGGCTGTGAAATTAATGCCTCCCGCAGCTTTTCTCCTTATTATTTCATAGGCAATGACAGGCGTAGGCGTGTCCCTGTCGCATACAAGCGCCTTTATCCCGTTGCCCGCCATGACCTCGGCAGCTGCGGCGCAGAACTTGTCAGAAAGGAACCTTGCGTCACCGCCTATTATTACAGGCTTTCCCTTCTCGGACCTTTTTGACTTTATAAAATCCGCTATGGCCTGGCACACGGTCTTCACGTTGTGAAAAGTAAAGTCATCCGATATTATGCCCCTCCAGCCTGATGTGCCGAACTTGATTTTTTCTGACATGACGCTCTCCTTTTATACGCGCTCCCGGCATCAATGCCGGAATATGATTTGATAAAAGCTTGAACGGAAAATATAATATACGATTTGCCGCTTTTTGCAAGCCAAAAAGGTTAAAAAGTGTCGTTTAAATCTATGTAAAAACCCATGCTGTCCCGCCCGAACGCGACATCAACCCTTAAGTTTGTGATATTGGAAGAATCCACGATAATCCTTAAGCCCGCGCCTGCCGAGTACTTGATTTCAAGCGGCGCCCCCCAGTAAGCCATGGTATCGCCAAGACCGGCAAAAGCTGTGGCGCCGAGCCAGTCCAGCAGGACAGCCTTATACTCGGCACAGGCGAAAAACGAATTGTTATCCCTGTATTTTCCGTACAGGTAACCCTTGAGCCTTGTTGAGCCGCCAAAAATCGAAAGCATGTTAAAAGGCGGCCTGCCCATGGTATTTTCGGAAAAAAGCCTGAGCCCAATGCTCTGCCTTTCAGCTGTCTTAAAATACTTGCGAAGATCCGCGGTTATAATCACAAAACTTTGCGCCTGCGGCGGCGCGAATATTTCAGCTGAAATAACGTGATAATCCCCGCTCATTACCATCATGGTATTGTCCCTGTCATCTATCTTGAAAAGGAGGCCCAGCCCCGGGTTAAAAAGCCCCCTGTATCCGTAAACCGCGCCGGAAGACAATAGCCCTCCCTGCTCAGCCTCTGTCAAAGCGTCCTTCTGGAGCCTGAGCCTCGCGCCCGCGTGAAAATTGCCGGAAATTTTCAGGTAATATTCCAGCCATCCGGTGATTGTCTCAAGCGTATAACTTTCCCCTTCCTCGTCCGCGCTTATCCTGCCTGTGCCGAAAAACCGGTCAGGATAGCGCCTGTATCCGGCAAGGGCCTTTAAAAACCAGGCATTGTCCCTTGCGTAATGGTCAACTTCCACAGCCGTATCAAGCTGGTTCTTCTGCGTGTATGTTATTTTCGGGAAAAAAACCGAAGGGTAGGTTGTTTTTTTGTCGTCGCCGTCAAGATACATCACCATTGCCACAAGCATGGCTGACCAGCCCGTTTCCTGCGAATAGCCCGGTATAGGCGGCGATATCAGCCAGTAAGGAAAGCCGCTTTTCCCGGCATTGTCTTCAGCCAGCGCGCAGGAGGCCAGTAAAAATACCAAAATAAACGGTATCAGCTTTTTTTCCATATCATATTCACCAGGCCGTAAAGCAAAAGCGCTGCCCCGGCCGCCAGCATAACTTCCTCTTCCTTTATAAACCTTATCAGAAAACCCGCAAGGCCCGATGCTATCAGAGGCCCTGTGTTCCTGAATACGTAGTAAGCGGCAAAAATCCTGCCGCGCATTCCCGCGGGCGTTTCCTTCTGCACCGCGGTCTCTGCGATGGACAGCACCATCATGCCGCCCATGCCGCCTGCCAGCGCTATGGCAAGCAGGAAAAAGTAATTGTTCACAAAATACAGTGCTATTATCAGGCTGCCGAAAACCGGGAAAATGGCCCTTATCAGCTTCTCGTCGCTTATGGCCCTTGAAACGCGGCCAATCATCAGGACTCCGGCAACCAGGCCCAGCCCGAGCGCGGCCTGCATCAGCCCCAGGGCGCCGATCGGCTTTATTCCGTGGCCGGCCGATAAGAGCATCCGTTCAAGCCCGCCGCCGGTCAAGGCTATGTAAAACACCATTATCGCTATCATCATGAAGAAAACTCTCCGCGTTATGAACATTATCTTTTCAGCGCCGAACATGAACTTAAACCCCGAAACAAGGTCCTCGGCTATATGGCCGAAAGACTCTATCCTGCTTTTTGCCTTATGCTCCTCCTTTGCCCTTATCATGGCTATCATTGCCATGGCGAGAGGGTAAAGCAGGAAGCTGGCAAGCAGTATTTTCTGCGGCCCGAATTCGGCTATGAGAAGCCCTGCCGCGGCGTATGTTGTTATCTGCGTTATTACCATGGCGGTAGTGGAAATTGAATTCGCCTCCATCAGAGATTCCCTGTCCTTTACAATGTCAGGCACAAACGATGATTTCGCCGGGATAAAAAACTGGGTGGCGAACGATTTCATGAACACAAAGAAATACAGCAGGGGCACAAGCCCCGGCTCCTTTATATAGAGGAATATCAGGAATATGAACGATCCCTTCACAAATGTTGCCGACAAAAGAAGCGCCTTCCTGCTGAACCTGTCTATGAAGACACCGGAAAAAGGCCCTATGAGGATTATGGGCAAGCCTATCCAGAACAAAAGTATGGTCATATTTGCCGTCGTCGTGCCGCCGGGCATGGACATTACCCAGGCTATAAGCGACATCAGCGTCAGGGAGTCCCCTATCTGCTCCACTGTCTGCGTAGCCATCAAAAGCATGAAATTCGGGTTTTTAAGCGTGTGCTTCATTTTTTCTCCTGTTTTTGGCTCATCATCTTATCATACTTCTCGCGCGCTTCTCGCGCCCCGGCTTTTTGCCCTGTCTTTTCGTATTGACCGGAAAGCGCAAGCCATATTTCAGGCCTGCCGGGCTCAAGTCCGGCCGCGGCCCTTAAGTCTTCGGCAGCTTCCCTGTGCCTTAACATGGCAGCGTATGCCCGTCCCCTGGCAAACCTGGCTTCCGCGTATTTCGCGTTCAGTTTTACCGCTTCCGAATAGGCCGCTATCGCGTCAGAATACCTGGCCATGCTCTCATAGGCGTAGCCGAGGTTCATCCTTGATTCCGTGTCTTTTGCGTCCAGAACGGATGCCTGTTTAAAGCACAGCGCCGCGCTTTCAAGCTTTCCCAGCGCGCCGAACTCATAGCCGAGGTTAAACCATGTCTCATAATCCTTTGGCCCCGCTTCAACGGCGCTGTTGAAAAGGCCCGCCGCTTTTTCACTCTTTCCAAGCCTGGCGAGCGCCTGGCCCTTTGACAGGATCACGGAAGCGTCCGGCAGGCCGTACTTTAACGCCCTGTCAAAAAAACGGAGCGAGTCAGCGTACTTTCCGGCGTAATAAAGGCATAAGCCCTTTCCGTGCCAGGCGCGCGCGCTTTTTTTGTCTATTTTTATCGCCATGTCAAAGCTTTCTGAGGCTTTTTCATAACGCGAAAGCTTCAAGAACGCGACTCCAAGGTCAATCCAGGCTTCCTTATAACGAGGGGAGGCGGCTACGGCCTTTTCAAAACTTTTTACAGCCTCAGCGTGGCTCCCTTTCAGGCCCAGTTCAACGCCTTTTTTGTGCAATAATGCCGCGTCCTCGGATGCGGCAGCAACAAGCGCCGTGACCGACACCAAAAAGACGGCGTTGGCAATATTTTTCATACGCCGATTATACTATTATTGCGGACCGTTTTCAACAGGCGTTAAAAGCCCGTTTTTTTATGGTATAATCCCCGGCATGAATGGAGGTGTCATATGCCGGTAAGCATCATAGAACACAAAGGCAAAAAAATTCTTTATACGGATTTTTCAGGTATAAGGGACCA
>CAYNMZ010000136.1:0-6053 GCA_964398505.1 uncultured Spirochaetia bacterium
TTCCACTCACGGCCTGCAGTGGCTGTGGGAGTGCGTGAACAAGGACGAAGCGCTTGATTTTATAGCCAACACGATGAAAGCCGACGTCCTGAGGATAGCGATGTATGTAAATGAGGGCGGGTACCTCTTAAACCCGGCGCTGAACATTCAGAGGGTAAATCAGCTCGTGGACGAGGCGGGCGAGCGAGGTATGTACGCCATCATTGACTGGCACATACTTACACCGGGAAACCCGAATTATAACATTGAGGAAGCAAGGGTTTTCTGGACGCTTATGGCGCAGACTCATAAGGGCAAAAAACATGTGATGTATGAAATATGCAATGAACCAAATAATGTAACATGGGACCTTGTTAAAATGTACGCGAACGACATAATACCTGCGATAAGGGCAATAGACCCGGACACTGTCATTATAGTTGGCACGCCGCAGTGGTCCCAGATAACTTCCGCGGTCCCGGCCAGCCCGCTGAACTACCCGAATATAATGTACACTTTTCATTTTTACGCGGGTTCGCACAGCACGAACCTGCTCACGCCTTATGTGAGCCAGATACCGATATTCTGCACGGAGTGGGGGGCGACCACTTCTTCGGGCGACGGGGACTTAAATACCGCGAATGCTAACGCTTTCCTTGACATAATGGCAGGCAACAACAGCGCGGGCGTGAAGATAAGCTGGTGCTCGTGGTCGTTCTCGGACGACTTCAGGACATCCTCGCACCTAAAACCCGAAACCTGCGGCCTTACCGGAGCTGCCAATTGGACCACGTCAAAGCTTACAACGGCCGGTAATTATGTGAGGAATAAAATCATGACTCCGGGCAAGACTTTTATCCCGTGCTATCTTACTAACACACCTTCGCCGACGGCTACTATAACCGGGACGCCGCCTACTGCCACGATAACAAATACGAATACTGTTTCGCCAACCATAACCATAACGTCAACGCCGCTGCCCTCTGACTTAATTTACGACGGCGACACGCCGGGAGCGGAGCTTAATGATTTCGCTCCGTATATATTCGCCTCCGGCGCGGGAAGCCTGACTGAGACGGCTAATGGATTGCCTGGGGACGCGATGCGCTTCCTTTATGTAAGCCCTAATACATGGCAACCGCACCAGGTTTCTTTCAGCGCCAAGACGGTCGGGGAATACAACCACATAGAAATGAGCATAAGGGCTGCCACGGGCTATCCCGTCAGCCTCTACCTGCTGCTTGACAACGCTGCATGGGCGGCCAACAAGAAAGTGGAGCTGAATGCATATGCTGGCGGCGCGATTACAAGCTCATGGAAGACGGTCAGGGTGCCGCTTTCCGCCCTTTATGTGACAGTGCCTTCGCAGATAAACCTGTTCAGGCTTGTCAACAATTCTTGGTCAAATTACGGCGTATATGTAGACAATATCAGGCTCGTAATGGTGCCTTCGCCGACAATCACGCCGACAAGCACGGCAACGCCGACAAGGACAAATACATTTACCGTAACCGAAACGTCAACCATAACGCAGACGCATACCGTGACTCCCACTTCAACGGTTACGCCGACAGTGACGGTTACGCCGACTTATGTACCTGTACTGAAATTCAGGGACAGTTTTGCCTACCCCAACCCGTCAAGGGGCGACAGGGTGGTTTTCAGGTACACGCATTCGGGATATGTTGACAGCGTAAAAATAAGGGTTTTCACGCTGAATGACAGGAAGATAGCGGAAATAGAGGACAAGGACAAATACGGCGACCCGCACCCAAGCGATACCGAATGGCTGCCGCCGTGGAAACTTGGAAACGGCATGTACTATTATATCCTGGAACTAACGGGAAAAGACAAGACAGTGGTGAAAAAGACCGGCGTTTTTGTGGTTCTGACAGGGCTAAAGTAGGCGGAGCGGCGATTAAAAATTACAAATCGCAAATTTCAAATCAAGACGATGAATGCTTTGCGGGCCGGTTGCCGTTTGTATGGTGTGTGGAAAACAGGAGTATAGATTCCGGCGACATAAGAAGAAACTCAAGGAGGAAAGATGAAAAGGACAATAGTTACAATGATCTTGCTTGCGATGGCCGGCGCCGCGGGAATATACGCGGCGAATTCTGACATAAGGCTGAATTCCATAGGGTATAAGCCGCAGGCGCCTAAAAAAGCCTCGGTAAAATCGTCGTCACCGGCAACTTTTTACGTGCGGTCTTACCCTTCCGGACCGACAAGGCTGACCGCGACAACCACGCTTTACGGAGTGAACGCAGACACATCGGAGACAATTTATATAGCGGATTTCTCGTCTGTCACCGAGCCGGGCACATACAACGTGCAGGTGAACGGTATCGGCACGTCGGCAAATTTCACGATTTCTGAGGATGTTTTTGATTTTTCTTTCTATACCGTTTTCAGGGGCTTCTATCTTTGGAGGTGCGGCACTGCGGTTTCAGGCACGCACAATTCAACCACTTTTTCACACGCGGCCTGCCATCTAAATGACGCTTATCTGACTTATGTTGGCGGCGGCAACGTGAAGGTGGACGGAACCGGCGGCTGGCACGACGCCGGGGATTACAATAAGTATGTGACAAACGCGAACGTGACTTTTGGCGTCCTTGGTAAGGCATGGGAATATTTAAGGGGCAATTTTGAAGGCATAAACCTTAACCTGCCGGAAACGGCGCCCGGATATCCGCAATACCTGAAGGAGTTAAAATGGGAAACAGACTGGCTATTAAAGATGCAGACTCCTGACGGCAGGGTGTATCACAAGCTTTCGTCCACAAGCTTTTGTTGCGACTGGACAATGCCCGAGAACAACGGCGAGGCGAGGTTTTACGTACCATACTCAACCGCAGCCACGGCTGATTTTGTGGCGATGATGGCTCAGGCTTACAGGCTTTTTATGCCTTATGACCCGACGTACGCGAACCAGTGCCTGGATGCCGCGAGGCTCAGCTATGGACGAATCACAACTGCGCCTGACAATGTAAATGTGCCGGCGAACCAGACCGGCTTTTCGACGGGAAGCTACGCTACGACCGACACTGACGACAGGATATGGGCTGCGGCGGAGATGTGGGAATCCACAGGCGAGGCCTTATTCCTTGCTGATTTTGAGGCAAGGGCGATCGCGATAGGAGAAAAAATCACATACGCGATGGACTGGGGTGATGTAAGAAACCTCGGCATGTTTACTTACTACTTCTCCGGCAGGGAAGGCCGGAACAGCGCGCTGGTGACCGCAATTCGCAACGCCGCAATCGCGCAGGCGAACAATTATGTCACCGCGATGAACAGCCACGGCTATGGAAGGATTTTCGGCGACTCATACTGGTGGGGCGTGAACGGAGCTGTGGCGCGCGCGTCGCTTACGCTTTATGCCGCGAACAGGATGTCGCCTAATAACAATTATGTAAATGCTGGTTTTGCCATACTTGACTACATATTCGGCAGGAACTACAACTGCAGGTCAATGGTAACAGGGCTCGGGATAAACCCGCCGCTAAAGCCCCATGACAGGCGTTCGGCGAACGACGGCATAGCCGCGCCATGGCCCGGATACTTGATAGGCGGGCCGCAGCCGGACGCGACCTCGTGGGTTGACGATGAAAACGATTACACGACATCTGAAATCGCCATAAACTGGAACTCGGCGCTTGTGTTCGCGCTGGCCTGGCTTATGGAAGACCCTTGGATGCCGCCGCCTACGCCTACCATAACAGGCACGCCGCCGACGTCAACCGTGACGCCTACGATTACCGAAACGCCGACAATAACCGAGACTCACACGATAACGCCGACATGGACAATTACAGAGACATCGACTGTGACGCCAACCATTACACTGACGTCAACGCCGACAATTACGCCTACGGAAAATTACAGTTCGCTGGCGATAACGTCGCATTTCAGCTTCCCGAACCCGTCAAAAGGCGACAGGATAACTTTCAGGATGCGGAATAATGGGTATGTTGAATCTTTAAAAATACGCGTTTTCACATACAGCGACAGGAAAATAGCGGAGTTTGAGGCAGGGCCGTTTAATTCAGGCATTACGAATGATGTGGAATGGATCCCGCAAAACAAACTGGGCAATGGCCTGTATTATTACATACTTGAGGCAAGAGGGAAGAAGGATGTTTATGTAAAGAAGACAGGGGTATTTGTGGTTATTGGAGGACTGCAATAGAAATTATTAGCCATAATCCAAAACCATAAGCTGAAAGCCCTGTGTAATAATGATAATATTATGAGGATTTTACCTGAATAGAAAATAATTGATTTATATTGGAATTTTCGTATAATAAATTAAGAGCAAAATAGTGTTTCATGATATAAAATTAAACGTTTCAACGGAAACTTTTTAACGTTTAAGTTGTCTAAAAGAAAAATATTATATCAGGGAGCTGCTATGAAAATGGTTAAAAGGAATTTTTTACTCCCAATACTGATACTGTTTGGCGCCGCAATTTACGGCGCTGACTCAAATGTCCGCATAAATTCCATAGGCTTTCCCACAAACGGCGCGAAGGGTTTTACCTGCAATATGAACGCGACGACGTTTACTGTTGTGCGAGTCTCTGACAATGCCGTGGTCTTCACGGGAAATCTGGGCGGCGCCATTAACGCGTCTGATTCCGGTGAGACGGTCTATAAAGGCGATTTTTCCTCATACACGACACCCGGCACATACAGGGTAAATGTGGCCGGCGTCGGCAACTCGGTCAACTTTACAATAGCCGATGATGTCTACAACAACCCGTATTTTGTTTCAATGCGGTCGATGTACCTGTGGCGCTGTAATATGGCTGTAAGCGCGCAGCATAACGGCGACACTTTCTCGCACGGCGCCTGCCATATGAACGACGCGAACCAGAATTATATAGGGTTCGGCAACAATGTCAAGGACGGCAAGCAGGGCTGGCACGACGCAGGAGACTTTAACAAGTACATAGTGAACGCGGGCATCACCGTGGGCATGATGTTCATGGCGTGGGAACATTTCGGCACAAAGATAAATTCCGTAAGCCTGCCATACATACCGAACACGGTCACGGGATATTCCTTTGATGTGTCCGCGTATCCGGATTATTTGAAGGAAATGCGATGGGAAATTGACTGGGTGAGAAAGATGGCGTACCAGGACAACAGCGGCAAGGTGTCCCACAAGCTTTCCGCGACCAATTTCTGCGGTTTTATCATGCCGACTGCCGAGACAGCGACGCGTTATTACGTGGACTGGGGCTCTGCGGCGACAGCTGACTACGTTGCCATGCTCGCGATGGCCGCAAGGATTTTCTATCCGTACGACCCTGTTTATTCCCAGTCCTGCATAAACGAGGCTTGGGTGGCTTACAATTTCCTGCTTGCCAATACTGCGAACAAGAACCCGGACCAGTCCGCGTTTTCCACGGGCGGTTATACCACGACTGACGGCGACGACAGGCTGTGGGCCGCGGCTGAGATGTGGGCGACAACCGGAAGCACCACCGCCCACCAGGACTTTACAACAAGGGCAAACGCTTTTACGGACAAGACTGACATGGATTTTGACTGGGGCAACGTTAAAAACCTCGGTATGTTTACTTACCTGATGTGCACGAGGACCGGAAAAGTGGCTGCTATAAGGGACGATATACAGAATGACCTGCTGGCAGACGCTGACCAGATAGTGACGTACAGGAACAATCACGGTTACGCGAGGCCACTGTACACTGCCGGCGGCACGCCGAATTATTACTGGGGCTGCAACGGCGCGGTAGCGAGGCAGGCTATGATACTGCAGATAGCGAATATGGTATCGCCGAACGCGAATTACACAAATACATGCCTTGACATATTGGGATACCTGTACGGCAGGAACATGCACAGGCGGTCCTATGTTACCGGGATGGGTATAAATCCTCCAATGTACCCGCATGACAGGTGCTCAGGCGCTGACGGTGTGACCAATCCGTGGCCGGGATATCTTGTGGGAGGTTCATCGGGCGCAAGAAACGACGAGTGGCAGCTTGCCAACCTGGCAGCAGGCTTGCCGCCGGCACAGTACTGGTCGGATGTTCAGGATT
>CAYNMZ010000137.1:0-6007 GCA_964398505.1 uncultured Spirochaetia bacterium
AACGCGCCTGTGACAAAATCCAGCGTAGGAAGGCCGGCAATATCCGACAAAGCGTTCCCGCCTGCCGGCAAGTTAAACATTAAGAAAACTTTTTTTGCGCTTATTATATAGGCCTCAATATGGGATTTCCCCGCTGACAAGCCTGCCATATTCGCATCGCTGAATATCAGGCTTGAGCGCGCGCTTTGCGCCAAAGCATCCGTGTTTTTCAGCGCGTACACAAAAAAAGGCAGGGCCGATACCGCGAACACTGCCGCTGCAGCCAGCACCTTTTTCATGTTCCTGAAAAGGAACTGCCTTTCAAATAATGCCGCATACGCAAGGCAGGATGCCATTGCCAAAGGCATAAGCCAAGCTTGGGACTGCGAATAAACAGCAAGACCGGCGCAGATGCCGCAAGCCAGGAAATACGCGGCAAACCCGGTTTTATACGCCTTAAAGCCAAAGTAAAGCGTTGTTGCAACAAGTAAAACCGTCAGGCTTTCATCAAGCGCAATCCTTGAGCCTGCCAGCGGCCAGCTCAATGAGCTGAAAAGAAAACCGGTAATAAGCGCTGGTGCTGCGCCGAAGGCCTGGCGGGCAAGGAAATAAACAGCCGCGGCCGACAATACCCCGATAAGCGCGGACACTGCCCTGGCCTCAACCGCGCCCGGGCCCGCTGCCGCGAAAACAGCGGCAATTATATTCCTGTAAATGTCAGGCGCTGACCCTGAAATATGGCTGCCGTTCATTGTAAGCGCCGCATCCGCCGCCAGCTTGCCTTCAAGGCCGGAAAGCCCGGGCAACAGGCTGTCAAGACCGTAAAAACGCAGGAATGCGGCAAATAACAGGATTAAGGCAAGCAGTGATATTTCAGCTTGCGGCCGGGCACCTGGACTTTGCGCAGCCGCGCTTTTGGACGACAGGAAAAGCAGGATACCGGACAAAAACATGAGCGACAGTCCCGGCACAGCCAGTTTCTGCGTGTAAATGAGAAACTGCCCCAAAAAGGCTGTCACAAGCGCGGCCAGCGCCGGCATTAAGGCAGCACGGTTGTTTACGGGCTTCGCAATAAGGTTTTCCATGACAATGAAAGTATCACAGCGCCCATAAGCTGTCAAGCCCGCCTTATTCCCACCCGCCGCCAATTATTGCATGCCATTGCATGCCAATTATTGCATTGACTTTGATTGCGCCTTTAATATACTGTTAGTTATGGCGAAAAACATGGAAAAAAAGCAGGCACAAGTCCTGCCAAACAGAATTGAGTCATTATGCGACAACGCTGTATTCTGGCTGTTGGCCGCGGCGCTTTTTATAATACCGCTTTTTTTCAACATCAAATCCTATGACCAGTTTGAAATGCCAAAGCTCACAGTACTCCGCATACTTACCTCGCTTATGCTCGGCCTATGGCTTGTAAAATCCATAAACAAGGGCAGGTTTGAATGGGTTTCAACGCCGCTTGACTTCCCCATGCTGGCGTGGACAGGTTTAAACCTGCTTACAACATTCACAAGCCTCGCGCCTTTTCTCAGCTTCAGGGGCGAATACGAAAATTTCGCAGGCTCGCTTTCCAACATAAACTATGTGATACTGTATTTCATCGCCTCCCAATTCATAAGGGACAAAAAACAGGTTTTCGGGCTCGCCTACGCCATTTTACTTTCCGGGCTTTTCACCGGCATTTATTCAATGATGCAGTTTTCCGGTTCTGACATAATAAAATGGAACGCCGAATCAATGATAAAAGGCAGGTATTTCGCTTCAATGGGAAATCCCAATTTTCTCGGCGCGCTTCTGATAATGATAATACCAGTAAATATTGCCTTCATAACAATCGCCGTAAGGGAAAAAAAGTTCCTTTTTTCGGGCCTGCTTTTCCTGCTCTTTATACTTCTTTATGTCTCGCTTTTCGGCACGCAGAGCCGCGGCCCTTTCCTCGGCTTTGCGTTCTCAATACTGGCCATGCTCGGCTACGCCGCGCTGGCCGGATACAGGGCGCTGAAATCCGGGCTTCCCGAAGGCCAAAACAGCCCCGCAGAAGTGCTCGCTGCTTTCCTGCGCAAATACTCAAAGTGGTTGCTTCTTTTGGCCGGCCTCCTGTCGATAAGCTTAATACTTAGCCTGACCCTCGGCAGGAATGCCACGCAGAGGCTCTGGTCCTCAATTACAAATATCAGGAAAAGCCTGCAGGTGTCCAGGCTGCACATATGGGTGCCCGCGTTGAAGATGATACGCGATTACCCGCTGCTCGGCACAGGGGTCGACACTTTCAAGACCGTATTCCCCAAGTTTTCAGGCACTGATTTCGCCAACATAGACGGCGCGAACGTCTCCTCAAGGACAGCGCACAACGAGCCCCTTAACATCGCGGCCACAATGGGACTGCCCTCCCTTGGCGTGTATTTCCTTTTGCTCTGGACATATTCGCGCATGTGGCTCCGCGGTTTTTCCAGGACACAGGATTTCCGCGAGAAAACAATGTCCCTGGCCTTATACTCGGCTTTTATCGCCTATTTTGTCCAGAACCTGTTCTCATTCGGCGTATGCGCCATCAATACCGCGCTTTACATTTTCATGGCCATGCATTTCGCCCTTTACAGGCAACACTTCGGCGTTCAAACACACTCACTTTATTTCCCTGATTTCATTAAAAATGACGCCACAAAAGGCGTTCTTTATACCCTGGCTGCCGCGTCTGCCGTCCTTTTATCCTCGCGCGCCTATACCCTGTACGCAGCCGACGTAGCTTATAACCGCGGTAAAATAATAGGCGCAGCCTACAACCGCTGGGATTTGTCTGTTGCCGAACATAAAAAATCCGTCAAACTTGAGCCGCATGAGGTCAAATATCATGTATACCTTGGCCTTGCTTACGAGAGGCTCGCCTCAACGCTCACGGAAAAGGACCAGCAGGAAAAGACTCTTTTAAACGCCATAGTCTCATACAAACGCGGCACAGAGCTGAATCCCGGGAACGCCTATTATTGGGGAAACCTTGGCAGGGCTTACGCCATGCTCTCCCAGCTTAAAGGCAGCCGCGAGGATTATATAAAAGCCGTGTCTTATTACGAGGAAGCAATACGCCGCGCCCCTGTAACGGGCTTGTTTTACAACAACCTAATAGACCTTTACCTGCGCGGCGGCCTTACAGACAGGGCCCTGCCCATGCTTTCCACTCTTGAGTCCATAGACGCGGGCCTTGCCGCTGGAGCCTATTTCATGGCAGGCAACGTGTTCTTTTCAGGGAAGAACTTTGAGGACGCTGAACGGTCCTATTTAAAGGCGCTCTCGCTGAAACCCGACATTTACCAGGCCCTGCACAACCTCGGCGTTGTTTACGCCGCGACCAAGCAAAACAAGAAAGCGAGGGCTTACCTTGAGAAATTCCTTGAAGTTATGCCCGGCTCTGATATGGCCGACAATGCCAGGAAGATACTTAAGGAGATAAAATAACGGAGGACCAAAATTGGCCGATATATTTGAAACTGTCAGAAACTTAAAGAAAAAGATAAGGAACGACCCAAGGTTCAAGAGCCCTGAGCCGCCTTCCTGCCTGTCATCCATTTACGGCACAAAAGAACAGCTTAAAGAAGCTGAAAATCAGTGCCTGGAAGCGGCTAAAAAGGACCCTTCCTACGCGGACGCCTACATATGCCTTGGAAGGATTTGCGTGACCCAGGGAAGATATGACGAGGCTGAATCAAATTTCAGGAAAGCCATAGACTTGAACCCCGCCTATGTTGACGGCCGCTTCTGCCTTGGCGACGTTTACCTCCACACCGGAAAGCTAAAGGAAGCGGAACAGGAACTTAAAAAGGTGCTTGAGAAAAACCCCTCTTATGTAAACGCCAACATACTACTGGGCAGGGTTTATTTTTCCATGGAGCGCTTCCCCGAGGCTGAAGCTGCCTACAAGAGGGCCATATCGCTTGAGAAAAATTACGCTGACGCGCACCTTGGCCTTGGCGGCGTTTATGTGAGCCAGGGCAGGCTGAAAGAGGCGGAAAAGGAGCATAAAAAGGCGCTTAAAATAAACCCCCATTACCAGGACGCGAACATAGGGCTCGGCTGGGTTTATTATTTTCAGGGTGACCTGAAAGCTGCCGAGGAGCAATTTATCAAAACCATGAGAATAAAACCAAATGACGCGTCCGTTTACAGCGGCCTTGGCTGGACATATTATCTAATGGACAGGTTTGATGACGCGGAAACCGAATTCTTAAAAGCAAAAGAGATAAACCCTAAAGAAGTAGACGCCTATGTAGGCCTTGGCTGGTCTTATTACAGCTTATATATGCGCGGAGAAAACCAGCTTGAGAACGCGGAAAAGGAGTTCAGGGATGCTGTAAATCTGGACCCCAACCACGCTGACGCTCATCACGGCCTTGGCTGGGTTTACTACCACCAGGACAACCTAAAGGAATCTGAGAAAAATTTCCTGAAAACTATAGAACTGAGCCCGAATTTTCCCAGGGCGCATATTGGCCTGGGCTGGGTTTATTACAGGATGTTCTCATACAAGAATGACAGGCTCAAGGAAGCTGAAGCTGAATTCAGGAAAGCTATTGATAACCAGCCTGATAATTCCGGCGCGCACCTTGGCCTTGGCTGGGTGTTTTTCAGGCGCGAGATGTTCAGGGAAGCCGAAAAAGCCTTCAACAGGGCAAAGAAACTGGCTCCGTCCGACCCTGACGTATATATAGGCTTAGGGACGCTTTATGAAAAGCAAAAAAAGAAATCAGCCGCGGCATCGGCATTCAAAAAAGCGCGCAAGCTAAAACCACAGGGAGTTTTTTAACGTTTTGCAATTATTGGCTTAATGGATAATTTAATTTTGGATTTCGGATTTTGGATTTTGGTTTACGGTTTATTATTAAATCCCTTTCGGGCTTCAGCGAGCAAAGCCGCTTTTTTTACAGGCTCCCATTCTTTTTCTGCGTAATATCTTATCCAGCCAGAAGCCATATCTTCCATACCCATACCTTTGTAAAGGCTGATGATAAGATTTAAAGCCGTAAAATCATACGGGTTTATTTCCATACACTTCTCAAGGTAAACCATGCAGGATTTTATGTCATTTAACTCCCTAAAAAACACATATGCGATTCCGAGGAGAACGTTTGAGGAATCAAAAGCCATTCTCTCTGCCGCTTCCCTGTTCCTGTTAAAATCAGCGGAATCCCTTCTTATCGCTGCGAAGCGCAGCTTGCGGACAAAATAGCTTGCCATTATGTTCCTAGCCGAGTAATCAGGGTATTTCTGCGTGAATATGTCCCTGTAGGAATACATTTTCATGATACCGGAAGCTGCCGCGGCCTCCTGCCTGCTTCTGCCCAGCATTAACAGCATGCCGTATGGCTCAGCTTCCAGGCCCTGGTCAGGAAACCCTATCCCGTCAACAAAAAACACATTCCCGTTTCTTCGTGATATTATGTCAAGCTGCCTTTGCGTAAGTTCCCTTCCGTCAAGCCCTTTTCGTGTCCTTATTCCCTTTACCCAAGAAGTGTCAAGCACATTTGCCATTTCGTCATAAAAATCAACATCAGGCCGCTTATTTTTAATGTATTTCATGTAATGAACGTTAAATACGGTATCGTCTGATTTCGCGAACACAGCAGCGCCCTCCGGCGGAGTGCCCATTATGTTCATTGCCATGTCATAGGACAGGAATGAACGCGACAGGTCAGCCTGTTTCCAGTTCAGGACAAGACATGAAGCAGGCAAGACAGCCGCGGCTAAAGCAGCGGGAATCATCCTTTTCCCAGCAAGCCCGAACAGCGAGGCAAGCCCTGCAGCCGAGGCAAGAGCGAGGCCGATTTCATTTACCATGTAAAACGGCCTGTTGGTATAAACATAAAGCTGGGCCGGGCTGTTATGGGTGAAAATCATGACTCCTCCGAGGTTCGCGCAGAAAAACGCGGCAAAAGCAATAAAGACCTGCCTGTTTTTTATGAACATTATTACGGCTCAAGGCCGCCGATTCCCGCCAGGATATGATACGCACGCAGGACGGAAAAATAAT
>CAYNMZ010000138.1:0-5981 GCA_964398505.1 uncultured Spirochaetia bacterium
TGGCTGTATATGTCCCGGCAGTTGGCGCCGAAGTTTACCGTATTTGCCACTACCGTAAAAAAGTTAAAAAGAAGGAAAACCGACATTATGGCATAAGCCGCGGGTTTTGCACCGGAAGCCCCCTTGGGCGATATCCTTTCCGCGGCGTTTTTCACGCCAATAGCGGTGAAAACCGCGAATATTACGGCAAAAGGCATGGGATACCTGAAATTATGGACATAAAAAAAACTTGAAAACACGGTTGATAACACGCCGAGAAAGAACCACAGGAAGGCGGTTGTATAAACAGCAGGTTTTTTTTCCGAAGCTTCAGCCGCTACGCCCGGCAATATCCCTGTAATGAAGAACACAAGCGCGTATGCCGGGAACCAGTGCTGCTGGCCGCCGTTCATGATGTCCGACATGAAAATAAAATATTTTGAGAAACCGTTTTTCAGCACTTCGGTTATGTGAAAGATATACTGCGAAAAGTCCGACTTCGCGCGCATCGTATTGGGCATGAAATCACCGGTCATGGCCTTGTTAATAATGAAATAAGCTGCTCCGGGCAGGAGCGCGGCAAGATAAGCGGGCCGTATGTTTTTCAACCATTTCCTGCCGGATAAAAGCGCCGAAAAGACGCTTACTGCGCAAAAAATCCCGGCAATAAAGAAGCCTTCGGGCCTTACGCATGAAAGAAGGCAAAGCGCCGCGAAAAGTTTCCTTGCGTCAGCGGGCTCGGCCATATAATAAATGGCAGCTGAAATCAGGGAGCCAAAAAGGCATATTTCCATTCCGGAGAAATATCCCCAGAGGAAATTGCCGTTGGTCATGAAAAGCAGCGCTCCAAAAATGGCATAAACGCGGCTTTGCGCGATCTTAAAGACCGTTCCGTATATATAATACCCGGTGATGAAAAGGCAGGCAGCGCCGATGACATAAGTGACGGGAATCAGCGCCGAGCCTTTCAACAAAAAAGCGAAAGGCGCAAGTATGAAAGCGTAAAGGAAGCTTGTGGCGCCTGAGGAATATCCTTCACCTGCCACATACTCAAAAAAACGTCCCATGGAGAGTTTTCTTGCGTATTGAAAATAAATGAAAGCGTCGTCAAGCGGCGCGGACAGCCGAAATTTCGTGAAAACAAGCATGGAAATAAAATACAGCCCCGCCATTGCCGCGGCCAGCAGGCCAATACCGCCAATAAGCCGGCTGTCGCATGTTTTCGAGTTTCCTGTCACAGCAGCTGCCTCAGCTCTGCTTTCTTCTCTTTAGATATGAGGAACATGACATTATCGCCTTCCATGAGCATTGTGTTGCCATGCGGGAATACGACATCATCCCCCCTTACTACTGACACGATAAGGCTGTCATCGGGAAGCTTAATGTCCTTTATGGCCATGTTAATAATCGGCGATGCCGAGGACAGCTCGGTCTCCACGAGCTCAACCTTGCCGCCTTTCATCTCAAAAATCGGCACTATCATTCCCGCGTCAACTTCCTTTTCTATTAGGGAGTTCACAATCTTAGTCGTGTTCACGACATTGTCAACGCCCAGAGCCGAAAAAATATCCTCGTTTTTCGGGTTTGATATTCTCGCTATGGCGCGCGGGGTCATGTACATTATCTTTGCCATCTGGCAAATCACAAGGTTCGCGTCGTCGTTTCCGGTTACGGCTACCAACACATTTGCCCTGTTCGTCCCTATGGCCTTTAAAACGTCTGATTCCGACGCGTCACCCAGGTAAATGTTCTCCCCCAGCTCCGCGTTCAGCTCAAAATACCTGGACTTGTCCTTTTCCACAAGCAGGACCTCATGCCCTTCCTCAATAAGCAGCTTGGTCAGGTTGTAGCCTGTCTTGCCCGCGCCCACCACTATGACAAACTTCCTGTTTTCTTCGGATACCTTCGCCATGTCTTTCCCTCCTGCCTCTCATCTCCGTCCGGAATTTTCGCTTTTACGCCTTATCAGAGCATGACTGCGTTGATGATGCCGCATTTCAAGCGTTCATGTGTTTTATTTCCCGTATTTTGCCTTGTCTTTTGCCATAAAACAACCGCATATAAAATATAAACCGCGCTTACTCGCCCTTATCCTCGTCCTGTTTCGGCGGGGCCATCATCTTCGCTATGCGCTTTTCCGAGAGCACCGTGGGGCAAAAGGTCTCAATGCCGAGCTCCTCAAACGCCTTTGCCCTTATGGGATCGTCCACCCTCGCTATCACTTTTCCGGACTTGAATTTTTGCTTTGCTATCTCAGCCGCCATTATGTTGGTATTGTCGCTGCTGGTAAGCGCCAGGAAAACATCCGCGCCGCCCTCAAACGGTTCTGAATAAACTTCCATATTTACGCCGTCAGCCTGCAGGACCTTGCCGGAAAAATCCTTTCCCAGTTTATCAAGGGAATTCAGGTTTTTGTCTATGACAATTACGTTATTCTTCGGGTCCTTTGAAAGCTTTTTCGCCACTATCTGGCCGAGCCTTCCGCAGCCGAGTATCACGACTTTCATAAGTTAACCTCCGTATTGGATTTGCAATTTACAATTTTCAATCTCCAAATGAGAACACAAATTAAATTTAAAACTGTAAATTCCAAATCTTATCAACTTTTCTCCGCTATATTGACCAGGACCCTGCACGGCGCGTTCTGCGCCACATAGTTTATGGTCTTGCCGCTTATAATTGCGTTCACTTCGTGCTTGTCCGGCTGGCCAAGAAGTATAAGGTCAGACTTGCGCTTTAAGGCCTCGTCAACTATCGCCTTGCCCGCGGAGCGCGCCTGCACAAGCTTTGTCATCACCTGCACGCCGTATTCCTTGCCTATCATCTCGGCCTGGTCCAGCGCCTTCTCGCCCTTTTCCTTTTCAGCGGTCATTTTCGCGTCAATAGGAAGCGTCATGGGGACCTCTATCACATAAAGTGCCATGATGTTTGACTTGTCCCTGAGCGCTATCTTGCAGGCCATCTGCATCATTGAAGCGTCAAGGTCCCCTACTGTAGGCACTATTATATCATAGTAATCGACCGGAATGTAGGCCGCTTCCACAACGCGCTCAATCGTGACCTCCTCATGGACCGGAAGGTTGTGTTTTTTCCTGTACAACACATAAAATACCGAGCCTAAGGCCACCCAGATAAGCGCGATGACCCTCGTCCAGTTGTCTCCGAAAAGAAGCACAAGCCACACAACCGCGTTCACCGCAAACCCAAGTACCGCCGTCATCGGTATTTCCCTGCCCGCTATTTTCACGTTCATGCCTATCTTAAACGGCCTTTCCATGTCAGGCGCCTTTATCCTGAGCGCTATTACGGATAGATGCGCAAGCGCGAAGATCAGTACGGAAGAAAGGCTGTACAGGCTGGCGAGCTTTATGAATATGTCCTTTATGAATATCCCGCTCAGCATGAGCACGATTGCAGCGGCCGAGAACAATATTATCGCCACATACGGGGTATTGTATTTCCTGTGAAGCTTGAATATGAAGTCCGGTATCTGCCTGAATTGTCCCATTGAATACGACAGCCGGGAGGCTCCCATTATTCCCGCGTTTGTGGCAATGAGCAGTATTGTGACGGCAAGAAATGATATCCATGCGCCGAGCACTTTTTTAAGCGGTATTACATGGCCGAAGAGATTCAGGTCGGGCATGTAAAACGCTATGCCCGCCATCGCGTCAGTATGCCATTTACCCGCGAGAACCGGCGGCTCCATAAGGCTCAGGGCTATTGAAGGCAGCCCGATTGACATAACTATCACGACTACGGTCATCAGCAGGTATGACCTGGGGATTTTCCTCTTGTAATCGTCAGCTTCCTCGGCCATCTGCGCTATTGTCTCAATTCCCGTGTATGAAACCATGGCAATTGCCACGCCATAGGCGAACTGCCTGAAAGTCGGCCAGTACTCGGGCCCCATGGAAACGTAGGCGGCTATCTTGTCAATGTTCAGCGCCGCAAGCGCGCCGATGACCATTATAAGCCCCTGTGTCATTATGTCTATGACAGCGAAAAAAGCGTTGAAAAAAGCCGCTTCCTTTACGCCTATTATGTTTATAACCATGAGCACAAGGACAAAAATAACTGCTGTCATGACCGTAAAAAACTGCGGGTTTGTCATGAAACTGTGGCTGCCTATGGCGACGGCAACCGGTTTTACAAGGAACGGGAAGAAATGGCCGAGATAATATACGGCCGTTATGGAGGAAAGCGCGATTGTGGCCACATAAGCCAGAAGGTCTATCCATCCAGTCACAAAGCTTGTTGATTCATTGAATGCCTTGCGGGTAAAGTACGCTGTGCCGCCGGCATAAGGCATCATAGTGGCCGCCTCAGAGAAAGTCAGGACGGTGAGCACGAAGAATATGCCGGCTATAAGCAGGGCCAGCGGAGTGGCGCCAAGCGCGAAAACAGCGGTTGCGCCTATGCCGTAATATATTGAAGAGCCGACATTGCCGTAGCCTGTAGCGAAAAGCGCGGCCACTCCAAGCTGCCTTTTCAGCTTTTCCTTCTCTACGATTACCTTTCGCCTGATTGAGCGCAATTGCTCAGTCATTTTATTTTATGCCGGCTTCAGTTCGCGGCAACCGTTTTATTTTCTTTCGCAATATCAGCGAGTTTCGCGAACGCGGCGGCGTCAGAAACCGCGAGCTCGGCGAGCTGCTTCCTGTTGAGTTCAATATTGGCCTTTGCCATGGCGTTCATAAAGCGCGAATATGATATGCCGTGTTCCCGGCAGGCAGCATTTATCCTTACTATCCACAGCCGCCTGAAATCGCGCTTTTTCAGTTTCCGTCCCGTATAGGCCTTCTGCCAGCCTTTCATTACCTGTTCCATGGCCCGTGTGTATACGTTCTTTTTCCTGCCGTAATAACCTTTTGCCAGCTTTATAAACTTTTTGTGCTTTCTCTTTGTATTTACTCCCCTTTTAACGCGCGGCATTTATTAACCTCCGTATAATTTAGATTCACAACTCCGGTTTTTCCTAGTAAGGCAACATTTTCGCCACATTGTCAGCGTTGCATTGGTTCACATAAGCGGCCTTTCTTTTCGGCCTCTTTATCTTGCTGCTTTCCTGGTACAAAAGGTGCCTTAAGCCCGGCCTTTTGTACTTTAACTTGCCGGTTGCCGTTTTCTTGAATCTCTTTTTCGCCGATGAATTTGTCTTCATTTTTGGCATTTTCTTCTCCTTTACTGCTGTTTTTGTTTTTTAGGAGCGACCGTAAATATTATGGTGCGCTCTTCCCTGTAAATTCCGTTTTCAACATCGCCGAACGGCTCCAGGTATTTCGTTATCTTGTCAACAAGTATCGGGCCCTGTTTATCCTTGTATTCCATCTCCCTGCCTTTGAACCTTATAACAAACTTTACCTTATAATCTTTCGCTAAAAATTCCTGCCCGTGTTTGAGTTTTATATCAAGGTCATGCGGGTCTATATTCGGCCTGACCTGTATCTCTTTTACAACAACAACGTGTTGTTTTTTTCGCGCGACTTTGTCCTTTTTCAGCTGTTCGTACTTGTACTTGCCGTAGTCAGTCAGCTTGCATACCGGAGGGTTTGCGTTAGGGCTCATCTCAATAAGGTCTGTGCCCCTTGCGTCCGCCAGCTTTAGCGCTTCCTGTACCGGCATTACTCCAAGCGAAGAACCTGTTTCATCAATAACCCTGACTTCCTTTGCCCTGATCTTTTCATTGATCCTAAGTTCCGTGAAACTAATGTTGCACCTCCGTTTTTAGTATTTTTTAATATTACAGCCGCAAGCGGCTTTTTTGCCATATAAAACAAAAAGACGCAAAAGCGTCTTTATATTATATATATCATTGATATATATCCGTTTTTTAACCCGGGCAGTTCATACTCCCCTTAGGTGAGAAGCTAAAGCTTCTTCTTGCTTTTGTTGCGTAAATAGTACACGAAAACAGGGGTTTTGTCAATAAAATTCATATATTCATTTGGGAATAAGGATAGACATCGTATACACTTGGCAAAGCTAAAAATCCTTGGTAA
>CAYNMZ010000139.1:0-5873 GCA_964398505.1 uncultured Spirochaetia bacterium
TTATAATATCGTCCATCAGTCAAACTCCCGTTTCAAGCTTGTTGGTTTTTTATTCACGCCTCTTGATTTATCGTTCATACTTATAGTACGCCGCGCAGCTTCCTTCGCTTGACACCATGCAGGCGCCTTTTGGGTTTTCCGGGACGCATTTTAAGTCGAATAAAGGGCATTCAGGCGGTTTTATAATGCCTTTCAGCACTTCTCCGCACCTGCATCCGGCGGGCTCCCTGGAATAGCCTGTTTTGGGCTTAAAATGCCTCACTGCGTCAAATTGCGCGTAATCAGGCGTGAAGCCAAGGCCGCTTTTGGGAATCAGCCCTATACCCCTCCACGATGAATCAACGGCCTTAAAAACGGTTTTCATCGCCTTTTTCGCGACAGGGTTGCCGTTTTTTCTGACGATCCTTTTGTACTGTATCTCGGTTTTTCCCTCTTTTCTCAGGATCTGGTTTATAATCATAAGTATGCCGGTAAGTATATCAAGCGCTTCAAAACCGGTAATTACGCACGGAATTTTGTACCTGGCTGTCAGGTATTCGTAAGGCGTGGCACCTATTATCGCGCTGACATGGCCGGGAGCGATAAAGCCGGCTATGTTCAGCGCAGGGGCCGATAAAAGCGCTTCCATCGGCGGTATGACGGTTTTAAAAGACGGGACCACGAAAAAATTCATGACACGCCTTTTTTTGGCTGCCATGACAGTCAGGGCAATTGCGGGCGAAGTGGTCTCAAAACCGATGCCCATAAAAACCACTTTTTTCAAAGGGTTTGACACCGCCATGTCAAGGCATTCTTCCGGCGAGTAAACTATTCTTATGTCGTGTCCCGCGGCTTTTAGCGAAGCCAGATTTGTCCTGGTACCGGGAACACGCATCATATCCCCGAAACTAGCCGTTATTACTTCAGGCATAGAAGCTATTTCAAGGCACATGTCTATGTCGCGGATCGGCGTTACGCACACGGGACAGCCCGGCCCTGAAACAAGGTTTATGGCTGAAGGCAGCAGCTTCCTTAAACCGTACCTGCTGATGTCCATGGTGTGCGTGCCGCATATTTCCATTATATTGACCGGCGAGGCAAGAAGAGCTGCTTTTGCCCTGATAGAGGATACAAGGCATTAAAGGGAGTCTTCCCTATTTTTGTTCTTTGAAGATTTCTTTTGCCGCGGCATTCATTTCCTCCAGGTATTTCGCGGTTTCCATCGCGTATTTCCTGTCTATTTTCTCAATGGCGAATCCCGCGTGTACAAGGCAGTATTCGCCTTTTTTTATATCAGGCACCATCATAATGTTTACGTTTCGCCGCAGCCCGTCAAATTCAATCTTGGCCGTCTCTCCGCTCTTTTTTATCACTTTCCCGGGTATGGCAAGGCACATTATCTGCTCCTTTTAAAAATTTAAAGTATAAAATCCGCAGCTTGAAGTTAAACGCAGTTAACAAAATCCAGAACCCGCAACTGCAAAAACTGAAATTCTATTTCTTTTGAAGAACAGCGGCTGCATGTACAGCCTGTCCGAGGCAAATTGAAGCGTCGTTGGCGGCCGTATTTTCATGCATTAAAACATTAAAGCCTTTTTTTTGCAACTTTTTTAATGCAAGCTCAAGCAAAACCGTGTTTTGAAAAACGCCGCCTGACAATATTATGTCTTTTAGCCCTTCCCTGCGTGCCAGCCTGTCCGCTGCATCGCAGATGGCGGAAGCGAAAGTCAGGTGAAAATTGGCTGCGGCTTTGGGGTTTTTCCTGTCTTTGAAAAGCGCGTATAATGCAGGCAGAAGGTCAACTGAAAGCAAACCTGCTTCTTCTGTCATGATATGGCCGTAATCAGACTCCGGCCTGTGTTTTACTGCCTCAGCTTCAAGCCTCATCGGAGCTTCGGCGTCATAGGTTGAAATATGGCATATACCAAGTATTGAAGCTGCGGCGTCAAATAACCTTCCTGCGCCTGAGGAAAGCGGTGAATTTATGCCTTTTTCCAGCATTTTAAGAAATCCTTCGGAGCCGAACCCGCGGTAAAGCCCGTTTATTTGACCTGGTGTTAAATGCCCTGAAAGCGCGCTTATGGCTGTCCTAAATGGCTGTCGGGCACATAAATCACCTCCCGGAAGCTTAATATAACTTAAATGGCCGAGCCGCCTGTACGAATGAAAGTCTGCTGATAAGAATTCGCCGCCCCAGATATGCCCGTCTTCGCCATAGCCGGTACCGTCCATGATTATGCCGAGTGAACGCCTGTAATGCCTGTGTTCGGCCATTACTGAGAGCATGTGGCTGAAGTGATGCTGCGTCTTTACGTGAACAATCCCGTTTTTCTTTGAAAATTCAAGGGAAAAAACCGTTGACATGCAGTCGGGATGCATGTCCGATACGACGGCCGCCGGCCTTATGCCATAAAAGTCAATGAAGCTTTTTATTGTCTTTTCAAAATATTGAAAGGCGTTCCTGTTCTCAAGGTCTCCGATGTGCTGGGAAAGATATGCGTTGTTCCCTTTTGTAACGCATATCGTATTTTTAAGAAGCGCGCCTGTAGCCAATATGTCGGGCATCTTAATCCCTGTATCAAAAGGAACCGGCACAAACCCTCTTGAACGCCTGATAAAGACATGTCCAACGGCAGAAGGCTTTATCACCGAATCATCGGCCTGCAGCCTGATTTCGCGGTCGTGAAGCAGGAAGTAATCGGCTATGTTCTTCAAGGATTTTAAGGTTTCCTTATTCCTGTACTGTATGGGTTCTTCGCTGATGTTGGCGCTGGTCATGACAAGCGCCTTTAACCTGCTGTCAAAAAACAGCCTGTGAAGTGGCGTATACGGGAGAAACCAGCCTGTATGTGAAAGCCCTGGCGCCACATTTTTTGATATTCTGCTGTCATAAAGATTCTTTAATAAAACTATTGGAGCTGCCTGGCTTTGCAAGAGTTCGCGGCTTTTTGAGTCCAAAAACGCATGTTTTGATATTGTTTCAAGACTGTCAGCCATAACGGCAAACGGCTTGTTTGAGCGTTTTTTACGGGTTTTCAGCCTCTTTACTGCTTTGCGGTCAGCCGCATTTACGGCAATATGGAAGCCGCCGATGCCCTTTACAGCGAGTATCCTGCCTTTTTTGAGCAAGTGCCTTGCTTTTTCAAATACAGCCTCATTTTGGCGTTCAAGTATCTTACCGTCAGGGCCGCAGAGCAAAACGCGCGGGCCGCAGGCCGGGCAGGCGTTCGGCTCAGCGTGATACCTGCGGTCACTGACGCTGGTATATTCCCTTTCGCAATCGCGGCACATTTTAAAGGACCGCATTGTGGTGTTTTCCCTGTCATACGGAGTCTTGTCAATTATCGTGAACCTTGGGCCGCAGTCAGTACAGTTAATGAAAGGGTAATGGAAGCGCCTGTTTTGCGGGTCATTGAACTCAGCGACACAAGAAGGACAGATACCCAAGTCCGGAGGCACAAGTTTTTCATCGCTTAAGTCCCTGCTGTTTATGATTTGAAAATCCCGGAAAACAGGATTTCCCGGGTGGAGCCTGACAGTGACAGAGTCTATGCGGCTTGCCGGCGGCTTATGCTTAATAAGGGACTCGGTAAAGAGCCGTATCGCGCGGGAGCCGGCCCGGGCTTCAATCACTACAGCTCCTGCCGTGTTGTATACAATGCCGTTTATTCCGTGCTTAAGGGCCTGCCTGTGTGTAAAAGGTCTGAAACCAACTCCCTGAACTATTCCCTTTACTGTGATTATTGCGGTCTACATGCTTTGCCTATTTTAGGCGCAGCTCCCTGTATTTTCTTATCAGGGCGTTTGTAGAAGCGTCATGGTTTAATATTGGTTCTGTTTTTGACTCGAGCTCGGGCACTATTTTCTCGGCCAGGACCTTGCCGAGCTGCACGCCCCACTGGTCAAAGGCGTTTATTCCCCATATTGCGGCCTGGGTAAAGACGCTGTGTTCGTACATCGCGACAAGCTTTCCGAGAGATTCAGGCGTAAGTTTTTCCATTAGTATGGTTGAAGAAGGCCTGTTCCCTTCAAAGATTTTATGGTTTACAAGTTCTTCAGGTGTTTTTTCGGCTTTGACTTCGGCTTCAGTCTTGCCGAACGCCAATGCTTCCGCCTGAGCGAACACATTTGCTATCAAAAGGTCATGATGCCTTCCAATGGGATTTATTTCCTTGGCGAAAGCTATAAAATCGCATGGTATTATCTTCGTCCCTTGGTGCATAAGCTGGTAAAAAGAATGCTGGCCGTTTGTGCCGGGCTCTCCCCAGTAAATTGCGCCTGTCTGGTAATTTACTTTTTTTCCGTCAAGCGTCACCTGTTTACCGTTGCTTTCCATGGTCATTTGCTGCAAATATGCCGGGAAACGTTTTAAATACTGCTCATAAGGAAGGACGGCCATTGTCTCGTAACCAAAGAAGTCCGTGTACCATAGCCCAAGCATTCCCATGATAAAAGGTATATTCTTATAAAATTCGGTTTTCCTGAAATGCGTATCCATAGCGTGAAAACCGGATAACATTTTTTTGAAATTATCAGGGCCAAATGCTATCATGTTGGAAAGTCCAATTGCTGATGTCATTGAATATCTGCCGCCGACCCAGTCCCAGAAACCGAACATATTTGCGGTATCTATGCCGAATTTAGACACTGCTTCCGCGTTTGTGGAAACCGCCACAAAATGTTTTGCCACTGCCTTTTCGCTACCCAGCATGTCTATAAGCCATTTCCTGGCAGTGTTGGCGTTAGCCATTGTTTCCAATGTAGTAAAAGTCTTTGAAGAAACTATGAAAAGCGTCTCTTCCGCGAGCAGGCCGGTAACTGCTTCATAAAAATCAGTTGAGTCCACGTTTGATATAAACCTGAAAATCATTTCCCTCTTTGTGTATGATTTCAATGCCTCGTATGCCATTACGGGCCCTAAATCCGAACCGCCAATACCTATATTGATTATGTTTTTTATCTTTTTTCCTGTATAACCAGTCCATTCACCGCTTCTTATTTTCTCGGAAAATACTGTCATTTTATCGAGAACGGAATGGACGTCAGGTATAACATTTCTACCGTCAACAATAACTGACGATGACGCGGGAGACCTCAACGCTGTGTGAAGTACAGCCCTTTTTTCGGTTATGTTTATCTTTTCTCCCGTGAACATGGCCTCAATTTGGTCTTTCAGGCCTCTTTCTTCCGCAAGCGAACAAAAAAGTCTTATTGTGTCATCGTCAACAAGGTTTTTTGAATAATCATAATATATACCCTCGGCTTCTATTGACATCTTCGCGTGCCTGTCAGGATCGGAATCGAACATTTGCCTCAGGTTTTTCTGCTTAAGTGAGGAAAAATTATCAGCGAGTTTCTTCCATGACTTGCAGTCAGTCAGATTTTTTACATTCATTTATTACCTCCATTTTTCATGTTATTTTTCAGCGACGAATACCGGCATTCTCCAGGAAATTCACGAGTGAATTTAAGTTTCCTGATAGTAAAATCTATTGATTGCTTCAGCGTTGAGATATCGTTATTAATTTGGCGCATTATGTCATAAGGAGGTGCCGAAAAAAGTTCAACCGCGCGTGAAATAAAAGCTTCAAGCTCTTCCCTTTTTTCGGAACCGTCCTTTTGTCGTGCGCATGTATAAGGCATTACCTTTATTTTATCTGCGTCTATAAAAGGCTCCCCGGTCGCGAGAAGGCATGTCCATGACGTGGTTTCTATTCCGGGAAAATCTTCTGCCAGATCATTGTTAAGGCGCAAGCTTAATGTTTCCCTCTCTTTCATAAGCTTTTTCCATTTCTCAATGTCCTCGTACAGATCCGGCCAGTGGTTTTTGATGTCTTCGTAAAGATCGCTGTCTGTATTTTCGGGATGAAACCATATGTTCTGCCAGTCATCGA
>CAYNMZ010000140.1:0-5787 GCA_964398505.1 uncultured Spirochaetia bacterium
CAGTCTTCCGATGTGATAGTGGCCATAAATAAGGACCCTGAAGCCCCGATTTTTTCAGTGGCAAAATACGGAATAGTCGGAGACCTTAATGTGATAATTCCGGCGATAATTGAAAGACTTAACAAAAGATAAGAAACAAAAATGATTTAATGACAAAAAGCCGGCTTAAAAAGCCGGCTTTTTTTTTGGAGGCGGGAATGAAGATAATTGTTATCGGAGGCGTGGCCGCGGGAATGTCGGCCGCGGCAAGGTTAAGGCGTCTTTCTGAAGATGCTGAAATTATAGTGATAGAAAAGGGCGGTTACGTGTCGTTTGCCAACTGCGGCCTGCCGTATTATATAGGAGGCAAGATTACAGACCGTGAGAAATTGATATTGCAGACACCTGAGTCCTTTAAATCCAGATTTAATGTTGATGTAAGGACAAAGACCGAAGCTGTTTCAATTGACCCCGCAAAAAAGGAAGTTAAAGTAAAAGACCTGCTGACAGGCAGGGAATATTATGAAAAATACGACAAAATGATACTCGCGCCGGGAGCTGAGCCGGTGAGGCCGCCGATATCCGGGATTGACAGCCGGGGTTTGTTTACGCTACGCAGCATGGAAGACACTGACAGGATTTATTCTTTTATAAAGGAAATTAAACCGGGAAAGGCGGTAGTTATAGGAGGGGGTTATATAGGGGTTGAAACCGCCGAAAACCTGAAACAGCGCGGCTTGCAGGTTACTATAGTGGAAGCCATGCGACGTATTATGCCGCTGATGGACGAGGAAATAACGGCTGTTATACAGAATCATTTGATGGAAAAGAACGTTGAACTGGTACTTGCTGACGGTGTTAATTCCTTTACAAGTGACGGAAAAAATACAACTGTGAAACTGAAATCCGGCAGGGAAATCAACGCCGGGCTTGTTATCATTTCAGTCGGAGTCAGGCCCGATACGAAATTGGCGGTTTCTGCGGGAATTAAAACCGGAAGCAGGGGCATACTTGTAAACGAATACATGCAGACGTCAAATCCGGATATATACGCCTGCGGCGACGCTGTTGAAGTAATAAATCCTCTTACTGGCATTAACGCTTCAATAGCACTGGCCGGGCCGGCAAACAAGCAGGGCAGGATAGCGGCTGACAACATAATTGAAGGCAATAAAGTGAAATACAGAGGCACTATGGGCACAGCCGCGCTCAAAATATTTGACCTTACAGTTGCCGCAACAGGGCTTAACGAAGCGCAGCTTAAGGCCATGAAGATTGATTATGAAAGCGTGCTAATCCATTCGGGAAACCACGCCGGTTATTATCCGGGAGCGGCAGTGCTCACTTTGAAGCTTCTTTTTGCGAAGAATGACGGACGTATAATGGGTGTCCAGGCCATAGGCTCGGACGGTGTTGACAAAAGGGTGGATGTGGCTTCCGCATTCTTGTCAAAACAAGGGACTGTTTATGACCTTGCCGCTTTTGAGCACTGCTACGCGCCTCCTTTCTCATCCGCCAAGGATCCGCTTAATATGGCCGGATTCATCGCGGAAAATGTAATAAAAGGAAGGGTAAAACAGGCAAGCGCAAGGCATGTTATTGAAAAAGCCGGAGATTATACAATTATTGATGTGAGGGAAAAAATTGAGACAGGTTTTGACATGATACCCGGGGCGATAAATATACCCCTTAATACCTTGCGATATCACATAAAAGAGCTGCCAAAAGACAAAAAAATACTGATATATTGCGCCGTAGGGCTGCGCGGTTATATAGCAGCCAGGCAGCTTATGAACAGAGGGATAACTGAAGTATATAACCTTTCCGGAGGTTTCACGACTTATAATATGCTTAAAGGCATGGACTCGCATTAAAAAACATTTATTATAAAGGCAAAAAAACCCATTTTGGCTATTGAAAATAAACCCCTGTTGTGATATTATTTTCACGTTGTTCGCTGATAAAAAATTCCATAAAATACGTCAAGGAGGAAACAGAAATGGCAAAGAAAAAAGCGGCAAAAGCGGCAAAAAAGCCGGCTGCCAAAGGCTCGAAGAAGTACGTTTATTTCTTCGGCAAGGGCAAGGCTGACGGCGAAGGCACAATGAAGGCATTGCTCGGCGGAAAAGGCGCGGGGCTTGCTGAAATGACTAACGCGGGAGTGCCTGTTCCTCCCGGATTTACAATTACAACAGAAGTATGCACGCTTTTTTACCAAAATGGCAAGAAAGTACCTGCGGCCATAGACGCTGAAATGATGACTTACGTAAAAAAACTTGAGGAGGCAGAAAACAAGAAATTTGGCGACTCAAAGAACCCTCTTCTCGTATCTGTCCGATCGGGCGCGAAATTCTCAATGCCGGGTATGATGGATACCATACTTAACCTTGGAATAAACGATGAGACTGTGCAGGCGATAATTAAAAACACCAACAATCCGAGGTTTGCCTGGGATTCATACAGAAGGTTTATACAAATGTACGGCGATGTTGTAATGGGAGTGTCAAAGGAAAAATTCAGCAAGCTTATTGATGCCAGGAAAGAAAAGAAGGGAATTACAAATGACCTGGAATTTACTGCCGAAGATTTCAAGGATATGGTTTCCGAATTCAAAGCTTTTGTGAAAAAGGAAAGCGGCAAGGATTTCCCTCAAGACCCGATTGAACAGCTTCGCGGAGCGAGGGACGCGGTTTTCAAATCTTGGATGAACGAAAGGGCGATATATTACAGGAAACAGAATGAAATACCCGAGGACATCGGAACTGCGGTAAATGTGCAGGCCATGGTATTCGGTAACATGGGAAATGACTCTGGTACGGGCGTTGGCTTCACGAGAAATCCGGCAACCGGCGAAAAAGTGTTTTACGGCGAGTATCTGCTCAATGCGCAGGGAGAGGATGTCGTGGCAGGTGTAAGGACGCCGAACAAGATTGCGAACCTGGAAAAAGATATGCCGGCTGTTTACAAACAGCTTCGTGAAATAACAACAAGACTTGAGAAACATTACAAGGACATGCAAGATTTTGAGTTTACAATTGAAAAAGGCAAGCTTTACATGCTACAGACGCGTTCCGGTAAGAGAACAGGCCCGGCGGCAGTAAGGATTGCCGTAGAAATGGTAAAGGAAAAATTAATAACAAAGGAAGAAGCCATACTGAGGGTTGATCCGGTTCAGCTTGACCAGCTGCTGCACCCTGTATTTGACCCCAAGGCGCCGAGGCAGATAATTGCCAAGGGTATAAACGCTTCACCGGGAGCGGCAACAGGCCAGGCAGTGTTTACGGCTGACGACGCTGTGGCATGGGCCGAGGACGGCAAGAAGGTAATACTTGTAAGGCTTGAGACCTGCCCTGACGACATTCACGGAATGGACAAGGCTGCAGGTATCCTGACAGCCCGTGGAGGCGCGACATCTCACGCTGCTGTTGTGGCGAGGCAGATGGGTAAAGTTTGTGTGGCTGGTTGCGAGGAACTGAAAGTTGACGAGCACAAAAAACAGTTTGTTGTAAAAGGCAAGGACATTACCGTTAAGGAAGGCGACTGGATATCCATAGACGGAACAACCGGCCAGGTATTTTTGGGCAAGATACCTACTGTTGAACCTAAGATGGAAGGCGAAATAGGCGAGTTTATGAAATGGGTAGATGAATACAGGGTATTAAAAGTCAGGGCAAACGCCGACGTTCCGATGGACGCGAAAGTGGCAAGGGCATTCGGCGCAGAGGGAATAGGGCTTTGCCGTACCGAACATATGTTTTTTGACGCTGACAGGCTTCCGCATATGCGGGAAATGATACTGGCAAGCGATGAAGCGGGAAGACGTAAGGCTCTTGCAAAACTTCTTCCCATGCAAAGGTCGGATTTCTCAGGGCTTTTTGAGACAATGGAAGGATATGGAGTGACCATAAGATTCCTTGACCCGCCGCTTCACGAGTTTCTGCCAAAGAGGGAAGAACTCCTTGTTGAAATAACACGGATGGAAGCAACAGGATCAAAGGAAATGAAGAATGAAATGCTCAAGAAAGCACTTGACCTTGTAAAAGAAGGCTCAAATGACCTTGAAAAAGCGAAAAAGCTGCTCGCGCGCGTTGAAGAGCTTCATGAGTTCAATCCCATGCTCGGCCACAGGGGTTGCCGCCTTGGCATAACCTACCCTGAGATATCGGAAATGCAGACGAGGGCAGTTATAGAGGCAGCGCTTGAGCTTAACTCAAAAGGCAAGAAAATAGTCCCTGAGATAATGATACCGCTTGTCGGAAACATAAAAGAGTTTATGGACCAGAAAAAAGTCGTTGACGATACGGCCAAAAAGGTTATGGAAGAAAAAGGCACGAAGATACCGTACCTGGTAGGCACAATGATAGAAGTGCCGAGGGCCGCGGTGACAGCTGACGAGATAGCGAAAGAAGCTGAATTCTTCTCATTTGGAACAAACGACCTGACACAGACCACATTGGGCTTCTCACGAGACGACTCTGGTAAGTTTACAAAAGTATATGTTGACAAGAAAATATTTGAAAAAGACCCCTTCCAGACGCTTGACCAGGAAGGCGTAGGCAAGCTGGTTGATATGGCCGTAAAGCTCGGACGCGGTACACGTCCCAAGCTTAAGATAGGGATTTGCGGTGAGCACGGCGGAGACCCGGCATCAGTTGAATTCTGCCACAGGACGGGGCTTGATTATGTGTCATGCTCGCCTTACAGGGTACCAATTGCCAGGCTGGCGGCTGCTCACGCTGCTATAAAGGCGAAAATGGCGAAAGCCGGTAAGAAGGGCAAGGAAAAAGACAAATAGAACGGTTGATGTTGTTTGTTGAAAGGTGTATATAAGTTCAACACCTGAAATACGAAAGGCGGGAAGAGAAATCTTCCCGCCTTTCTCTTTTTGACAGCGTATTACGGCTAGTGTCAAAGTTTTTTCATATATTTCGCGGCGTAAACAGGTGTCTGAACCCGAATTACTTGGCGAGCAGCACTTTTACCTGCTCGAAATCAGGCTGGGAATAGGCCTTGAACGCGACCATGAATTTTATACCGCGCGCGTTTATGGTTATATTGCCGTCATAGAGAGTGCCGGCCGGTTTTATAAGTATTGACTTGATCTCGGACGGCTTAAGGTCGGCCCTGATGTCCAGGGAATTGGAAAGCCCCCTGCCGCGGATAATAACCCTGCCGGGATAGATGTCTATCTGTTCCTTAACGCCTATGGCGCTCATAAGAGGCTTTTCGTCCTTTAGGTCCTGTTCCGGCCTTATGTCCATTGAATTCCTTTCGTTGCTATGTGTTTTGATTCCGTTGTTTCAAATTCGGATTCCAGAACCCGGACTCCAGACCCAGAACTCCAGACACAGGGCTCCGGACTCCGGATTTCACTTAGCCGCTTCATTAACCTTCAGCCAATCGCGTATCCTTCCGTTGTACTGCCCGCCCGTCATAGGGGGCGACATGATGAAATTTATCTTACCCTTGTACATCTCGCATATTCCTGTCAGGGCCTTTAGTATAATGTGCCAGTGTGCCTCGCTTTCCACCTTTACGACAATGTATTTTGAAATTGGTTCCGTCACGATTTCAGCGTGTTTTTTAATGGTGTCTGTCATAAGGCTGCTGATCTTTGTGAAAACCTGCATGTCGGCGGTCTCTATGTCCCAGGATACTGTAAAATGCATAACTCCTCCTTGCAAAAGCATTTTAATCATTATACTTACGCTGCCGATTCAAGTCAAGGATACTTGGAAGTATCTGCTTGGCAGTAGATACTGTCAAGTATTGTGTGTAATTAAATTGCCTCATAAAAGGGGTTCTCTC
>CAYNMZ010000141.1:0-5737 GCA_964398505.1 uncultured Spirochaetia bacterium
GAAAAACAAGGCCGGCTCAGCGCAAAATACAGGGGTGGTTTTAAAAAGAAGTGGGGACAGGGCGTTTTTGGGACTGTCATAGTGTCCGCCAGAAAAAGCCTTTATCCGGTTGCTGAGAGAATACACGGCCTGCCGCCGTATTTTACCGTGATTGACCTTGCGGCTGAAGGCATGAAAGCGCCAAAGCTGAAAAGCATAATATATATATCGCCGATGGAACAGTTTTTTGAGTTCTATGATTCAGGAAATACCATTACTGTAAACGCGCTTTCCCTAAAAAGGGAAAAACCCGCCATAAGGCAGGGCCTTCAGGGTGACAAATCCGCTGGCCGGGACGGTATAAGGGAAGCTTGGAAATCATATGGCCTTTAGAAAAATCCTGTTTTGTGCCGTGTCCCTGTTTTTGACGGGTGCTGCTTTTTGTGGTGAACATTTTGTACGCTATCAGGACGGCAGCGAGAACTTCCTTATGCCGTGCAATCTCTGGTACGCCGGATGCGCGCCTACCGCCGCTTCAATGGTGCTTGGGTACTGGGACAATTACGGCCAGGCAGATGGCGGATACCTAAAACAGACTGGCTGGGGCAGGCTGAAGGGTTATTTCATGGACAGGACAGCCGCGCGCCTGAAGGAAGCGCCGTCAGGAGGCACATATACTGGCGGAGCCGCTGACGGCATAGACGGCCTTATCTACGACCTTGCCCGTCATATGGACACTGACGCTGAGGAAGGCTCAACTTTATACGCTAATATCGGGCCGGGAATAAGGGCTTGCGCGGCCGAGAAAGGTTATGCGGGCCTTAATTCGCGGGCTTACGGCCTGCCCTTTTTTATATGGGAAAGGATAAAGGCTGAAATTGACAATAACAGGCCGTTTGTATGGAGCACAAGCTCGCTGACAAGCGGGCATTCTGTGGCAGCGTGGGGATATACTGACGATGGGTATGTGATTGTCTACAATACATGGGATGAGATGCGGCATGATTTCAATTACAATTATTATATCGGTATCAGCGGGATCCCGGCTGTGGCCATGCAGGTGGATACTGTAGAGCCGCCTTTTCCTGAAAATCAGGATGTGGAACTTACTTCGCCGCAGGGCGGCGAAACCTGGCATAGCGGCTCTTTCGGGCTCCTAAGATGGACGCAATACGGCGGCATGATAAATAAAATCAGGATATATTTTTCTCGGGACGGAGGGTTTTCCTGGAATTACGGCGGGAACGCGACTTCTGCTCAGGGCGAAAACACATATATGTGGCCGGTGCCTGTGACGCTGACGGGAGACAGGGTTAAGATAAGGATAGAAGGATGGCTGAATGACATCGCGCATTACGCGTCTTCCGGGACGCGGCGGAACATCTACTGCGTGAACGCGACAGCGACAATATCGCCCACTTTCAGCGCGACACCGACAATAACGCCTACGCATACGATAACAAAAACGCATACAATATCGCCGACAGCCACGGTGACTCCCGTAAACACACCTTCATTAGAGCTTGTGTTGAGGGGTATATACCCGAATCCGGTAAGGAAAGGGTGTGAGATTGTTTTTTATTTGTCAAGAAAGGCTGATGTGAAGGCCTGCTTTTATTCTGTTGACGGCAGCCGCGTCGCGGTAATAAGAAAAACCGCGGAAGCAGGCGAACAGCGGCTGGTATGGAAGAGGGAAATTTCCGGAGGCAATATGGTTCCGCCTGGCGTGTATATTTGCGTTGTGGAGGCTGTGGCGTACGCGGATAAGGCAATTGCGCGGTTAAAGGCCGTTGTTTACTGACACAGGCATTTAGTGAAAAAACAGGGACGTTTCCTAAAATATAGGAGGCCATAACAGGAAGAATTAGGATTTACATTTCCATTATTAAGGAATATAATGAAAAAAATAGAGGGAGATTACGATTGGCAAAGTATAACGCAAAAACATGTCCCAGAGCAGCGGAAGCCATAGCCTTCATAAGCGGCAGGATAGGCTCGTCCTTTGTGTCTGCCGTGATAAGGGGTGCTGAGGAAAAATTGAAAAGTTACGGAGAAAACCGGTACATATTCCTTCATCACCCGGCAGGCGATAGGGAAACCGGCACTGACGACGCGGTAAGGGAAATAATAGAGGCGTCAAGGGCAAAGGCCGTTATCATACTTAGCCTTATGCCTTCCCTTAAAAGCAGAAAAAAACTTGAAAAGGCGGGAATCAGGCAGGTATATGTGGAGAGGCGCGTGGCCGGAGCGCATTTTGTATGCGTGGACAACAGGCTTGGCGGCGAAAAAGTCGCCGGCCTGTTTCATGAAAAAGGCAGGAAAAGGATAGCCGTAATCGCGGACCCGCAAAGCGCTATAAAGGGCATGGCTTCATACGAGCGTCTTGAAGGCTTTAAAAAGTTACTCGCGAAAAGGAAAATCAGGCTTCTTCCTGAAAACATAGTTTTTGCCAAATATCATACAATTGAAGACGGAAGAAGCGCTTTTGAAAGGCTTGAAAAAAGGCTGGGACAAATAGACGCTGTATTCAGCGTGGCCGGCGACCTTTGCGCCATAGGATTCATGCTTGAGGCCAAGTCAAATGGCATAAATGTGCCGGAAGATATAGCCATAGCCGGGTATGACGACATAGAAATGGCCGCAGCGGTTGAACCCGCGCTGACGACAGTCAGGCAGCCCATAGACGGTATGGGCGCCATGGCAGTGGAGCTCGCGCATATGGCTCTGACAGACAAACTGAAAAAACCCGTGAATAATGTGATAGACCCCGAACTTGTAATAAGAGGAAGTGTGTAGGATTTTGCCTGACAAAAAAGCAACTTGTATTTTTATGCTCGGAATTATGCTATCTTGAAAAGATAATTTTTATGATATACGGGCGCAAGCGGTTATAAGGAATTGCGGCAAAAACTGATAAATTGCATTTACGCTGAATCGTCTTATTTTCTCTTTTTGAAGTTTTCTTTTATTGCCTTGACCTCATATCCCAAATGCTTTAAAATACCATTGTAATAATTCAAAAAAAAACCGTTTAGGAGACCTTTTGAAAACTTACATGCGGCTTTTGCAGTATATTAAACCGTATAAAAAGCGGCTTATTTTTACCTTCTTTGTGATGATAGCCGCGGCCGGGCTTACCGCGCTTTCTTTCTATGTCATAAAACCTGTAATAGACAGGATACTGGCCAATCCCGACAAGGCCGAGGCTGCCAGGTATATAAAAATACTGCCGCTTGCAATTATAGCCGTCTATGCACTAAAAGGCGTCTTTCTTTTTCTTCAGCATTACCTGATAAATTGGATTAGCAACAGGGTTATAATGGATATACGGTCCGAGCTTTACGGCCATGTGACTGGCCTTTCAATGAGATATTTCAACAACAACAAGACAGGGGAGATAATATCAAGGATAACCAACGACGTCAGCGGCATACATGGCGCGCTGGCCAATATGCTGGGTAACGTGATAAGCGCCTTTCTCAACATCGCGGGCCTGCTCGGTATGATGTTTTATCTTCAGTGGAAACTCGCGATTATAGCGATAGTGGTCTTTCCCGCGGCGGTATTCCCGATTACAAAGTTCGGAAAAAAAATGAAAACAGCGGCCAAGGGAATGCAGGAAAAAATGGCGGACATAACAACCGTGTTAAATGAGAGCTTCAACGGTATAAGGGTTGTGAAGGCATTTGGCATGGAGGATTATGAGAGGGGAAGGTTCAGGCGGGATCTCCGTAACTTTTTTGATTTTGACATGCGGGCGGTACGCGCGACTGCCATGGCCTCACCTGTCATGGAGACCATAGGCGCGGCGGGGATAGCTGCAATCATTTTTGTCGCGGGCCAGCAGGTGATTGCGGGCGAGCTTACTGCGGGAACATTTTTCGCTTTTGTGGCGGCTATTACAGGACTTTATCCTCAGATAAAAAAGCTGAATGACATGAATAATGTTGTACAGAGAGCAATAGCTTCTGCTGAGCGCGTGTTTATGACGCTTGATACGGAACCGGATTTGAAGGACGCGGCTGACGCTGTTGAAAAACTTTCATTTGAGTCGGAAGTTGAGTTCAAGGACATAGAGTTCTCGTACAATCCGGGTGATCCTGTCTTGTCAGGCGTGAGTTTTAAAATGGAAAAAGGCAAGATTCTGGCGGTAGTCGGGCCATCAGGCGCGGGCAAGAGCACTCTTGCGGACCTGCTCGCCAGGTTTTATGACCCTGACAAAGGCGCTGTCATAATGGACGGGACAGACTTGAGGGAAATAAGGCTGTCTTCTCTAAGGAAACTTATCGGCATAGTGACGCAGGAAACAATACTTTTTAACGATACCATAAGAAACAATATTTCCTACGGCAGGCCCGGACTTGATATAAAGATTATTGAGGAGGCTGCAAAGGCCGCGAACGCGCATGATTTCATAACAAAACAGCCTGAAGGATACGAAACTTTTATAGGCGATCGCGGGGTGAGGCTTTCCGGGGGACAGCGACAGCGTTTGGCAATTGCGCGCGCGATACTGAAGAACCCGCCTATACTCATACTTGACGAAGCTACCTCCTCGCTGGACTCTGAATCAGAGATACTGGTACAGGAAGCTATAAACAACCTTATGAAGAACAGGACCACTTTTGTCATAGCGCACAGGCTGTCAACAACAAGGAACGCTGACAATATAATCGTCCTTGACAAGGGCAGGCTTGTGGAACAGGGCAGGCATGAGCAGCTGCTTGCAAGAGGCGGGGTATATGCCAGGCTTTATAATATGCAGTTCAAAGGAGGGAACGTGAAGTGAAGAATAGGGCCGTATTTATAGACAGGGACGGCTGCCTCATACATGAACTGGGATATATAAGCAGGATAAGGGATATAAGGTTCTTTAAGCGCAGTTTTGACGCCTTAAGGCTTCTTAAGTCCTCGGGTTATAAGGTCATCGTGGTAACCAACCAGTCGGGAGTAGCGAGAGGATATTTCCCTGAAAGTTTTGTAAAAGAGGCGCATGATTATATTACAAAAAAGCTCGCGGTAAAGGGCCTGAAAATAGACGCTTTTTACTACTGTCCGCACCATAAAAAAGCCAGCGTGGAAAAATACAGGAAGGACTGTGAGTGCAGGAAACCGAAACAGGGGATGATAAAAAAGGCGGTAAAGAAGTTCGGCCTTGATTTGAGCCGCAGTTTTACCATAGGCGACAAACTTTCGGACGTGAAGCTCGGCCATAACGGCGGTATGAAGGGCATACTTGTGCTTACGGGTTTTGGCAGGTGGCAGAGGACCCTGATAAGGAAGGAAAAGACGAGGCCTGATTACATCGCGCGGGACTTTTATTCCGCGGCAAAATGGATAGTCAGCGGGGAGAAAAAATGAACAAATATTTAAGGTTGCTTGGCAGATTCAGCGGCAAAAGGATACTCGTTCTCGGAGATTTCATACTTGACGAGTATATTTACGGCGAGACTGAACGTATTTCAAGGGAAGCGCCGGTCCTTATACTTCATTATAACAGGTCATCGTACCTGGCAGGCGGGGGAGCGAACCCTGTCATGAACATTAAGGACCTCGGAGCTGAGCCTTTGCCGGTTTCGGTCGCGGGCAATGATACATATTCGGCCATACTGATGGATATGATGAAGGCAAAAGGAGTGGACGTAAGCGGGATAGTGAAGGATAAGGCGTTTGAAGTGCCTGTAAAGACAAGGGTGATGGCTGGCAGCGTTCATACGGTCAAACAGCAGGTGGTAAGGATAGACCGCTACAGGGAAGA
>CAYNMZ010000142.1:0-5709 GCA_964398505.1 uncultured Spirochaetia bacterium
CCTTTTCAAAATATTCGCTCGCTATGCCAATGCCGTTATCTTTCACACAAAACTGTATCATACTGTTTTTTTCCTCTGAGAAAATTTCAACTTTGCATGCCTTGTCTTTTTTTGAAAATTTAAGTGAATTACTTATCAGGTTCTGGAAAAGCTGCAATACCTGGGATTCGTCGCCACACACGGCCGGTAGTTCCGGGACGCTGATTTCAGCGTTTTTTTCCGCAATGGCCTTTGCCAGGTTTACCCTTACATTATCTATTATAGCATTTATATCAATATTTACAAGCTGTTTTTCCTTTCTTCCCGTCCTTGAATACAAAAGCAAGTCCTTGATAAGCTTCTGCATCCTTGCCGCGCCGTCAACCGCGTAATTTATGAAATCATTCGCGTCGCTGCCAAGCTTGTCCTTGTAACGCCTCTCAAGCAGCTGCACGTAGCTTGAGACCATCCTTAAGGGCTCCTGCAGGTCATGGGAGGCCACATAAGCGAAACGCTCAAGCTCGGCATTTGACCTCTCAAGTTCCAGGATAGTGTCCCTTAAACGCTCCTGCGTTTCCTTTATTTCCGTGATGTCAACAGCGCTGATAAAGTCAGCTGGCCTGCCCTCGTACATTATCGTCTTGCCAAAAATAGCCGCCCATTTTTGGCCGCCGTTTTTCGTGGTTATCCTGACCTGGTAACTCTGCCTTACATCGGTTTCACCGGCCTGTTTTTTCCTAAGCTGCTCATTTGCCATGTCCCTGAATTCCGGGCATACTATCTTTATAAACATGCCCGCAGGCCACCTGTAAACTTCCTCCACGTCGTAACCCGACATCTCCGAGAAACCGCGGTTCGCGTATTTCACCACGTCATCCTGAACTATCAGGCTCGCGAGCAGGGACTGCTCGGACAGCGTCCTGAACTTTTCTTCAGACTCCCTCAGGACCTGCTCTCCACGCCTTATCTGGGTTATGTCCTTCATCGCGCCAAGCATCCTGTAAGGCTCGCCTGCCTCATCCGGCACAAAAACGCCCTCGTCAAGTACGTCAATATACCTGCCGTCCCTGCGCTTAAACCTGTACTCAGCCGTATACTTGGACACGTTCCTTTCAGCCTCCTCAAGAAGCTCATAAGCCCTTTCCCTGTCATCGGGATGTATCATCTCGCCCCATACATCAAGGCTCACTTCGCTGTTGAACCAGTCAGGCGCATATCCGGTCATTCCAGTTATCGCGCCGTCCCATTCAATAATGCCTGTCCGGATGTTGTAATCATAGGCAAGCTGGCCTGTCTGGCTTATTATGTTCTTGAACTTCTCCTCGGACTTCCTGAGTTTCTCCTGCGCCTCCTTAAGCCCTGTGATATCCATGGCCGTAAAAACCGAGCCGCGCTCGAAATTACCCGGTTCAAGAAGCGCGTAGCTTAAAAGCACGTCTATCACCTTTCCGTCTTTTTTCTTCCAGACGACCTTGACAGAGCCGCCGCTTTTCTCGCGCAGGTCACTTATAACCTTTTCCAGGGCCCTGTCATGCTCTTCCCTGTCATGGTGCAGCAATATCGGGTCCATACCGTAGAATTCATCATAAGAATAGCCTGTCATTTCATGGAGCTTTTCATTGGACCATGTAATCCTCTTTTGGTTCATCATGCCCACGCCTACGGGCGCGGCCCTGAGTATTCCCTTCAGCTTGGCTTCGCTTTCAACAAGCGCCTGTTCGGCCTTTATCCTTTCGGAGATGTCCCTCATCAGCGTCATGACTATGGGAACGCCCTTTAGAACAAACCTGTGGGAACTGTTCTCCACATGAAGCCTCCTGCCGTCCTTCGTTATTATTTCCTGTATGTATGTCGCCTTCCCTCTTTCCGCAAGCTGCCTGCCTATTTCCGGGTATTCTGCCAGGTATTCTGGCGCCGACAACTTATGCGGGGTCATGGCAAAGAATTCTTCCCTCGTGTAGCCGGTCATTTTCAGAGCCATATCATTCATTTCCATGAAATCCCTGACCCTGCCGTTTTCATCCAGCCTGTTTATGAATATGGCGTCATTGGCGTTGTTGAAAAGTTCCCTGTACTTCTCCTCGCTCTCCTTAAGCGCTTCCTCGTACTTGAGCCTGTCTGTAATGTCCCTCATTATTGATATCATGTGGGGCACACCCTTTATCATTATCACCCTCGCCGACATCAGCCCCTGCCTCTTTTCGCCCCTGGCGGTCACATATGATATGGGCATATTTCCCAGCGCCCCCTTGGACTTAAGTTCATCTTCCACTTTTTGCCTGTCTGCCGGGTCAGCCCAGAGCCCAAGCTCAAAAGACGACTTGCCTACAACTTCCTCCCTCTTATAACCCGTACCTTTCGTGAAACTGTCATTGACATCCACAAACACGCCGTCAGAGAGCCTGCTTATATTTATGGAATCCGGGCTCATGACAAAGGCCTTACGGAACATTTCCTCGCTTTCGCGCACCCTCTGTTCGTCGTTCCTCCTCTTGGTGACGTCCCTTACAACCGTGAGCATGACAGTATCGCCTTCAAACTCAAAAACCCTTGTCCTCATTTCCACATATATCCTGGTCCCGTCCCGCCTTCTCATTTCCATTGTGTCTTCGGACGATCTTGCCCTCATGGACCTTGAAGCTATTTCGCGTATTTTTTCAAGGCCGCTGTCACACAGGAAGTCAGTTAACTTGCTTTTTCTCATTTCTTCCTTTGTAACACCGAAAATTCCGCAAATCGCCTCATTGTAATCCATAATCGCGGAAACAGGCCTGCCCTGCGGGCCTTTGCTTATGCGCTGCAGCAGGAACCCGTCGTTTGAATTGCTGAAAATCTCCCTGTAAAGCTTCTCGCTCTCCGTAAGCTTGTTTAGCGCCTCGCCTCTTGATATTACCGTGGAAATTATCAGCGCGGCCTCTGTCAGCAGCTGCTTCTCGTCCTCTTCCCAGTCTTGCTTGCCCGCGACAGGCGTGTTTATCAGTATTCCCCTCATCCTGCCTTCCACGAAAAACGGCGTAACCAGCGAGGGCTTGCTTCCAAAAACGCGCTTTACAAGGCTGACAAAAGGATAAAACAGGGCCTTCAATCCCGGGGACAGCCGCCTTAACACCGAGTCCGGGGTCACTTTTTCCTGCTCTCTTAGGGCGTATCTTTCATATATCACCCTTGGGAAGCTGTATCCTGAAAATTTCTTTTTAACCCCCGCGTCCTTCCACTCAAGGCTTATGACAAACCTGTCGCCCTGCGGCTCCCCGAACACAACCCTCTCGCTGCCCGTCACCTTTCCGACCTTTTCAAGGAGTCCTTGTATGAGCTTTTTCTCGCAGGTATTTCCCGAGCCGGCCATTTTCCATATTTCCGCCCGGGCCGCGCTTATTTCCGAGAGTTTTTTGCGCCTGTATTCAGCGTCCTTCTGCCGCATCACACGCGATATGATCTCCGCAGCGTCAGTCACAAGTCCCTTCTCAAGTTCATTCCAGTCATTTGCCGCCGCGTCGCGCGAGCATATTATGAGGCCCTTACTCCCCGCACCCGCTTCAAAAGGCGTAAGCAGCGCCTTGTCAAGGCCATACTTCCTTAATACAGATCTCAGTACGGGCATAATGTATTTCCTGTTTTCTGTCTTTATCAGCTTGTCCGCGCTCCCTGTGAAAGCAGCCTGCCTTTTCAGGCCGAAGCGCTCATACATGTCAGCGCTGACGCTGAACCCATAAAGCGGCTTTATCCCCTTATGCCGCCTCCACTCATGCCTTATACTTAGCTTCCCGCCGCCGGTGATCCCGATAGCGGCACGGCCTGCGCCGACCGCAGAACCTACTATCCTTACAAGCCTTTCGGCGAGGGCCTCAACTGTAATTTCCTTGTCAGCCGCCGCCTTCCATATTTCCGCCCTTGCCGCGTTCATCCGCAGGGCCAGTTCCTGTTTTTCAGCTGATTTTTTACGTTCGCTTATGTCCCTGGCCACGCATATCAGCACTTTTTTCTGGCCCCAGTTTGATACAGTTCCGAGTATTTCCGCAGGTACGGGTATGCCGGCCTTCGTGTATATATCAGTAGTCACATAAAGAGAGCCGGCCCTGAATCCCGCGTCCAGTTTCTTCCTTATCTCCTGCGCTGTAATGGCCATTTTTACGTCAACAGGCGGGATTGAGAGCAGTTCCTTTTCCGTGTAGCCCAGGTAATCGCATGTGACCCTGTTTACGGCGACGAAAGAGTACGCGCCTTTTTTAGTGTCGCGCGACAAGACAAACACGGCGTCGTCCATGGCGTCAAAAAGCGCCCTGTATTTTTCCTCATTTGCCCTGACCTCGTCATACGCTTTCCGCGTCTCCATAGCGGCTGTTATTATCCTGGCAGCCTCCACGACTATCTTTTTTTTCTCGCCGCTCCACGCGCTTACAGGCGTCCTGTAACCGACGCAATTCAGGGCACCTGTCATCCTGCCCGCCATCACGCAAGGGACGCTGAAAACCGGCCTGCTGCCGGCGGCTTTTATCATCATTTTCATGAAAACAGCCGCCATATTCCTGTATTTTTCAGGAATCATACTAAGGAAATTATTTTCATCCAGCACGCAAGGCTCGTCAAAGCTTATTGCAGAGGTCAGGCCTGCCGGCAGTTTGACGCCTTTTACCGGAAACACCGACCTTGACCTGCGCCACTCATATTTGGCAGTATAAATACCGCCTTCAAGGACACTGAAAACCGCCCTTTCACAGTCAAGGCCCGGCCCTATAATGGCCAGTAATCCTTCCACAAGCTCATTCTCGCTTATGCCGCTGTCAGCGGCCAGCTTCCACACAGAAGCTTTCAGCCTTTCAAGATTCTCTTTCTCGGCCTTTTCAGCCATTTCCTTTTTCTCCGCAGTTATATCCCGCGCGGTGGCGAGTATGTTTATTGAAGCGCCGGCCATGAATGTCTTTGTATTTATGCGGACAGGTATCCTCCTGCCGTCACGCGCCACATGCACGGCCTCAAAAGACATGTTCACACCCCGCCTTATGTCCCTGCTCCTTTTTACCGGTTCAGCGCTTTTTTCCGTTATATCCGAAGGCGACAATTTCAGCAGTTCTTCCCTGGTATATCCCAGCTGCCTGCAAGCCGCGCTGTTTACCGCTATAAATTTGCCCGGCCTTCCTTTCCCGTCCAGCCTTACCACAAATACGGCGTCATTTGAGGCGTCAAAAATGGACCTGTATTTTTCCTCGCTTTCGCGCAGGACACTTTCCATGAATTTGCGTTCAGTCACATCCTCAATGAATGAAATGGTCCTTAAAAACCTCCCACTTTCATCCTTTACCGCGGCCGAGCTTATTATCACTTCCAGGACCTTGCCGCCCTTCCTTTTCAGCCTGTATTCCCCGCCGTATGAATAACCCTTTTTTATCACTACGCTCAATGCTTTCAGGGCCTTTTTTGCGGAATCCGGCGTCATAAGGGACCTAATGTGCCTGCCAATAATCTCCCTTTCCCCGTAACCCAGCATTGACGCCGCGGCACGGTTGCAATCAAGAATCCTGCCGTCAACTCCGACCGAAGCGTATGGGCTCATGGACGCCTTAAGGGCAGCGTTAAATTTTTCCTCGCTCTCAGACAGCAGGCCCCTTGCTTTTTTAAGTTCGGTGATGTCGTTGCCCGAGCTCAACATTCCGGCGATTCTGCCGTTTTTATCCTTTAAGACCGTATTTGTCCAGGCAATTTCCCGCACCGCGCCTGAAGACGTCAGTATCC
>CAYNMZ010000143.1:0-1543 GCA_964398505.1 uncultured Spirochaetia bacterium
TGAGTTCCTGCCGGGAGCGTGCATAAATGTGGTCCTTGCTTCAAAGGGATATCCGGGCAGCTATGAGAAGGGAAAGGAAATATACGGCCTGGACGCTTTTGACGGCAAGGACGGCGTTATGGTTTTCCATGCGGGCACAAAAAAAGAAGGCGGAAAGGTTGTGACCGCGGGCGGAAGGGTGTTGAATGTAACCGCAGTCAGCGATAATATTGCCTCCGCGATAAAGAAGGTGTATGATAATACAGGAAAGGTAAAATTTGAAGGTATGTTTTACAGGAAAGATATAGGAAAGAGGGCCGTAAAATAGGGACTTAAATCAAGGAGGATACCATGAAAGTTGCGGTTGTAATGGGAAGCGATTCTGACCTGGAGGTAATGAAAGAGACAGCAGACACGCTTGAAAAGTTCGGCATATCGGCGGAGGTTACGATAATGTCGGCGCACAGGACGCCGGGCAAGGTCCCTGCTTTCATAGAAAAGGCGGAAAAGGAAGGCGTGGAAGTCATAATAGCCGCCGCGGGCATGGCAGCGCATCTTGCGGGCGTTATCGCGGCCCACACCACTCTTCCTGTCATCGGCGTGCCTATGCCCGGAGGCGCGTTAAACGGCGTTGACGCGCTGTATTCCACGGTACAGATGCCGGCCGGCATACCTGTGGCGACGGTGGCCATAGGGAAGGCCGGGGCTGTGAACGCCGGCGTATTGGCTGCCCAGATAGTGGCAGGAAAGCACCCCGAACTGAAGGAAAAGCTTAAGGCGCATAAGGCGTCGCTTGCCGTGGCTGTTGAGGAAAAGGACGCGAAGCTGAAGAAGGAAGGCATACAGAAATTCCTGGAAGGAAAAAAGAAGCAGTGAGAGCGCGGCCCGCACGGACATGAGAAAACTTGCGCGTGAAATAAGCGAAGAGTTAAGCAGGGGCGGCGTTGTGGTACTTCCGGCAGGAACGGTCTACGGCCTTTTTTGCGTTGCGGCAGACAAGAAAGCGGTAAGGAAGGTATATTCAATAAAGGGCAGGGATTTCCGCAAGCCCCTGCAGGTTTTCTTTCCGGACATCAGGTCAGCCGCGAAATACGCCGCTATGGACGGCGCCATGATGAAAAAGGCCCGCAAGTACCTGCCCGGCCCTTTCACGCTCGTCCTTAAGCTGAAGAAAAACAGGCAAAAACACTTCAGCTTCCTGAAGCGCGGCACCATAGGCATAAGGGTGATAAGGTCGCGGCTGCTTTCGGCGCTGCTGAAAAAAAACGGGCCGCTGGCCGCGACAAGCGCGAACGTCTCGGGCGATAAGACTCCGGTAAAATTCGGCGACATAAGCTTTGAAATCAGGTCAAAGGCGGCGCTTTCCGTGATTGACGACAGGCAGGTGAGCGGCAGGGCCTCCCGGGTCATTGATTTTACGGGTGAAAAGCCCGTCGTGCTCAGGAAGTGAAAAAAAGCATTGAAAAAAAACCCGGGATATTATATATTCATAATGTTTAAAGGTTTTGGGAAAATATACAAGGAGGACTTTGATATGGCGAACAAGACCGGGAAAGTATCGGAG
>CAYNMZ010000143.1:1553-5688 GCA_964398505.1 uncultured Spirochaetia bacterium
AGAACACGGCAGGCAAGTATTACGTTGACGACCAGTGCATAGCCTGCGGCGTATGCGAAGGGACCGCTCCGGAAAATTTCAAAATGAACTCTGACGGGTCGCACGCTTATGTGGCAAAACAGCCCGAGAACTCGGCTGAGGAAGGACAGGTAAAGGAAGCCATGGAATCCTGCCCGACAAACTCAATAGGCGACGACGGCGAATAAGAAGTACATGATATATAAGGCCTCCGGGAAAACAATCCCCGGGGGCCTTTTTTGTTGCGTCTTTGGATCGGTTGTATCGGGCCTTAGTCCCGACAATACCCGAGCGATTACGATTAAGATAATCGCGACAGGTATCAATCCTCATCCTAAATCCATATCCGGTACCGAAGCGTGAAAAAATGAATGACAAGGATTGAGGATGAAGATGGGGAGATAGGGCCGGTATGAGGATAGGGAATGGGTATGAGGAAAGAGGTATATGGATGAGGAAAGAGAGAACAAATGCCAAAAATTAACGTTAAATCAGCCCTTCCTGCGGTATTGTTCCTTTTGTTTTTTGCTTTTACCTTGTTTCGGTCTTCCCGACTTTCAACAACAACGACTTTCCCGAGACCATAGCTGCCGCAAAGACCCTTGGCATAGGACACCCTCCCGGATACCCGTTTTATTCGATGCTCGGCAAGACGTTCACACTCTTACAGCTCGGCGGTCCCGGCATTAATTTAAACATAATGGCAGCTTTCCTTGCTGCGCTTGCTGTTGCAGCTGCATATTTGATATTCCTTTTCCTGTTCCCGGGCGCAGGCGCCGCGTCGGCCGCTTTTACCGCCTGCTCTCTCTCTTGCTCCGGCTTTTTTCAACGCGGCACTTGACGCTAAAGGCGGAGTATATTCCCTTAACGTCATTTTTCTTGCGGCAACGCTGGCATTAAGCGCGTCGCTGGCGAGAAAATTTCGCGGCAGGGACCTTTACCTTTTGTCCTTTACCGCGGGTCTGTCGCTCGCGCATCACTGGCAGAGCATGGCTGTGATAGCACCGGCTGCGATCGCGTTCGCGGCTGCCGCAGGCGGCAGGGAAGCGGCAAAAAAAATCCCCGGCGTTTTGTTTTTCCTGTTTATCGGCCTTTCTGCATATGTTTACCTGCCGCTCAGGGCCGGGACGGCTGCGCTGAACCACGGCGACCCGCGTGACATTGCAGGATTTATAACACATGCCTTAAGGCTCAATTACAGGGGAGAGTCCGAGCCGCTCAGCCTTTCTATTCTCGGCTTCCAGAGCATGCAGGCGTTTACGGCCGTGTTCGCCGGCTACATCGCGCTGTGCGGCGCGGCGCTGATAGGGGTTTTTGGGGCGTTTGCGAAGGACAAAAAGACCGCGGCGCTCCTCGCCGTTGCCGCTGCCGTTAACATGCTTTCTGTCATCCTGCTCTTCAGGCGCAGGCAGGAATCATCCTGTTATTACCTGCCGTCGGTGTTTGTCATGGCGCTTTTCATAGGCGCGGGTTTTGAATGGCTGATGGAAAACAGGGAAAGGGCGACTGCCGCGGTCGCGGCCATTCTGCTTTTGCTCTGCCTTGTGACGGGCCCGGCCTTAAACGGCCTGCAGTCAATATCGAAAAACTTCCTGAGCTACGATTACGGAAATAATATAATCAAGACATATGGCGGCGGCATTTACATTACGACCTCGGATTTTGACGCCATGCCGCTCTCTTATTTCGGCACTGTTGCGGGCGCGCGCGGCATCATAATTGGTCAGACGCTAGCGTTCCCGTGGGGCATCAGGGCGTTTACGGAGGAATACGGGGACGCGGCAATGGAACCGGGAAATCCCGGCAGGAACATAAAAAAGGCGCTTCTTTTCCTCGGGATAGGCAGGGACCTGTACGGCGGTTTTTCCGTCGACGACGCGGAAAAGATGGTAATACCGCACGCACAGGCCGGCATAACCATAAAGGCGTTCGGCATGCTGCAACCGGATTATTTCAGGATGTATTCATACAGGGGCGTTTATAACGCCGGTTATCGGAAAGACACGGATAATTTTGCGCTTATATCAAACTACTCCGGCGCATTGTCGAACTACGGCGTGGAGCTGCTCGCCGCGCACAGGAAAAAGGACGCCATCAGCGCTTTTAAGCGCACCCTGCTCCTTCCTTACAACGGGAGCAGGGAAGGGATGGAGCATAATTTAAAGGTGGCAATCAAATTTAACCAATAACCATATAACCAATAGATATGAAAACGCTTCGCTTCAGCAAAGCGCTTTTTGTTTTACATTAATAAAAGTCCGGCTCAAGCCGGACATCATTATTTATTGGTCATGTGGGTATTGGAACGCACTCTAAATTATAAATTGACATTTTAAACGGGTTGTGATAATTTATTTATGAATTTGACGTTTTTGCAGGGGAAGTCCCCGTGAGATCCGGGGCGCTGTTCCGCAACGGTAATTGCCGAAAAGGCAGAGCCCGGCCTACTGCAGACAACGGAAAGTACCTTCGCGAAAAGGGAAAAAGTTTATTGACGAACCCGGCGAAGGCCGGGTTTTTGTATTTTATAGGCAGGACTGTATCCCGCGTTAAAGGCAGCGACACGGCGCCGGAACAGGCCAAAACTACGGAGGCGCAGGAATTGCATATCTACTTAATTAGGCACGGTGAGACCGACTGGAACACAAAATTGCTTTTCCAGGGGCATTCTGACACTAAGCTTAACAAAAGCGGCATAAGGCAGGCCGGATATATCGCGCGGGAATTCAAAGGAAGGAAAATCGACGCTATAATAAGCAGTGATTTAAAGAGGGCTTATGACACGGCGAGGATAATAGCTTCGGCCTGCGGATGCGCCGGGATAAAAAGGGACAAACGGCTTCGCGAGCGGGATTACGGCAGTCTTGAAGGCAGGCGTTATGAGCTTTACAGGGACAGAAAAAGTGATTTTGACGGGGAAAATGACAGGAGGTTTTTCGCCCGCGTTAACCGCGCGTTTGACGACATTGTGAGAAAATATCAGGGCAGGGACATTTTGATAGTGACGCACGGCGGCGTGGTAAGGCAGATAGTGTCGCATGTGCTCGGCCTTAAAGATTATAAAAAATTGAGGATATATAACTCGTCAATATCCGAAGTTTTTTATAACGAGAAAAAGAAAGCTTTTTTTCTTCTTCACCTGAACGGCGTCGCGCACCTGCCAAAAGCGCAAAGGAACAAGATTGAGTACCATATAAAAGGAGTGTAGCGGCCGGTAACGGCAATAACCTGACAGCCAATAGCCAAATAACCAAATATCCATAAGCCATAAACTGAAAACGGGGAGCTTAAGAAATGAGAAATAAAGGGATAGTCCAGCTGTATACAGGCAATGGGAAGGGGAAGACCACGGCGGCCATAGGGCAGGCTGTGCGCGCCGCCGGGGCTGGCATGAAAGTGGCGTTTTTCCAGTTCCTGAAGGAAGGCGTTTTCCCGCAATCCGAGGAAAAAATGATGAAGAAATGCGGGATAAAGGTTGTCCGCTTCCGTGAAAAGTCTCCGCTGTTTGATAAGGCCGTGGACATGAAAAAACTGCGCGCTTCGGTAAGGGCTGACTGGGAAAAAGTTAAGACGGCGATAAGGTCGGGCAAATACGGCATGATAGTCCTGGACGAGGTCACGCACCTTGTCAGCCTGAAACTCCTGGATAAAAAAGAGCTGTGTGCGGCGGTAAATATGACCGGGGCCGGCTGCCATTTCATACTGACAGGCCGTGACGCGGCTAAATCAATTGTCAGGACCGCCGACCTTGTGACGGAGATGAAGCAAATAAAGCACCCTTACAGCCGCGGCGTAAAGGCGCAAAGGGGGATTGAATTTTGAAAACACACAAATCGGTTAAGGTGGAAAATTGAAAATCGCAAACTGCAAATTCAGCATTCGTGCGGCGCTGGCCGCGGCGGTATTGCTGGCTGTCCCGCTTGCCGCCGCAGCTGCGGTCATAAACGACGATGTGGGACGCAGGATTGAGGTGGAAACGCCTGTCAAAAGGGTCGTTTCACTTTCGCCCGCGCACACGGAGATGATATACGCCCTGGGCTGCGGCAACAGGCTTGCGGCTGTGTCAGCCCAATGCGATTATCCCGATGAGGCAAAAAAACTCCCCAAGGCAGGCAGT
>CAYNMZ010000144.1:0-5673 GCA_964398505.1 uncultured Spirochaetia bacterium
GCCGCGCCGGATGAAGCGCCGAGCGGGCTGTCAAACTTTTCCTCCGGAAGGGATGAAAACTGTATTCCGGCCTGCTTGAACATCCTGGCCAATTCCCTTGTGGTAAGCACATAATCAACGTCATAGAACATTTCAGAATCCTTGAGGCTCATTTTCTTCTTCCAGTAATCAAAAGCGCCGGTCATTTCGGGCCGTCTTGCCTCATATTTTTTTGCCGTGCATGGCATGACCGATACCACGGATATTTTCCTTGGGTCAATGCCTGTTTTCTCGGCGTAGTAAGTCTTGGCGACTGCGCCGAACATCTGCTGGGGTGACTTGCATGTGGAAAGGTGGCCCACCTGCTCAGGAAAGAAGTGCTCTATGAATTTGATCCATCCGGGCGAGCATGATGTTATCATAGGCAGCGTCCCGTTGGTTTTTATCCTTTTTATAAGCTCCGAGCCTTCTTCCATGATTGTGAGGTCGGCCGTGAAGTTGGTGTCAAATACCCTGGCAAAACCAAGCCTCCGCAGGCCTGCCACCATTTGGCCGGTTACAAGGGCGCCGTGCCCCATTCCCATAGCTTCGCCAATGCCTATCCTTATAGCCGGAGCTGTCTGCACAATAACCACTCTTTCAGGGTCCTGAAGTTCGCGCCAAACGTCCCTGGTCGAATCCTTTTCTGTTATGGCGCCGGTCGGGCATACAAGCGCGCACTGGCCGCAATTCGTGCACGCCACATTGCCAAGGCCCTTGTCCATGAAAGTGGATACATGTGTCTTCAGTCCCCTTCCCGTGAAGTTTATGGCGTGAACAGACTGCACTTCCGCGCACACGGAAACGCATCGGCCGCAAAGTATGCACTTGTTGTTGTCGCGTACAAGAGAAGGCGATGTGTCGTCAAGGGCCTCCTCTTTCTTGGTCCTGACAAAATTTGAGCCCACAATTCCCATATTGTATGACAGCTCCTGCAGCTCGCAATTCTGGTTCCTTGCGCAGTTCAGGCAGTCATTCGCATGGTTCGCGAGTATCAGCTCAATGTTGGTCCTGCGCGCCTGCATCGCGCGCGCCGAGTTTGTAGTAATTTCCATGCCTTCGGAAACCGCCTGCACGCATGAACGGACAAGCGAGCGGGCGCCTTTTACCTCCACAACGCATACCCCGCAAGAGGCGTTGGAACAGACGTCTTCAAGGTAGCAAAGCGTAGGCACCCTTATTCCGGCCTGATTGCAGGCTTTTAATATGGTAATTCCTTTTTCGACCTCTGTTTCCCTGCCGTTTATCCTGACTTTAACCTTGTCCATTTTATGTTCTCCTTGGGTTTTTTTCATGTTTATTGGCGTTTTTCTCGCAAAATCCGGATCTTAACACACCTTGACATCGCATCTTAGGCATCTTGAGGCCTCTGTTTTGGCCTGTTCGCCGGAATAACCCGAAAGCACTTCCTGGAAATTGTTGACCCTTTCTTTTACGGGAAGGTGCTTGGAGCGGTTCATCTTGCCTCCCTGGGGCTCAAAAGGCACGACATTCTTATAATCAAAAACCCTGAAAAGTTTTCTGAACCTTCCCGGACCCATGAGCTCCGCGTCTATGGCTTCAGCGGCCCTCTTGGCCATTCCCATTGCTTCGGCAGCTGTCGCCGGTCCTGATACCGCGTCACCGCCGGCAAATATTCCCTCAGCCGCCTTAAAGCTGTTCTGATTAGTTATAAGCGTGCCGTTTTTATTGGTCGCGATACCCAGTTCGGCGGCGAAGGAGGAATCAACCTTCTCGCCAATAGCCATTATAACGGTGTCGCATTCGACGATTTCGGTCTTATCGGTCGGGACAGGCTTTCTCCTTCCTGATTCGTCAAAACCTCCGGCTTTTTGCAGGGTAACTTCCAGTCCCATAACGCCGCCTTTGGTGTTTCCTATTATTTTCTTTGGAGCGGCAAAAAATTTGAACTCAATGCCTTCTTCTTCCGCGTCTCTTATCTCGGTCTCGTTCGCGGGCATGGAATCTTTGCCGCGGCGGTAAACTATGGTGACTTTCGCGCCTGTCCTTAGGACAGACCTTGCCGCGTCTATTGCCACATTGCCTGCGCCTATGACAACCACATTCTTCCCGGGTTTCATTTTGCCTTCCTGGGCGAAATCCTCAAGGAATTCATATCCGGGATAGACTCCGGAGAGTTCCTTGCCGGGAAGGTCAAGTTCCTGGTCCTTGTGCGCGCCGACGGCCACATACACAATGTCATTGTCCTTTTTCAGCTTTTCAAAAGAAATGTCTTTGCCTATGCGTGTGTTATAGACAAATTTCACGCCCAATTTCTCAAACATAACTAGTTCCTTGTCGAGGACGTCCTTTGGCAGCCTGTAAGCGGGAATGCCGTAACGGCAGATACCGCCGCCTTTCTCATGGTCGTCATATACTGTCACGTCGTGCCCGAGCCGCACAAGATAGAACGCAGCTGTAAGTCCTGCAGGTCCTGCGCCGACAACGGCGACTTTCTTTCCCGTAGCCGGCAGTTTCTCGGCTATCAGTTTCCTGTAAATCTGGTCCTCCTTGCCCATCTTGTACATGGTGTCAGACAGGTACCTGTGTATCTCTCCCTGTGACACCGGTTCGTCTATTGTTTCCCTCCTGCACTGCATCTGGCAGTGGAAATGGCATATCCTGCCGAGCGTGCCGGGAAGCGGGTTGTCCCGTATTGTAAGCTCAAAGGCGTCTTCCAGACGGTTTTCGCTTATAAGCTGGAGGTAACCGGGTATGTTCATGTGCATCGGGCAGCTGTTTTCGCATAGCGCGGTGAAAAGCGATTCGCATACTCCGGAGGAACACCTGTGGCCTTCAATATGCTGTTCGTAATCCTTCCTGAAATATTTGAGCGTGGTCTGCACGGGGTTTGCGCTGGTCTGGCCAAGCCCGCACAGTGATGAATCCCTGATTACAGTGGCGAGAGTTTCAAGAGTTTCAAGGTCCTTCATTTCAGCTTTGCCTTTTGTGATTTTGTTAAGTATGTTCAGGGACTGCGAAAGGCCTTCCCTGCACGGCGTGCACTTGCCGCAGGATTCCTGTGAGGTAAATTCTATAAAGTACCTTGCGACGTCCACCATGCAGTTGTCCTGGTCCATTACAACCATTCCGCCTGAGCCCATGATGGCTCCGAGGGCGTTCAGCGACTCGTAATCTACGGGTGTCCCGAAATGCTGTACAGGTATGCAGCCGCCTGACGGCCCGCCTGTCTGCACGGCCTTGATCTTCTTTTTTGTGCCTGTGCCGCCGCCCATTTCATATATTATATTCTCCAGCGGAGTGCCGAGCGGAAGTTCCACGAGCCCTGTGTTCTTTATCTTGCCTACAAGGGAAAAAACCTTTGTGCCCGAGGAATTTTCAGTGCCTGTTTTTGTGAACGCCTCGCCTCCGTTAAGCACTATCACCGGTATATTGCACCATGTTTCCACGTTGTTTATGTTTGTAGGCTTGCCCCACAGTCCCTTTTGCGCGGGATAAGGGGGCCTTGGTATGGGCCTTCCTGCTTTTCCTTCTATTGAAGCTATCAAAGCTGTCTCTTCGCCGCACACAAAAGCTCCGGCGCCTTCCACGTATTCAAGGTCAAAGGAGAACTGCGAGCCCAGTATATTGTCGCCTAAAAGGCCGTATTCCCTGGCCGACTTTATCGCCTTGTCCAGCCGCTGCACTGCCAGCGGGTATTCTGCCCTGACATACAGCACTCCTTTTGAAGCTCCCATTATGTAAGCGCCGATTATCATACCCTCTATAAGAGAGTGCGGATCGCTTTCTATCTCGTTCCTGTTCATGTAAGCGCCCGGGTCTCCCTCGTCGGCGTTGCATATGATGTATTTCTGGTCGGCTTTCACCTGCTTCATAAGCTCCCATTTCCTGCCTGTCGGGAAGCCCGCGCCGCCCCTTCCGCGGAGTTTTGATTTTTTAACCTCTTCCAGGGCTGTTTCAGGGTTCATTTCATGAAGCGCCTTGTAAAGGGCCTGGTAACCGCCTACGGCAATATACTCCTCTATGTCCTCAGGGTTGATAATGCCCGAATCGCGAAGGACGATTTTTTTCTGGCCCTTGAAAAAATCCAGTTCGTCCCATGACTTAAGTTCCGGGAAACCCTTGCCGTAAGTGATTTTTGACGTTAAAAAATCCCATTCCTCAATCTTGCAGAAAGCCTTTTTAAGCGGCGCCATGTTCTTTGCCGCGCTTTCCACGATGTCGTTTACGTCATCCTCGGTGACCTTGTGCAAAATTACCAGCGGCTTGCCGGGGATGTAAACGTTGACAAACGGCTCTTCCGCGCAGAATCCGAAGCATCCTACGGGAGAGACCTTTATGCTGTATTTTTTGTCCTTAACCATGGCGGATATCTTCTCAAATATCTTGTCCGCCCCGTTGCCGTTTCCGCAAGTCCCTGTCCCGACATTTATCATCGGCGTCTGCGGCAGAATCTTACCCAGGTTCTTTTTCTTAAGCTCGTCAAGTGAGTTCTTCCCGGTCAGTTTCATTATTTATTCCTCCCGTTTTTTTTGTCAACGTTTTCAATCAGTTTCTGCAGCTGCGGGATTGTAACGCTTGAATGAATTGTCTCGTCGATCATTACCACGGGCGCGAGAGCGCACTGCCCGAAGCACGCGACAGTCCTTATGGTAAACTTGTTGTCAGGGGTTGTAAACGAGGACTCGCCGTCTTCCAGCGCTTTCGCGCCGCCGAGCCTGATGCCGCAATCGTCAAGCAGCGCCTTTGAGCCCCTGGTATGGCAGGCTGTGCCGCGGCAAACGGTAATTGTATGGTCGCCCTGTGGCTTAAGATTAAAGAAGGCGTAAAACGTGACAATGTTGTATAAACGTGACATCGGTATGCCTGTTTTGTAAGAAATGTAATTAAGGGCAGCTTCGGGAAGATAAGTGTGTTTTGTTGCCTTCTGGGTATCCTCTAAAATGCTGAGAATCTCGCCCTGTTTGTCCTTGTACCTGGAAATAATGGCGTCAATTTTCTGTGTATCAATTCCTGTTGTGTCAGGTATGGGCCGTGATATTACCTTTTGCAGTTTGTTTCCGGTGCCGGGCTTTGCTGTGATTGTCATCATGTCCTCCAATAATATGTGATTTTTTTCACTATATTAGACTCAAAAAAAAATTTTAGTGCTATTAACTAAGTAATAATAAAATATAGCGTGAACTAATTTACTTACTTAAAATATATACGCATATAGGCCAAATGTCAATTTTTTTCTGCCAAAAAACCTGTTGACCGACTAACGGTTGTTAGGTATAATATAACAAGCGTTAGTTGAATGATTTATTATAAAGGAGCTGACATGGCAAGGATAAAAACAGCTGTAGCGGAAAAAGGCGCTCTTGATACAAAAGATAAAATCATAGAAACTGCCATAGACCTGTTTTCCCAGGAAGGCTATCCGGGCGCTTCCATCAGGGATATAACCAATGCGGTTGGCATTAAAGAAAGCTCGCTGTATCATCACTTCGCCTCAAAGCAGGAAATTTTGGACAATATATATGACCTTTTCAAGAAGCTGATAGACGAGGACAATCCCGTAAAAATGGGGCCGCCGGAGACCATAAAGCCCCTTGAAAGTTATCTCCTGCTTCAGAACAACCTGATAGCCTTTAAAAAGCTTTTTGACAGGCCTGAGCTCAGGAAAATATACAGGATAATATCAATGGAACG
>CAYNMZ010000145.1:0-5661 GCA_964398505.1 uncultured Spirochaetia bacterium
AAATTCAGCGTTAACAGTCACTGTTATGTCTTTCTCTATAGTGCTTGTGCTGTATATACCGTAATCCGAGACCTCCACGGAGTCAGGAGCCTTTATCTGTATTACCCCTGCCTTCGCAGAAACCATCTTGCCTATATTTAACCCTGACTTTTTTGCCATTTCAACCGCCCTGGCCATGGCATCCCTTGTAGCCTCGGCTATAAGCTCCCTTTTTATCAAAGTCAAATCAGATACGAGAAACTGTGTCTCAAGCCCCTGCAATATGGCGTAATTTACCGAAAGATCCCTCGTATTAAGGGCCATTTCCTCAATTTTGGCTAGCTCACCCGATGTCACAACCACAGTCTGCGAAAGCATGTACATAGATGGCCCTTTTGACCTGTCGTAATCATAGCTTTTATTCACAGCCAGAGGCCAAATCTTTATTTTATTCTCGGTAATACCCTTCGCCTTCAATTTGGATTTCAGCAGTTCAACATCCTCCATCATCCTTGCCTGGGCATTTTTTACAGAATTCTCCGGCACTGTCATGCTCAATGTCATTGACAGCTTGGCAATGTCGGAACTTATCTTTTTCGTCGCAGAACCCGTCACCTTTACCGTGTTTCCCGCTGTTTTTGACGCGTAAAAAAAAGTCCCGAACACAAAAGAACCTGTGACGATAGCCGCGCCGATTATTATGGCGGCAAGCACTTCCTTTTCCGGCATTTTCTTCATTTTACGTCTCCTTTTAAAAATATTTTAACCTATGCTTATAACATCGTCAAGCGTCGGTAATTAATACCACAGTTATTTCAATTGAAACACGCTTTCTTTCATATTTCCCGTTTTTCAGCATCATGATAATATAACAGAGGACCGCGCAGTCAAGAGCAAAAACGGCTTTTGACATTGTATACTTTTACTGCAAACTCAAGCTTTTCATTTAAAGGTACGGAATCCCCTATGATTTTATAAGGAACCTGCCCGAAAACTTCAAAAGCTTAAATCTCCTTGACGTCGGCTGTGCGTGGAACATTTCAAATATTTGTTTTATTTCAAATTGAACGGCATTTAAATACGGAAATATAGCGTTATACCCCGTCTGCAACATAAATTTAACGGACATTGACTTCAAAAAGCTTGTTTTCACTGATACTCCTGTTTGCATGGTGCCGCAGTCCACGTATCCTAATACCCGTAAGGCAGGCCGGCAAATGTCCAGGTTTTAAAACCCTTCGGCCTTTTCATAATCGCGGCAACCATAAAACCTCATTTTGTAAACAAACCGCTCACTTTTATGCCAAACTCTTCCGCTAAAGCGAATTGAAATGTATTTTTACCTGATATTTTCATCATTCATGAAACTCTTTTAAGGCTAAGCGGAAAAGGCATTTTTACATATTGACCTCAGCGGACTCATTCCCATCTAAATGAAAAATATTCCATCCGTAAGAATTACAAAAGTTTTTATGCATTCAGTACCTGGCAGGCAAATGCTTTCCCCGCGATTACCGTCTGACTATCCTGAAAACCTCGCCGGGTTTTACATCCGTCAGGCACCTGTAATGTCCAAACCTGCAAATTTTTTTGAAGCATGGCTGGCACTTAATGCCCCTGTAAATGATTTTCGCATTTTCAGAAACAGGCCCTGCCCAGTGCGGCGCCGTTGCTCCGAAAATTACAGCCATAGGAACAGAAAGGGCGTCAGCAGCATGCGAAAGCCCGGAGTCATTCCCTACAAAGAAATACGCGCGCTTAATTAGACCTAATGTTTCCGCAAGCGGCTTTCCCCTGAAGTCATGAAAACGAGTGTTTTTAAGAAGCGCGCCCCTTATTCCTGTATTTTCATCAGCCTTGCCGCCAGCCAGAAATACGTGGTTTTTCGGCGAAGAAGACATTATCTTATCGGCCAGTTCCTCGTAGTATTCCAAAGGCCACGCCTTTGATTTTCCGAAAGCCGCGAACGGCGCTATTACGTAATATTTTTTTGGAAGCCTTATCCGGGGTTTCACGGCATTAAATAATTCCTGTAAATTTTCAACTGCGGCATTTGCTCCGGCCAGCCTTATGACATTGGCATATTCGTCCATTACGTGTTCCCGCCTGTGCGTCTTGTCGCGCCTGTATGCTCTCGTCAGGAAAAAGACGCCTAAATCGTCCAAATATCCATAACGCCTCTTTACCCCGGATAAAAACAAAGTCAGGTTTGATGAAAAAGAAGGGGCAAGCGACACCGCAGTTTTGACTCCCTCATTTTTGATTTCGTCTGCAGCTGATAAAATTCCGTGCAAACCCTTTTTTCTTATTATAATTACCCTGTCAACATAGGGATTCCCGTCAAAAACCCCCTCGGTTCCCTGCCTTACAGCCAGCACAAGCTTTCCAAAAACGCTTTTGAGTCCGGCAAGGTATGCTGTCAGCATTATGCAGTCACCGAGCCAGTTCGGCGCCCTTACCACTATACCCTGGCCGTATAAAATACCGTCCTTTATTTCTGCCTGTTTGGCGTACCTGACAAACTCAGAAAAAGCACTGTACACAGCCAGAACAAACCCCCTGAAACCGTCCTTAAAACCTGCCTTTAAAAAAAACTTTGAAATAAAAGTTATGACAGGGTTGAAAATCATCTTTACTATGGCGTTTCCCCTTCCCGACTTAGCCTGCATGGATGTGTACCTGTTCATCTTGCTTATATACACAGAAGAATCCGGATAGGAATAGTGCAGCATCGGTTCATCTATCCTTGCTGTTTTGCCCTTTATAACCACGCGCTCATGCACTTCGCCCTCAAAAAGACCGGCGTTCTTTTTAAAAAGCCTAAGCTGGTAATCACGGTTTCCCCAACCGGAATACCTAATAAAACCTGAGAGAAAATACGTCAGTCGCTTTATATAATACCCGTCCGCGGCTTCGGGCAGCGACGTGACACGCAAAATCTCGTCCCGTAACACCGGGGTTATCTCCTCGTCGGCGTCAACGCTTAAAATCCATTGCCCGCGCGCCTTTTGTATCCCCGCATTCTTTACGTCTGAAAACCCGGTAAACCTGGCAGAAATGATTTTTTTAGTAAAACGGCGGGCTATTTGCCTTGTCTTATCCGTGCTCATTGAATCAACTACGATTATCTCGTCGCAAAAATAAAGGTTTCCCAGGCACCTTGCTATGTTCTTTTCCTCATTATAAACAGCAACTACAGCGGAAATTTTCATAAGCCCTGCTGTTCAATAAACTTTTTCACCGCGTCCATAACGTTTGACACAGGCACGGAATCCGCGTTACCGTCCATCGGCCTTATTATTTCATGCCTGTTTCCGGACGGTTTGTTATTGTCAGGGTCAGTCCCTCCCCAAATAACTACCAAATTTGTAAAAGGCGCCAGCAGGTGCATAAAATCCGTCTCATTGCACACAAAGCACGAAAAATACGTGGCCATGGCCATAAGTTTCCCGTAATCGGTCGTATCTGCCAGCAAAGCCTTGTTCCTTATAACGTGCATAAATTCCTCAAGCCTGTCCTTTTCGTCCTCATGGTAATAGACTATTATCTTTGCGTTGAATTTTTCCACCAGGCTCCTTATAAGCTGGTGAAACTTGTTGATTGCCCACCTTTTCTTCTCATCCTTTAATACGGGATGTATGCCTATTATCACATCAGAGCCGGTTATCTCATTTTTTTTCATAAATTCACCCGCATAAGACTTATCCTCTTCCGAAATCCTTATCTTGTGCTCAAAATCATATGAATTGGCGCCTATAAAACGCACAAGGTTCAGATATTCAATTGTCTTATGTTCCGGCGTCTCAAGTGTCCGCAGCTGAAGGTTGTGAAGCGCGTTATGCAGTTTCTTTTCGTTTTTCAAAGCGTACGCGACCTTTACCCTTGAGCGTGCCATCAGGCTTATCAGCATTGACGAGTTGTGGTTTGGCTCGAAATTAACAAGCACATCATAACTGCCCGCCGCGGTCATCAAAGCCGTCAGGATCGCAACAGGCCCGCGCATAGGCACTACACGGTCAATACAGCATGCTTTTTTCGCCAAGCCCAACGCTCGTTTTGACACAACAGCAGTGAGCCTGCTTTTCGGGGCCATCGCCTGTTTTAGCGCGGCGATTGCCGGAGTGGAGAGTATGAAATCAGCAGTATTGTACGGCGCTATAATTAGGGCCGTTTCCGCCTCCTTCAAATTCACCTGTTTAGCGTGCATTATTTTTTTCCTGTCCATTTTCCCCGCCGTTCCAAATTTATTATTCTTTTTATTTCTTGAAAAGCCTTATCTGCGCCGGTCCGCCTCATGCATTCAAATCCTCCGGTCAGGCAGCTTCCGGCGCCGTGCACATGGCACGGCCTGCATAAAAGCCCGTCCTGTTCAATCACATGAAATCTATCCCTTGTAATGAAACCGAACCCCGAAACAGTCGGTCCGAGAAACACAACCGACGGAACACCGTACATATCAGCGGCATGGGCAGCGGCAGTATCATTTCCTATGAAGAAATCGCTTTTTTTAATAAGTTCCAAAAGGCCTTTAAAATCCGTCTTCCCTATCATATTCTTTACATTATTTTTTTTATAATATAACAATTCCTGGCAATTTTCAACCTCATCCTTCACACCGGTTATTACGACATTTATTCCTTTAATGGCCGAAAGCCTGCGCGCCAGTTCCGGAAAGTACGGCCATCGCTTAAGCGGCCATTTTGCGCCTGCATGTATCAGTATATTTCTTATTTTGCGACGCGGGCGCGGAGCGGTCTTAGTGCGCGGCCTTATGTCCGGCAGCGCGGCCATTACAGTCTTCTCATATGCTTCAGGCACAGAAACAACAGTGCCCGAAATAAACCATTTAAACGCCGCCATAAGCCTTCTTTTTAAGCTGTTCTTGGAATAATAGGCCTTATTCGCGGAACTTATCATTGCCGTGAGCATTTGCGACCTTATGGTGCCGTGAAGGTCCACAACAGCGTCGTATCTTTCGGCAGACATCCTTTTCACGCAGGCAAGAAAACCTTCGTTTTCAGGTCCGTCAAAAAGATGCACTGTGCCTGCGCCAGCGGCTTTTGCCGCGTCCGCAAAATTTGCCTTCACGAGCATGTCGGGCCTGTGGCCTGCAGCCTTAAGCCTTTTTATAATACCATGACACAGCAGGATGTCTCCGGCGGACGAAAGCCTGACAAGAAGCACTTTCAACGTTCTATCCTCAGTATTTTTTCAAGTTCCTTTATATTCTTTATCAGCACGGATGTCTTTAGGGCAATCACGGCGTTACACGGAAAATTCTTCCGCCTTATTTTGACTTCGTCCTTTTCAGTTGTCACAATGCAGTACGCGCCTGTCTTTTCCTTCAGACTGCATAACGCCTCAGCTTCCTTTTTTTCCAGGACATGATGGTCTCTGAACCTTAATCCCACGGTCACTTTGGCACCAAGCGCCCTCAAAGTTTTTTCAAAGTTTATTGGATTTCCAAGCCCGGAAAAACATATCACCTTTTTCGTGTTAAGATAATCCGTACCGAATTTCTCGCCGGTAAATACATTATAAAAAAACTTTGGCTGTATTTCGGCTTCAAATATCCTGGCGTCCTTATGCCTGGCGAGTATATAATCTTTTATACGCTGTATACTTTCAGGGTTTTCGCAAAGATTGGTGTTTGTAATTACAATGGCGTCTGAATATCTTAGG
>CAYNMZ010000146.1:0-5642 GCA_964398505.1 uncultured Spirochaetia bacterium
GATCCAGATTTTTCCGTATTTTTCACCCAAAAGAGCGTACAGGTTTTCCTTTGACGCGTCAAACCGGCCTGGTATGACAAGCATGCCTGACGGCTTGTTCAACGCTATATAATCCTCGTCCTCGTACAATATCTGCTGTTCCGTATTCATGTGTTCTCCGCTTTTCCATATATTCCTGCGGTGGCACGCAGTCGCGCGCCGCTACACCGGCCTTTTAGCCCATAAATTGGCAAGCACTGACGCCGATATCACGCACCACACCGCAAACAGCGCGTTTGGCAGGGCCGCTTCCGGCGACAGGTGCTTTAACGCAAGCACAGCTCCCAGGCCCGCGTTCTGCATTCCCACCTCAAAAGTCAGTGTCCTTTTCATTTTTTCTCCGAACTTAAAGAGCATACCTGCCGCGTAACCCGCCGCCATTCCGGCCAGGTTCTGCAAGGCCACGGCAATAAATATTACCGCGCTGACCCGCATAATATACTTTTTATTCAAGGCCAGTACCAGTCCTATTATAAAGGCTATAAAAAGGGTTGAAAAAGCCGGGAACAGCGGCGCCAACCTTTCAACTTTCTTTCCTGCAATTTTTTTTATGAGCAGCCCGGCAGCCAGCGGGACTATGACCATAAGCATTATTGACCTGAACATTGGCATGAATTCAAGCTTTATATACGTGCTGCCGTAGAAAAGCACGAGAGCCGGCGTCATAACCGGCGCAATGAAAGTGGTGGTTGTCGTGACAGCTATTGAATACGCCGTATCGGCTTTTGCCAGGTATGAAATCACATTGGAAGCCATTGCACCCGGGGCCGCGCCTGCCATTATAAGGCCAAGAGCCAGCGGAGCAGGCAGGTTAAGGGCCTTTGCTATAAGCCAGCCCAAAAACGGCATTATTATGTATTGAGCGGCAGAGCCCAAAACCACATCAAGGGGCTTTTTAAGTACATGGGAGAAATCCCCGGGATTAAGAACGAGGCCAATGCCAAGCATGGTAAACATGAAGAAATACTCAAGATACGGCTTCATCCATATAAGCGCTTCCGGCCAGGCATAGCCGATCCCGCACAAAAGCAGGACCCACAGGACTAAAAGCGAGGTGAAAGTGCCGCAAATCCGTTCAAACACCAAATCCCCCGGAGCGGAATTCAGGCCGCATCAAAGAAAGGCATTCTGTTTCATTATTAACAATCATTTACTGCATATGCGCCTGTATGTATTTCGGCAAAACCTGTTCCCCGTAAGGGCCGCCAATGAAATTGAATTCAGTAATAGCCGTATAAGTGTCGTCCTCGCGACGTACTTCCGGATAGACTTCCATTATTTCCGCCTTAATAACGTCACCCGGCGATACAATTAACGGCTTTTTCATTGTTATAGTCTGCCAGTTCATTGTATCCCGCAGCATAACGTAGAAAAGCAGCTTCTTGTTTTTTGTTATCTTCATCTTTTTGACCCTGAAATGCTTCTTCCATGTTTCCTTGTCCGCGGCATAACCGTTCAGGATCTTAAACTGCTTTATTTCAGCCTTCCTATACTTTTGCTCAAAAAGGCCTATAAAATATTTTTCGGCGAAATCAAAAGTTATCGCCTGTTTCTTTCCGCCATCCTTCTTGCCTTCAACCCATGCCGTGTCAATAATATTGTCCACGATCATTTCCGGCCCGTTCTCCTCGGACAAACTGCTTGTTGCCTTAATACCCCAGGACATTATTTCCCGCAGGTGCCTGTAACCGCCTATATAGCTGCTTTTGGTATATATATCATTTGTTTTTGTTATGGCTTTTTTAGTTTCTGGCCCAACTGACTTTTGCGGCTCCGCATCACGTTTTTTCGCCTTCTCAGGTTCAGTCTGCTTTGTATCAGCAGTCGCCGTGTCAAGGCCGGCAAGCAGGTCGTCCTCGCCTCCGGGCGCAGTCGCATTTCCTCCCGAAGCTTGTTGCCCTCCCATGTCCGGGAAAAGCACGTCAACGCCAGCTTGCTGGCTGTCTCCGGTATCAAGACCGGCGAACGGGTCGCTGTTCCCCGCTTCAGCCGGCTGGCTGTTGTCTCCCATGTCAAGCCCCGCAAACGGGTCATTATCAGGCGTTCCCGAATTATCCGTTGAAACCTGGGTCTGCGCCTGATCGCCCATATCCAGTTCCGCAAAAGGATCATCTTCGGCAAAAACAGCATAAGCCGCCGATATAATAAATATTGCGGATAAAATTATGACAAGCATTGAATTTCTTTTCATTTTTATCCTCCTTGAAGATCTGCCTGATTGATATGGAAAGATTATACAAAATCCCGGCTGTTTTTTAAAGTGTTTTTTACTGTCCCTTTTTTACTGTCCTTTTTTACTGTCCCTTGGCCGGGCCGGGGTTTTCACGTGACTTTACAAATTCTTGTTCAAGCTTTTTTATAGTTTCAATTGCGTCCTGTGAGTCGCTGCCCCTTAACCATGAATCTATTAACTCATTCCTGTCGTTCCTTGCCGTGAATTCAACCGACACAGTGACGCCCGACTGCCCGTCTTCTATCCTTTCACCGGAAGCGTCCCATCTTTGAGATATCAATATTGTCTTTTTTATTTCCGCCCTTGCTATGTCCTGCTTGCCGCTTTTTGCCACAGCCTTTTGCAGCGCGGATTTGGCGTACTTATTGAATGGTTTTCCGGCAGTGAACTTTCCCGTCACGACTGTCCTTATTATTCCTGTTTCGGTCTTTTCCTTCTCGACAAAAGGCTTGTACCCTTCGTTTTCAAGCAGTCTGACAGCAGCCTCTTCCACAGGTTTTGGGCCTGATTTTATGACATAATAATTTTCCGCGTCCTGGGCCCTGAGCCTGCACTGCGCGCCGCAGCAGGACGATAGAATAAAACATAAAAAAGCCGCGATTGCGGCCAGCAGGACACTTTTCATATTATGTCTCCGTATTTAATTTTTATTATTATAGCAAAGCCGCGGCTCAGGTCAACTGTGAACGGAGTTTGGAAGCTCGTCGTCTTTATAAATTCCGGCTGTTCGAACAGTATGGCAAAAATTATGAAACACGATGCCGCTGTCACTGCGCCTATAGCAAGAAGCTGCGCAGGAATAAAATCTTTCAGAAAGCTTTCCTTGCCAATTAAATCCCTCCAGGCCGATTCAAATGCCGCCTCGCCGGCTTTTCATTCCTTCTACCGCAGATAATGGTTGTACTTGAACGTATCGCTCGGGTCGCATTCCCCGCACGAGCCCATTCCCGCAAGAACAGTATATTTCCACGGTTCATAGTCTTTTATCGCGGGCGCGGCATCTGAGGCAAACAGCTGAAAAGATACCAACGGCATCAATACAGAACAGGCGGCTGAAATTACTTTTTTCATGTAATCCTCCGTGTCACAGCATCAAATAAAGTCCGGCTTTGAGCGCCGGGCCTGTCACAAAAAGGGCCTCCTCTATCTTGCCATCCTAACCTACTGTGTCGGCACGCCCGTAGGACTCAAATGTCCAGAGCGCCTCAATATTAAACAGTAACGAATCAGCTTTCACCGCCATTGCTCTGATCCCGGCATTGGCGCAAAACCCGCTGAAAGTTACTTCGCCTGGCTGCACGCCTTAATTGGACGAATCCTGAATTGTACTCATCTGATAGGTAAGGTTGAAGGAACCATTATCATTACCGTGAAATCCTCTTCCTTAATGCCTATCCTGGCCCCGCACGAAAGCTGGTACATCATACACTCATATTCCCCGCCCGAGAAAACGCCCTTTACCGGCGCCATAAGAAAAGCAGCCTGCATTGTCCCTTCCTTTTCAAAAGACCCGATCTCGGCAAAATATGCCAATCCGCCATCAAGCTTTGGAAATACAACATCCTCGGCGGACCAGCTTTCATAGGACGCGGCTTCCCCTCCGCCAAATCCGAGAGTACAGCCGATGCCGACATACAGCACGGCGCAGGAAGAGAATATGAGGGATAGTAAGATAATAACCTGCATGGTAATCGTTTTTTCAGCACGCGCAAATTCCTGTCATAGTTTATTTTACTAACAAATCATAGAAGAAAATTTACCATGTATTATCAGATATTTAAGACTAATTTATTCCTCATTCAGGGTTGCATCCGCGCCAGCCAGCCGTAGCTTTTACAAAGTCTGGCCGCGCATGTTTTAATGTCCTGCCAAGCTGTAATAACTGGCGCATGCGCATAATGCCGGCATATTTACTGCAGGACCTATGGATTAATGAGCGGCCGGGTCAATGAAATTAGTGCCGTAAAATCATTTCTGTCCGCTTATTTCAGGCTATCAATATGTCGCTTCCTTATATCGCTGTTCTCAATCATTTCCCTTTCGGGCCATTAAGGCATTGGCAGACCTTCACAATGAAGCATGATATCAGCGCCAGCCGCATTCCCCTGTCCGTCCCGCTGCATTTGCGGCTTTTATCGCGTTATTTGCCACAGCAAAAACACGCGCTGCCACGTGCCGCAGACCGCAGGCCAAACTTTTGTTTCTTTTGAAATCGTATGTAACCCAGCATGTTTTTCCATATTCAGATAATATCAAATTAAAAATTTACGCAAATGCCAGTTCATGCATATTTCCGAATTATGAGAGTATCTTACCTTTAAATCTTAAGCCTGCCATCCGCATGTTCCTCAATCGGGTAAATCCGGTTATTTCAGCGGTAAAATAACATCTGTCTTTTTTGTATTTTTTCTTTAAAAATCTTAGCCTGAAACTTTCTATCATAAAAAATGTATAAATTTTAGTCACTTTAACATTAATAATCATTTTTTTATATTTGATTAATTTTTAATCGCATTGTAAATCTGTTTTTCTTTTATTTACTGGCGGTTCTTCAGTAGCTATGTCACGGCACGGATATTGCATTAATACATAATGATTGTTTACTTCATAATTAAAACTAAAAAGGAGGTTCTTAAAATGAAGTTTAAACAAATCAAAGTTTTACATGCAGTACTAATGTTCTTGCTTTTCCTGTCAATCCCGCTATTTGCGGAAGATGCGCCTACCATGGACACGCTTTCAAAGTCAATTGCCGACACGGCAAAATCAATAGACTTTGTATGGCTGCTGGTGGCAGCGTTTCTCGTCTTCTTCATGCAGGCAGGTTTTGCCATGGTGGAATCAGGCTTAACCAGGGCAAAAAATGTTGGCAACATACTTATGAAGAACCTGATGGATTTTGCAATAGGGTCAGTCGCTTTCTTTGCAGTTGGATTTGCCATAATGTTCGGCGCTGACAAAGCCGGTTTGTTTGGCACCAGCGGTTTTTTCCTGTCCAATTTCAAACCTGGCGATGACGGCAGCAGCTGGCAGTACGCCTTCTGGCTGTTCCAGGCCGCGTTCTGCGGCGCCGCGGCCACGATCGTCGCAGGCGCCATGGCCGAGCGTATGAAGTTCCCCGCATACCTGGTCTACACGGCCGCGGTCAGCTCGCTCGTGTACCCGATCGTGGGCCACTGGATATGGAACGCGCAGGGCTGGCTGGCGCAGATGGGCTTCGGCGACTTTGCCGGCTCGACCGTGGTCCACTCGACCGGCGGCTGGATATCGCTGGCAGGCACGGTCATGCTCGGGCCGCGCATCGGCAAGTTCGGGCCGGACGGCAGGCCGCGCGCCATCCAGGGACACTCGATCCCCCTTGCCTCGCTCG
>CAYNMZ010000147.1:0-5612 GCA_964398505.1 uncultured Spirochaetia bacterium
CGAGGCCGAAAATTTATATAATTCCCGAGTCAATGCCCAATGCTTTTGCGACAGGAAGAAATCCGCAGAACGCGGTGGTGGCTGTAACAACAGGGCTTTTGGAAACGCTGAACAAGCCGGAACTTGAGGGAGTTATAGCTCACGAGCTCTCGCATATAAAACACTATGACATGCTGACAGGTACCATAGCTGCGTCAGTCGCCGGAGCTGTAATGCTGCTCTCACGCATAGGAATTTTCTTCGGCGGGTCAAACGACAATAACGGAGGCGGAGGAGCAGGCGCGCTATTTATGCTTATCCTTGCGCCGATCGCCGCCATACTCGTGCAGATGATGATTTCACGTTCAATGGAATACTCCGCTGATTCGGGCGCCGCAAAAATAACAGGCAACGCGGAAGGGCTAATAAGCGCCCTGCAGAAGATACATTCGGGCCTAAAACGGGTGCGGCATACAAATGCCACGCCCGAAACCGCCCATCTTCTCATCGCCAGCCCTTTTATGGGCGGGCTTGCGGGCCTGTTCTCCACTCACCCGAGCCTTGAGAAAAGGATAAAAAATCTGAGAAAGGCGTCCTGAGGTCTAAAATCGCAAGAGCCGTTTTTCGCGGGAATTTTGGCCTTTTAAAACAAGGCTAAAAGGCGTATAATCCATTCATCATGAAAATTACCTGCATTGATTTTGAGACAGCGAACCCTTTCTGGGGCAGTATCTGCGCCGCGGGAGTTGTGGTGCTTGAGGACGGGAAAATAACGGAAAAATTCAGCCAGCTGATAAAGCCGCATGAGAAGTACGGCGTTTTCAACCGCGACAATATCCGCGTGCACGGGATAAAACCGGACATGGTAGCTCAGGCGCCGGAATTTCCGGAATTCTACAAAAGGATAAGGCCGCTTGTGGAAGGCGGGCTGATCGCGGCCCATAATTCAGCTTTTGACACAGACTGCCTGCGCGACGCGCTTACAATATACGGCCTTCCGATCCCTTCCTTTGAGCATGTATGCACATGTGAAATAGCAAAAAAAATGTGGGAGGAACTGGAGGGGTTTACTTTGAAGAAAGTCAGCGACTATCTGGGCTATAAATTCAGGCATCATGACGCGCTTGAGGACTCGCTTGCCGCGGCCAACATTCTTCAAAAAGCCATGGAAAAGGCCGGTACAACGGATATCAGGGCAATTACCGCGTCGCTACGGGTTAAAATAAGAAAAGTGGACTCTTCGGCGCCTTATGAACTGAGCTCTGTGAGGCACGCGAGAAACAGGGAAGACAGGGTCAGCGTGAGGGAAATAAAAACCGCAGTAACGGAATTTGACACAAGCCATCCGTTTTACGGGAAGGAAATGGTTTTTACGGGCAGGTTTAAGAATGGTATGGGCCGCAGGCAGGTCATGCAGATGGCGGCTGATTTTGGCGCGAAACTTTGTGATTATGTAAGGGCCCGGACGGATATTCTTGTTGTGGGCGAGCCAAAAGGCGAGACTGAGAGCTCAAAACTGCGCAAGGCCAAAAAAATGGCACAAGAAGGCAGTAAAATTGTCATTGTTGACGAAAATGATTTCATGAAAAACGCAAGATTCATAAAGGAAGCCACAAGGGACAAATAAGAGCTATATTGGCACAAGGGTTGTTTCATAATAAAACACGCCGCGAATAAAAATCCATTATTTAAAGATTTTGTTTTACGGCATGAAATATGCATTTATAATAATTAAAAAGAGGTGATTAAAATGCTAAATCCCGAAAAAATGACAGTCAAGACGCAGGAAGCGCTTCAAAAGGCGCATTCCATAGCTTTAGAAAATTCAAACCAGCAGATAATGCCTGAGCATATGCTTTTTGCCATGCTCAATGACGTAGAAGGCATAGCTCAGATATTGCTTGAAAAGGCAGGCGCTAACCCGTCATCGTTAATACCTGTGCTGGAAAAAGACATAGGAAAATTTCCAAAGGTAAGCGGTACTGCCGAGGTTTTTATGTCTGCTGCGCTAACTGCTGCTCTTGAAACCGCGCAAAAAAAAGCCAATGAAATGGGTGATGAGTTTGTTAGCCATGAGCACATAATAATGGCTATGCTTGCGTCAGTTGACGCTTTGAAAAAATCCGGCTTAAATGAAACTGCGCTGCTGAAGGCGCTTGCCTCAATACGCGGCAGCCACAGGGTGACTGACGCGAACCCGGAGGCAAAATACATGGCCCTGAAAAAATACGGTATAGACCTTGTGGAGCTTGCTTCGCGCGGCAAGCTTGACCCTGTGATAGGAAGGGACGCTGAGATAAGGCGTGTCATGCAGGTGCTTTCCCGCAGGACCAAGAATAATCCGATACTTATAGGCGAAGCGGGCGTGGGCAAGACTGCCATTGCAGAGGGTGTGGCAGGCCGCATAGTAAAGGGTGATGTGCCGTCAGGGCTGAAGGACAAGAGGATAATAAGCCTGGATATGGGCGCGCTGATTGCGGGCGCCAAGTACAGGGGCGAGTTTGAGGACAGGCTAAAGGCGGTTATAAAGGAGACTGTGGAAGCGGCAGGCAGGATTATACTTTTCATAGACGAGATGCATACACTTGTCGGCGCTGGAAAGACAGACGGCGCGATGGACGCCGCCAATATTTTAAAGCCCGCGCTTGCGCGCGGCGAATTGCGGGCCATAGGCGCCACAACCACCGCGGAATACAGGAAATACATTGAAAAGGACGCGGCGCTTGAACGCAGGTTCCAGCCTATTCTTGTGCCTGAGCCTTCTGTAGAGGACACTGTTTCAATACTCAGGGGGTTAAAGGAAAAATATGAGGTGCATCACGGCGTGAGGATAAGCGACGCGGCCATATCAGCTGCCGCAAACCTGTCCTCGCGGTATATCCAGGGACGATTCCTTCCTGACAAGGCCATTGACCTTGTTGATGAGGCCGCGTCAAGGCTGAAGATGGAAATAGACTCAATGCCTGTGGAAGTTGACGAGCTTGAACGGAAAATAAGGCGGCTTGAGATAGAAAAGGAAGCGGTAAAACAGGACAAGACAGACAGGCAGCAGAAGGAAAAACTGTCTTCAATAGAAAAACAGCTCGCTGAAAGCCGGGAAAAAAGGGATACCCTCGCTGCCAGGTGGAAAAAGGAAAAGGAGGTCATAGAATCCGCGAGAAGGCTTAAGGAAGAGATTGAAACGCTGAGAATCCGGGGAGAAAAGTACGAGCTCGCGGGCGAATACGAGAAAGCCGCGAAAATAAGGTACGCAGACATTGTAGAGAAGGAAAAAAACCTGAAGAAGGCGGAAGAAGAACTCGCAAAAATAAAGGAACAGGGCGCTATACTGATGGAAGAGGTCGGGCCGCAGGAAATCGCTGAAGTTGTGGCAAGCTGGACAGGCATACCTGTGGCCAAAATGATGGAAAAAGAGGCGGACAGGCTTGTGCGTATGGAGGAAAAGCTTTCCCAAAGGGTTGTGGGACAGGCTGAAGCTGTTTCCGCGGTTTCAAACGCGATTAGGCGGGCAAGGGCGGGCGTATCCGACGCAAACAGGCCGCTGGGTTCTTTCCTGTTCCTGGGTCCAACAGGCGTGGGCAAGACAGAGACCGCGAAAGCGCTGGCTGAGTTCCTTTTTGACGACGCTAACTCTATGATAAGGATAGACATGTCCGAGTACATGGAAAAGCACGAGGTCTCAAGGCTGATCGGCGCGCCGCCGGGATATGTCGGATATGAGGAAGGCGGCCAGCTTACGGAAAAGGTCAGGCGCAAGCCCTATAGCGTAGTCCTGTTTGACGAGATAGAAAAGGCGCATCCTGACGTATTTAACGTATTCCTGCAGGTCCTGGACGAGGGCAGGCTCACTGACGGACAGGGAAAGACAGTTGACTTTAAGAATACTGTCATAATAATGACTTCAAACATAGCCACTTCATATATATCAAAAGCCGGGGCTATTGACAGCGGGGTCAGGGAAAAAGTGATTGATGAGGTAAAAAGGCACTTTAAGCCTGAGTTTATAAACAGGCTGGATGACATAGTGGTATTTGAGCGTCTATCCCATGACAGGATAATTGAAATCGCGAAAATACAGATAGGAAGGTTAAAGGACAGGCTCGCGCAGAAGGGCATAGGCATTGAAGTGAATGAAAAGGCAATGGGATTGATATCAAAGGAGGGTTTTGACGAGGTTTACGGCGCAAGGCCGCTGAAGAGGGTGATACAGAAGAACATAGAGGATAATGTGGCGAAATTGCTGCTTGAAGGCAGGCTGAGAGAAGGCATGACAGTAAGGATAGGAGCGGATGAATCCGGGTTTGTTTATAAACTTGAAAAAAACGGGTAAAGTTATATAATTGTAATATGGACATTATGACAAAGCTAAGAAACAGGGCCCGATGAAAAACGCGCGCATGAGAATTATAGCGGTTGCGTTCGCTTTCATTGCGGTGATTTCGGGCACTTTTTTTATTGCTTTTGAGATCAGGTCCATAGAGTCGCGGCTTAGGGTCAATCTCCTCAACAATGTAACCTTGTTTTCGTCATCAATAAACCCCGAAAGAATCAAGCGGCTTTCCGGCAATACTTCGGATAAGGAATCCAATGATTACACGAGGATTAAGCGCCAGCTTGGCGAGACAAAAAAAGTTTACTCAAAAATACGTTTTATATACATTATGGGCATGAAGCCTGACGGCCGGGTATTTTTTTACGCGGACTCGGAACCGGAAGGCTCAAAGGACGAGTCCCTGCCGGGCCAGGAATATACAGAGGCCGGCCCTGAACTTAAGAAATTGTTTTCCGGCGCCGGAGCTTATGTGGAAGGGCCTGTGTCTGACAGGTGGGGCACATTTGTGAGCGCGCTTGTGCCGCTTAAAGCTCCGGGCGACACCCTGCCTTACGCGGTCCTGGGAGTGGACATGGAATCAGCGGAGTGGAACATGACTGTGATGTCCGAGGTCATGCCTGTTGTTATATTTGTTTTTCTCCTGCTGTTGACTGCGTTCCTTAACCTGTATATTCACGAGGCCGGCATAAAGGTAAAAAACCTTGAAGCCTCAATTATTCTCGCCACGGGAATACTCATATCCGTATTCACGGGCCATGTCACGGGCCTGAACCAGTACAGGCAGTATGAAAAGCTTTTTTTCAGGATATCGGAATTGAAGTCCGCTATTATCAGGGATGAGCTCATCGGCATAAGGGACAGGGGGATTGAATCGCTTGCCGCGTTCTTCGCTGCCGGCCGGGACGTGAATGCGGAAGAGTTTTTAGTCTACGCTTCTGCAATAATGAGGAACTCGGCTGTCATGGGCTATTTCTGGCATAGAGGCGGGGATGGAACGCTTTACTGCATGAACAATGGTCAGAAAAAACCGGTACCTGAAAAATTGGTGCTTGAAATAATCGGGCGCGAGTATGAGGCGATGCGTAAAAGCCCGGGCAGCTTCTTGCCTGTTGAAAAGGAAGGCGTATCGCAAGATACCGGTATGATATTTAGGTTTACCGGCGCAGGAAAAAATGCCGCAAAAAACGGGATGGCCGCTGCGCTTCTGGATTATGGCGCGCTGGCGGAAAAAGCGAAAATCACAGGAAAAGAGGAGCAGATAGTCAGCCTTGGAATTTACAGGGCAGAAGGCGGCAGGTTG
>CAYNMZ010000148.1:0-5546 GCA_964398505.1 uncultured Spirochaetia bacterium
AGGTTTATAAACGCCGATGCGCCTTCAAGTTGCAGGCTGAAAACCCTCGCGCCCGCGGAAGTCCAGTAGTTTTCCGAGAATTTCAGCGTAACCTCGTATGTGCCGTTCGGTATATCAAACATGTATGAAGGGCTGCCGTATCGTTCTGTCTGGTAGAGCACATCGTCAGTTGTATTGGCGATAGCTATAGCGCCCGCGTCAGCTGCGCCGCCTCCGCCTATATAACCCCAGCTTCCGGCAGCATAGGCCTGGTCAGCGAGCCAGACATTGCCTCCAGTCGTCACCTGTGGTCCTCCCGCATTCACCCTCAAAGGAGTAAATACCGGAGTAATCGTAAATGTCGGGGATATGGTATGCGTGCGTGTAATCGTCGGAGAATGGTAAGGCGTATTTGTCATTGTGCTGGTCGGCGAATGGTAAGGCGTATTTGTCCGCGTCGGCGTCCTGGTGCGCGTGCTGGTGGATGTCCCCGCGTATGTCGGAGTGCTTGTCGGTGTGCAAAGCACGCTCGCGTCAAGCACCTCAATGGCGTTGATTTTTGGCACTTCAATGGCGCCTGAAGTAAAGACAATATTCAGTATGCCGTCAGACACCGTGGTATTAAACACCATATCCACGGCCGCGTACTGCCCCACCTGCGCCACTATGTCAAAATTATTCAGGACCTGGGTGCCCTCTATCGCCACATTGAACTGCCGCTGTCCGGGATTTGTTATAGGCGCGTAAATCTCGGCGAATTTCAGTATAACCCGCCACGGCCCGTTCGGGACAGTGAACCTGTATTCAAGGCCGCTGCCGTATCTTCCTGACTGGTAAAGCGTGTCGTCAGCCGTATTGGCGATAGCGTTAGTCACATTCCCCTCTGTGCCCGTGCCTGCCACATAACCGTAACCGCCGGCCGCGTAAGCCTGGTCTGGCACCCACGCCCTGCCCTGTGTGTCCGTATACGAAGCCGTCACATTGCCGCAGTTTATGCGCCTGTATGACGAAGCGCACTGGTTTATAGTCGCGGTTGGTGTCGGGGAAAAGGTATAGGTCGCGGTCGGAGGCGGTGTGCAGGTTGCGCCCGCGCAGGTGAAAGGAAGAAGGTCATAAGCCTGTTTTGCCGCCCATATTGTTGAGCCTCTCATATAATAAAAAGCCCTTGGCGCCGTAAGGTTCACCTGCCAGGCCTCGGGCGTCCTGAACCAGTACTGCGCGTTGTTCCATATGGTATTGTACATGCTCGCGCCTATCGCGTTTGCCTGTGAAGTCATCTGCTGCTGAACCATGCCTGACACAACACCCCAGGTGGTGCCCACCCAGCACTCGGCTGTCTGGTTTGACGTATTGTCGATATTTCCGGCCGCTGTCATGACATTGCATACGCCGTGCGAGCCGCTTCCGAACCTCGTGAAGTTGTTGTCATATATCTTCTGGAAAGACGAAACAGCCCTTGTGTCGCTGACTATGCCGCCCAGGCCGAGGGCCTTTGAGTACCAGTGGCCGCAAAGCTGGTCGCTCATTATCCTGGTCGTGTCCGTGCTTCCGGTATCTATCTTGTAATATGACCCGGTCCACAGTTTCGTCTCAAAATTCGGCTGCGCCAGGTCATACCAAGACTGATAAGTATTTGCCTGGGCAGTGTCCCCCATTGCAAGGGCAAGCTCTTTTGCCGCCTGGCATGCCGCGAGAAACAAGCTGCCGCAATAAGAAGTATTTCCTGCTAAGTGCATATCATCATAAGTCTGATCAATTCCCGAGGAATTAGGAAGGCCGTCAGCGTCAGAGTCCTGGCTCTTTACCTTTGTCATAGCCCTTTTTACCGGTTCCCAGCAGTAATTAAGGAAAGCCGTATCTGTCCTGCCTGTCAGGTGCCAGTCACGGTAAACCATAAGAACAAGCTTTGAATTCAGGTCCTTCCAGTTTGTGGAATCGCGGTAAACGTACGCATTATATGTCTGGAACACATTTGAAAGGTCTCCTATGTCGTGGGCAGTGGTATTAAGGGGCGCAGGCCTGTCAGTCCTTGTATTATAAACTGAATCAGCGAACTGCTTCACGCATTGCTTGTCAATATCGGGCCAGTTCAAGAAAAGCGCCCATGAGCCGTAAAAACGCACATCAGAAGTGCCGTAAAACGGGTATATGTAGGATTCAAGATGCGAGAACATGTCCTCATTCGCATTGTCCGCCTGTCCTGACGCGGCGCCCGCCTCCCATATAGTACCGCCCGTGAAATAAATGTACAGTTCATTGAACAGCATAGATTTTAACCATTCGGGATAATACGCGTTTGTCAGGATTTCATCCTGCCACGCGTCTATCTGAGATTCATAGGAAGCGCGGTTGTTGAGCGCATCCTGCGCTATGGCCCATGAGTTCTGGCCAGTCCTAGTCCAATGGCGCGTATATTTCCTGTACCACTTGCTTCCGCTGGCCGGCTGGGCAATTGGTATGTCCCACGATATAACTATCGGTATCCTGCGCGTCTCTCCCGGCTCAAGCGTCACCTTGAAAGCAATCGCGCCTATCGTATTGTTTCCAACTGTATTGCCGAGCACTCCGTCCGCGCTAAAATCAGTTTCTATTGTCCCAATGGCGGCAGCCGAAAGGTATGATGTAGTTATCCCGGTCCCCCCGCCGGCGGCAATACAGAACTCACCCTGATTCTTGTTTGTGGGATTTAAAATACCGCTCCTTAAAACGATCCCCCTGTTTGTCCCTGATAACTGCGCCTGTGCGTTCGCGCCGGAAAAATCATTATTCTGCCAGGAGAGCATCACGGCAACGTCATAACTTTCGGAGTTTGGATTGTAAAGTTCCCATTCATAGATTCCGACAGGATAGCTGGTACGCGTGAGGTCATTGGGTATAATCGGCGAGAACTGCGTGACAGTGGCCTTTATCGCGAAGCTTGAGCCGTAGTAATCCACCCAAGCTTTTGGAAAAAGCGAGTAATACTTCGCCTGGCCCGCGCCGAGCGTGGCAGCGTCAAGTTTTTTTGTTGAAGCAGAGCCGCTCGCGGGCTTCTGATACATATAAAATTTCGCCACTGAATCAGCAGTAAAAGCCGAACCCGTATCATTTCCTGCGCCGATATTCAGGCGTTGCTTATAAAAATTGCCGTCAAAACGCCACGAGATAGTGCCCGCGCCGAACCCGCCTATAGAAGCGCCGTCAAGATACCCCCCCCCAGCGATGTCACGGCTCCATGCCTGTGATGGTATAGGTGTCGCAGAATATAAGGAGGCATTCATTATAATAATAAGAAATGCCGTTATTGTCAGAGATTTTAGCAATGTGTTTTTTAGCATGTTCTCCAGCCGGTTCAAGTGTTTTAATCGTTTAAAAACATTAAAATTATAGCAGATATGAATAATTTTTCAAGGGTTAAAGGATGGTTTTTAGCGGATTATTTCCGCCATACGGGACAAAAATTAACTTTTTATCCCAGTTACATGATAACTCCGGCAATTTTTCGGTCATGAGTAAGCGGAATTATTAGGTGTATCCCCTGCCACATGTTCTGCCTTACAAGTAATTATTGGACCAGTTTTTCGGGGCTAGGCCATTCAGAGATTTATTGCCGCGAGAACGGGTCAATTTGGGTCTTTACAGGCCCGATTTTCAAAAAATCCGTCTCCGGAGGGCCAACATATACCCCAAGCGGCAAAATTGGCTCAAATCAGGTCTGGGTGCCCCAGAGACTATATAAGATACTCTTTTACCCGACATCCGTAGGATATACGGCTTTCGCGTTCATCATGCGAAACGAAAAGCCGCCAACCTCAGCCGAGCAAAGCTTCTCGACCTACGCTACGGCCTCTCTCACGACCATTGACGAAATCGAATCCAAAACCGGCCTTGATTTTTTCAACGCCCTGGAGGATAGTATTGAAGAAGCATTGGAATCTCAGAAAGCGACAGAGCAGCAATTAAGTGTTTTAATAAATTAGTATTCTTGGCGAGCTTACAAATTAAAAATCCCGGAAGCCTTTCGGTTTCCGGGATTTTGGAGGCACACTTTAATGCCTCTCCACGCAAAAATAATTATATCCGTTATTTATAATAAGTCAAGGGAAATGTCATCGGCTAAGAAAGGAGGTACACTATGAGTAGATATTCTTACTCATCGGCGATGCGCGCTGAGAACTTTCTTATTGAAGACCTCGTTAAGAAATTCGGCGCCAAAGCTGTGAAGGAGAATCTTATTCCCGAAAGGTATAAGAGACTCCGGAACACGCTTAAACGCCGTCGTGTCAAGAAACGGGAATAAACCCCTGGTTTTTGACATAACTCTCCACGCATTCTACCGATGACAGGCTGCCGTGGGGTACTATTGTCTAACGACAATAACCCCCGGCAGTACTCAAAAACAACCCATAAAATCACTTGATTTTTTGTGTTTTTTTGTGTATATATGTAATACATAAATGTATTACATATAGGAGGTTAAAACATGCAAACAATTACTCTTGAAAACAGGACAGTACTCAAAACTTTCAGGACCACTTCAACCCTGGCCGAAAACCTTAAAAAGCTGGCCAAAAAGAAAGTCTCAGAAAGCGACATTATAAACACCGCGCTTGAAGAATATTTTGTTTCAATTAAGGCAACCGGTGTTACAAAAGAGGATTTTGGAGAAAAGAATCTTATGAATTATGAATATCACAGAAAAAAGGCAATTGCGATACTGAATAATATCAATAAGAAAGAACTAATTATTATAAATTCACCAAAGCAAGCAGCTAATTTTATACAAAAATTCATGCCCCTGGATATCGAGAATATATTCGCCATATACCTATCTCCCAGAAATCACATATTGAAGGTGCAAATCGCAGCAGAGGGAACTCAAAAATATGTTGTTACTAATTTATCCCTTATTTTAAAAACAGCCATTGAACTGGATCCTTGTCAGGTAATACTGGTACATAATCATCCCGGAGGGATTGCAGCACCAAGTCCTGCAGATATTTTTTCAGCAAGAGAAACATATTTCGGATTTGCATATAATAATATCAAATATGCGGATGAAATAATAATCGCTGGCAAAAGCAAATATTACTCGTTTGTTGACCATGGTTATTTCAAGAAATTCAAAAAAGACCTTAGCGAATCCACCGCTGTTGCAAAAAAGAAATGGTATATAAAATAATTCATATTGACCAAAAGCAAACTTGTGCTAAAGTTTTTCAAGCTTTTGACCGAATATATTACTAACACAAAACATCTTACTGAAAGGGTATAAATGAAAAAATTTGGAAAAAAGGCTAATTTCTCTAGTAAATCACCAAAAAAACCAACACTTTCAAAAGCACAGAAAAGCAGCATAAATGCAGGGTACAAATTATCACACATGCTGAAAGATTTTCCGGATCACTGTTTTGTGCCCGGAAAGACATCATATAACCTAAAATAATGAAATATTACCTTCTTGATACCTGCTCATATATTGCAGGTCTTAAGTATACGGGTAAGTCTTGTTTAAAGCATGATTTTTTAGAACTTTCCAAAACCAAACAATGCGGTATTTATATACCTCAATCATGTGTTCCAGAAGT
>CAYNMZ010000149.1:0-5527 GCA_964398505.1 uncultured Spirochaetia bacterium
CGGGCGCGCGCCAGGCGCGCGCAACGGCTCAGCTCAGCGAGCTGAGCTCCAATAGAGGCGGTTCTTGTGGCAGGTTGGTTTTCCAGAGATGCGTAATTAGTTATAACAGGTGGCGGGGTGTCGGGCATGCGCCCGACAAGCCGATAAGATGATAAGACATTGATTTTCGGGCGCGCGCCAGGCGCGCGCAACGGCTCAGCTCAGCGAGCTGAGCTCCAATAGGTGGTTCTTGCGGCAGGTTAGTTTTCCAGAGATGCGTAATTAGTTATAACAGGTGGCGGGGTAGCTCAGCTGGTTAGAGCATACGGTTCATACCCGTAGTGTCGGGGGTTCAAGTCCCTTCCCCGCTACCAAAAAACTAGAAAAGGGAATATGGAGTCAAGTTCCGGTATGAAATCTATATGAAAGGCACTTGAAACGAATCCGGCTGCTGCATGAATGGCAGAAAAGCGGGCCAAGGGCTTGTGTAACTGTAGCCGGGTTAAAATTGTGACACGGATGACCGGGATTTTTGCCGGTATTACTTAAAAAATAAAAAGGACAAAATGGATTTTATCAGGCGGTTCAGGGAAGGGATAGGTAATTTTATAAAAAGGGGAGACCGGATTATTGTAGGCGTCTCGGGAGGGCCTGATTCTACAGCGCTGCTTCACCTTCTTGCCTCAATAAAAAAAGAATACAATCTCACGCTGTTTGTCGCGCATTTCAACCACAGGTTAAGGGGCAAGGCCAGCGAAGCTGACGCTGTTTTTGTCAAAAAGCTCGCTGATTCCTATGGCCTTGACTTTATAAAGGCCGAAAGCGACACGAAGGCTGTGGCGCAGAGGACAGGTGTAGGATTGGAAAAGACTGCCCGCGATGAGCGATACGTTTTCTTTATAAAGACGGCATTAACTTTTAACGCGACGAAAATAGCCCTGGCGCATACAAAGGACGAGGACATTGAAACGATACTTTTCAGGTTTATAAAGGGGGCGGGCGCGCACGGGCTTTCCGGAATACCGGATGTTCGGAAAGTATATGAGGGTGAGTTCGGAGTAAGGGAATTAAAGGATGACCTGTATATAATAAGGCCGCTTCTTTACGAGTACAAGTCTGACATACTTCATTATTTCAGAGAAAAGGGTTACAGGTTCAGGACAGACGCAAGCAATGAAAAGAATATTTACACAAGGAATAAGATAAGGAACATACTAATCCCGCTTATTGAAAAGGAATTCAACCCGAATTTCAAGGAAAATATAGCCAATATGTCCGCAATACTTGACGCTGAGAACGATTACTTTGAAATGATAGTGGAAAAACTGGCGAAAAGGGAAATACGCAGGGAGAATGAAAATATGCTCTCATTATCAGTGCGTACGCTGAGAAAAATGCATCCTGCCTTAAGGTCAAGGCTTATAATGACCGCGCTCCAAAAAGTCCTGGAACACCACCGTAAAATACGCTTTCAGCTTATAAAAAGTGTTGAGGCTGTACTCTTTGGCGCTAAGAAAGTTGCGCTTCCTGAGAGGATAGATTGCTATCTGGACGCGGGCAGGCTGGTATTTGTCCGAAAGGAATTGCCGCAGGACGAGGCGCCGATAATCATTGAAAATATTACAGGAGTTGATGCTTATTCATTCGGCGGCAGGAAATTCAGGATAAGCGTAGTGAAAAACACAGGGAAATTTGACTTAAAGGACAGAAAAAAAGCTTACCTTGACTCAGAAAAGGTGCGTTTTCCAATAGTGATAAGGCGGAGAAAAGAAGGTGACAAGTTCGTGCCTTACGGAATGGATAAACCTGTCAGGTTGAAAAAATTTCTCGGTACTTCTGGAGCAGGAAAAAAACCGGTAATAATATGCGACAAGACAAGGATAGCTTGGGTCGCCGGGATAAGGATTGATGACCGGTTTAAGGTCACATGTGACACAAAAAGGATATTGCTTCTGGAGATGATTTAAAAGCGCGGCGGAACAAAAAACACTATAATTTTAAGGCGAAACATAAAAAATTCCATTAACAATTTCACTAACAATTGACTTAACAATTGACTTATTTATTGTTGTCGTGTATAACATTATGTAAAGCCACAAAAGGAGGAATCGGACATGAGAGAAAAAGGCAGGATGCGCAAGGATAAGAAAATACTTATAAGAGTCAACAGGGATGAAAAAAAGATGGCCGAGGACCTGTCAAAGCAGATGGGTAAGAATACATCGGAGTTTTTTCGTGACCTGATGAAGGAACACCGTGAAAGCAAATTTATGGAACTGCACATGAGCATAGTGGAAAAATATGAGTCTATGCTTGAAAAATACAGGTCCCTGCTGGAAGAATATAAACGCGTAAAATAAGGCGGGCGTGTTGGGACAGGATACGATAACAAAAAAAGACAAGGTCCTTATAGTTGACGACGAGCAGTCGATAAGGAAGACGCTGAAGCAGTTTTTTGAAAAGCGCGGATACCTGACCGCGCTGGCGGAAAACGGGCTTGAAGCATTAAGTCTTGTAGAAAAAGAGGATTTTGACGTTATCCTGTCAGACATAAGAATGAAAAAAATGGATGGGATTGAATTTGTACGCAACATATCAAAATACAACTCAAAAATCCCGATAATCCTAATCACCGCTTATCCGGAAGTGAACAGTGCCATAGAAGCTGTTCGCTGCGGTGTTGTTGAGTATGTCGTGAAACCGTTTGAGTTGGCGGAACTTGAGGAAAAAGTCGCCAAGGCAATTAAAAAATCGCGCGAGTCGTCGGAATACAGGGCCGGGGAGAAGTACGCCAGTGAAAAGAAAGCATTTCTCGCGAAATTTTCGCATGAGCTCCGCACGCCATTGACGCCTATAGACGCGTATGTCGTGCTTCTTTTAAAGAACGAGTTTGGGCAAATACCGGCCAGACAGGCCGAGGTTCTCCAAAAGATTAAAAATAACAGCAAGAGGCTTAGAAGGATAGCTGATGACCTGATTTTACTTTACGCGCTTGAACAGGCATCGGAGCCGCTTTCCATAAAAGATGAAAACATAGGAAAGCTTGTGGAGGACGTGCTTAAGGATGAGTGCTTAAAGATAAATGAGAAAAAAAATGAAGTCAGAATCAATATTTTTGACGGAATAGAGACGATTAAATGCGACGCGCCGAAAATTAAAAAGGTCATTTTCAATATGCTGGAAAACGCGGTAAAATTCAGCCCTGATGAATCAATTATAAACATTATAATCAGGAAATTTTCTTTTTCCGGTGTTGATTATTCAAAGGTATCTGTAAAAGACAGCGGGAACAAAATAATCGAAACAAACAAGCGGATTCTTTTCAGAAAATTTTACGACATGGAGCAGCTGGCCAGGGAAGACGCGGAAAAATTCGGAAACAGGGAAGGGCTGGGACTGGGGTTGACACTTTCAAAAGTGATTGTTGAGGCACATGGCGGCAGGATATGGCTGGAAGAAGACGCCGGCAAGGATAAGGTGGGGAATGTCTTCAGTTTCATACTGCCAATTTAATGATAATTTTTATGTAAGATTGAAACAAATTGCCATTCAACCTCTAAGTAACGGTTACTTTAAATATAATACATATCTTGTTTGTGAATTTTTTTACGAAAACCCGAAAAAGCAAAAAAAACTCTTGATTTTAAAATCGAATTGATTTATCATTTATTTAATAAAGCAATTTAGGGAACAGACCTTAAAAATTACAGGAGGTCTTATTGCATGTCATTCTTGCCAAAGAAAATAATCATTTTATTATTTGTATTTCTTATTTTCCCTGCGGCAATGTTTTCCGCGCCGAGGCTTCTTTTCGTAGCCCCGGGGGAGTCGTTTACACCGGGTTCAGCGAAAACAGGCACGCCTTCCACCCAGGTGTCAGGCGTGCCATTCCATGTGACTATATATTCTGTTGATGATTCTACTTGGAATCTTTTAAATACAAACAGCCAGGTGACAGTTGCGGCAAGCCAGACCACGACTTATAATCCCACAAGCCCTTTCTTTTTAAGCGATGATTCAGTATCGCCGGCGGTAAATGACTGCAAGCGTATAGTGACGTTCACAATCGATCCGGGCGTGGCTTCGGGTTCTGTGAACTACACCGCGTCCGGCACAGGCGGTATAGCGAACGGGACACTGGCCGTAAATGTGCAGAAAGTCAATGACCTGTTTTTCAACGCCATTTCATCGCCCCAGACAGCGGGAACGAATATTCCTTATACCGTAACAGCGCGCCAGGCAGGCGGCGCGACAGCCACGGCTTTCAACGGTACGGCGCAGGTAAGCGCAGTATACTCAGGCCAGAACATAACCGTGTCTGTCGGAAATATCACTTTTACAAATGGCGTGTCGTCAGGTAATAACGCGCTTTTATATGACGCGACTGAAAGCACTCAGCGTGTCACGCTTACAGCTTCAACAAGCCTTCCGTCAGGAGTTACAACAGGGCTTAGCACAAACTTCGCTGTAAACCCGTCGGCGGCGTCGAAACTGCTTGTTGTCGGACCCGGCCAGTTCATTGAGCCGGGAGTGGACGGAGGCAATGGAAGGGTAGGCGGCTCGCTCTCAACAACAAGCCAGCAGGCCGGTTCATATTTTTATGTGACCGTATATGCTGTTGACGCTTACTGGAACACTGTGACATCGGCGAGCGGAACGGTCACGATTTCGTCAAGCGACACACAGGCGTCTTTTACGCCGGCTTCTTCAGGTTTCACTTCGGGCAAGGCGTATTTCAGGGTCACAATGGGGACTGTGGGCAATCAGACACTGACTGTCTCGCATAGCGGAGCTTATGCCGCGAACTCGGTTACGGTTCCTGTTACAAGCGGTTCAATAGACCATTTTACGTTTACGCAGACAATAACGGACAAGACTGCAGGGGCCACGTTCCTGTTTTACGCTGAGGCAAGGGATGCGTTCAATAACCTTGTCACGGGGTTTAATGATTCCGTGACCCTTGAGGCCATAAAAGGCGGCACTACGCCGCTGGCTACCTCACACTGGTTTAGGTCATCGACGCCTGTTTTTGTGAACGGCGTGCTTAACGGGACCGTTGCGGTAAGGATTTATGAGAGACTTTCAAGCTGTAATTTAAGGCTCACGTACAATACCGCCACCGGCAACAGCAATACATTTGTGGTAAATCCGGCTGCTTTTAACAAACTGATAATCCTGGCACCCGGCGAAACATACGACCCGGGCGCCGGAAATCCCGAGGATAGCGGCAAGACAGGCGCGCCCGTACCCATTAATGCCGGCTCAAACGCCACATTCGCGGTTTACGCGACGGACCGCTACAACAATATGATAACTTCAGTGAGTGATGTGTTTTCCATAACTTCATCGGATTCCCTTGGAGCGGCAAACGGGGTTACTCTCCCCGTGCAGGTACAGCTTGCCGGGGGCATTGGGACCTTTAACTTTGTTTTCATGACCAGCGGCACGCAGTCAGTGACATGCACTGATGTGACGAATACGGCAATAAATCCCGGTACCGTATCTGTCCCGGTTCAGGCAGGGACATTGTATAATTTCACCGTAAGCG
>CAYNMZ010000150.1:0-5495 GCA_964398505.1 uncultured Spirochaetia bacterium
AACTGAAAAAAGCGGGAATAAAGGCAAAGGTCATAATAAGCCATGGCAAATACGTAGACATACTGCCGGAGAAATGTGACAAAGCAAGCGCGGCAGCTTTCCTTCTGGAAAAGGAAGGTATAAACTGTTCTGACGTCATAGTGGCGGGTGACAGCGAGAATGATCTTGACCTGTTTATAAGGTTCAGGAAAGGAATAATTGTGGGAAACGCGCTTGGAACGTTAAAAGACGCAGCAAGGGGACTTGATGTATATCAAGCAGTAAGACCGTACGCGTCAGGCGTGTTGGAAGGACTCAAATATTTTACGGAGAAAAAATGACTGAAAAAGACGAAAAAAGAAAGCTTCTGACTGAAGAGGAAGAACAGATACTCCGTGAATACGAGGAAGAGAGAAGGCGTGCGCGCGCTGAAATGGAAAAGGAAGTTGAGGAAGAGGTGCGCGCCGAGCTTGAGGAGCAGATGAAGCACAAGCTTATAGAGGAGGAGGAAAAGCTAATAAACGAGATAGCACCTTCACTCCATGAGCCCCCACAGCCTGTTACCGGTCAAAGTCCGCAAACGCAAGAAACCCGTCTGCCAAAGGTGACGGTTCCGCCGCCGCGCAGGCAGCACGGGATAAATATTGAAAGGATTAAGCAGGAAATAGAAGAGGAAACAAAGCGCAGGCTGGAGGAACAGCTTAGGAAGGAAATAGAGGCTGAGATGAAGGCTAAGCTTGCCGAGGAAGCCAGACAGCGTATTGAGGCTGAGAAAAAGGCCGCTGAGGAGCGGGCAAGAGCAGAAGCCATGCGAAAGCTTGAGGAAGAAAAGAGGCTTCACGAGGAAAAGATAAGACAGGAAGCCATGCGAAAGCTTGAGGAAGAAAAGAGGCTTCACGAGGAAAAGATAAAGCAGGAAACCATGATTAGTATTGAGGAAGCCAGAAAAATTAGCGAGCAGGAAATAAAAAAGCGCGTTGAGGAGGAGGCTTGGCGCAGGCTGGAACGAGAGAAGGCCAGGATGGAAGAAGAGGCAAAAAGGAGGATAGAGGAAGAGGCGAGGCGCAAGGTTGAGCAAGAAAGGGCCAGGATAGAGGCTGAAGCTCGGCAAAGGATAGAAAAGGAAGCGGCCCAAAAGCTCAACGAAATGACTGAACAAGTAAAGCGCGAGGCGCAGAAGCGTATTGAGGAAGAGACAAGGCGAAAGATTGAGGAGACAAGAAAACAGCTGGAAAAAGAAGCTATAGCTATGCTTGAGGAGGACCACAGGCTGAGGGTTGAGGAGTCAAAGAAAAAGCTTGAGTCCGAGACCCGGCGCAGGATAGAGGAAGAGGCGAAAAAGAGGGTTGAAGAGGCAAAAAAGGAGCTTGAGGCCGCGCTACGGAAGGAATTTGAGGAAAAACAGAGGCAAAAGGACGAGGAGCTCAGGAAAAAGCTGGAAACCCTGAAAAAAGTGGAGGACAGCATAAAGCCCGCGGCGGTGAACCCGGCTGTGGCGAAGGAAAAGCTCAAAGAGGAACTGGAGGCAAAGCAGAAAAAAGAAGAAAAAAATATGCAAAAGCAAGTTGTTGACAGCATAAAGAAGTCAAAAGAAGAGGAAGAACGGGTAAAAAAGGAGCGCGAAGCCGCGCTCCGCGAGAAAATGAAACAGCAGATACACGACGAGATGGAAAAGGAAAAGGAGCAGAGAAAAAAGGAGCTCCTGCAGAAAATGGAGGCCGTGAAAAAGGAAAGCGAGGAAATGCACGAGAAGCTTTCCGAGATAAAACTCAGCCACGAGGAAAAGGTCATGCTGGTTTCCATGCTTGAGGACAGCCTGAACATAGTCGCCGTTTATTACATGGCAAGGACCGGCAAGGTAAAGGCCGACGTGATAAGGCTCTATGTCAGATCGCTTGTGGACGCGGCAAGGAAGGACCCGGAATACATAAGGAAGGCCCTTCTTGACACGGACGGAGAACAGCGCAAGGACGGCACATTTGACAGGATAAAGCTCATAACCCTGGCCAATAACGTGTCTTTTGACGAGACAAAAAGGGCGGAGAAGCTTTGCAAGGTTTTAAGGCTCATATTTGACGAGCGCCTTATGACCATAGAGGACGCGCACAATACGGAAGTTAAAAACAGGATCATGCAGGACTTCAGGATGAACATATCAAAGGTAACGGCCAACCCGAAATACTCAAAGCGGGTAGCCGCTCTTTTCACCAACTATGTGGTGCCGCAGGCCAAGAAATAACATGAGAAAACCCCTTATAATACTGACTAACGATGACGGGATAAAATCGGACGGCCTCAAGGTGCTTTATGAGGCAGTGGAGGGGCTAGGGGACATACTGATAGCCGCTCCGGACAGGCAGAGAAGCGGCGCCTCGCATGCGCTTTCCGTTATTGATGAAATACGCGTAAAAAGGCTTGCCTTTAAGGACGCGGAAGCTTACAGCGTTTCAGGGACCCCGGTAGATTGCGCGAAACTGGCCCTTTTAAAGCTTGCGAAAAGAAAGCCGTCACTGGTTCTGTCAGGCATAAACCACGGCCCGAATATAGCCCAGTTCATACTGTATTCCGGGACCATAGGAGCGGCTGCCGAAGCTGCCGTACTGGGCATACCGGCTGTGGCTTTTTCAATAGATTCATATGTCCCCGAAGAATGGGAATACGGCCGGGGCTTTGTCAGGAAATTCGTGAGTGCCTTGCTGGGAAAAAAAATACCGCTTAAGAGACATTCCCTCATAAACGTGAACCTGCCACATCTTAAGCCTTGCGGCATACGGGGAATAAAGGTGCTGCCGAGGGGAGGGGTGTTGTACGGTGAAAAATACGATATGGTATCCGCGAAGGGCGGCGCAAGCAAATACAGGCATATAATAACGGACAAAAAGAAGTCAAAAAAGAACCGGTTTGACGCTGACGGCGTTGAGAACGGATACGTGACAGTGACAGGCCTTAATTTTGACCTGAACGACATTTCTTTCATGAGAAAGCTTTCCAAAAGCCGGGGTCTGCGCGTTTGTTAGCCTGATTTTCTATTTGTGGCCCTGGCCCATCCTGTCAAAAAAGCCTTTCTTTGGCATGGCCCTTCCGTTGTCAAGTTTTTCTGCCAGCTTGTTGAACTGTTCAGGGGTTAGGACAGCCTTCATTTTTATCATTTGGCTTGAGCGTATCTTCATGATCTTCCTCTGAGCGTCAGCGAGCTTGTCTATGCACGCGTTAATCTTGGACTCGTCGGACTTTGCCTTTTTGTATTCCTCCTGTATGTCAAAGACCGCGAGCTGCATCTCGTGCCTCAAGTTTAAGATGTCCCTCCTGCCGAGAGACTGTATATCACGTATCTTCTGTTCCTGCTCGGCCGTGAGATTTAAATCTTTCAGGGCCTGCTTTAATCCTCTGTCTATGAAAAGGTCTTTTTCAGACAGGTTCATGTCGGGTGAGGCGGATAATAATGAGGATAAAAAAAATAAAAGTAAAAAATGAAAAAGCATATACTTGCGCATTTTAATGCCTTTCCGGGCCTATTGCCCAATGATATAGGATACAGGCGTGTAGCCGCCCGTGTAAAACTGCGTGCTTCCGGCATAATAGCCGTTATCCTTGTCTTCTGTGTTCACTTTTGGGGCAGGGTCGTCAACGTATGTATCATTCTCAAAAAAGTCGTTTTCAAGCACCGCATAGCTCAGGGCAATCTCTTCAGGGAGCTCGGAAGCGTCAACGCTGATGGGCCTGTTGGCGTAATAAAGTAGGCCTGCGGCCGCGGTCATGAGAAAAAGCGCGGCGACAAGTACGGGCTTTAAAAAAGCAGGAAAAAACCGTGGCCTTGAAGGACGCACCATTCCGTCTATGTGCCGGAGCACCGATGGGTGGGGTTCTTCCATTGAGGCCTTTATGATTGACGATATGCCCTTTACGTGCGCGAGCTCTGACGCGCAGGAAGCGCAGGACTTTAAGTGCGTCTCAAGGGCCGATATCTCCCTGACAGTGAGCTCGTTCCTGATATAATCGTACAATGAATCCTTTATTTCGTCGCAGTTCAAGTCAATGCCTCCTTTTTGGCTTCCTGGCGCAGTTTGTTCATGCCGCGGTGTATCCGCGATTTTACCGTGCCAAGGTTAATGCCGAGTATTTCGCCTATTTCCTTGTATGAAAAACCGCCAATTTCCGAGAGCAGTATCGGAGCTTTCAGGTCAGGGTCCAGCTTTTCCATCAGAGAGTAAAGCTCGTTTGCGGCTGCCGTGTTTCTCTGCTCGGGTAAGCCCATTTGTTCATGTTTCGCTTCACGAATCTTCCTAAGCCTGAAAAGGTCAAGGCATTTGTTTACTGTCATCCTGTACAGGTAAGTGCGTATGGCTGACTCGCCCCTGAAAGCGTCATAGTTGCTGAAAAGCTTTATAAACACGCTTTGCATAATATCTTCTGCCTCTGTCTTGTTGCGCAGCATGCCCAGCGCCACGTTGTAAACAAACTTTGAGTGTTCCCTGTAAACCTGCTCAAACCGCTTGTCCATAATACCCTCGTTTTAAGTGTCCTTTGGCAATTAGACGCCCAAAGGCGGGCGTTTGTTCATGGGAATTATAGCATAAATGCCGCATGCGCCTGGATTGTTTGTTTTACTGGGTTTTTCGTCGCTGTCATCCGGACTAAAACCCTGCTTGACAAAAGGCCACTACTTGTATATAATTCTCATAGACACGAAAAAACATGTCTTGGAGAATTATATGAGATACACTGAATTTTACAGGTTTTTCAATGACAGGCTGGTATTTTCCCTTGACGAGATAAGGCAGAGGGAACCGTCATTTGACAAGTCCAGGCTTTATGAATGGGTAAGGAAGGCTTATATACACAGGCTTATCAAGCCGTATTATTATTTTGAAGGCGCGGGGTTTGGCGAACCGCAGCTTTTCAAGGCCGCAAATACCGTATACAGGCCTTCTTACATATCCCTGGAAAGCGCGCTTTCCTATCACGGCCTGATACCTGAAAAGCCGCTTTCAGTCACGTCAGTATCCACAAGAAAGACAGCGTCATTTGAAACGCGGCTTGGCAGGCTTGTTTTCCGAAGGGTGGCAACAAGGCTGTTCTTCGGATATTATCCTGAATCAGGTGGCTTTCTTGTCGCGGAGCCTGAAAAGGCGCTTTTGGACATGTTCTACCTGAATCCGGCTGCGGCGGACAGGGACACGATTGAAGCGATGCGGCTTGACCCGGGTGCATTGCGTGAAAAGGTTGACAGGCTAAAGCTTATGAGTTACGCGGACAGGACAGGCGTCATGCGGGTAAAGAGAGCGGCAAAAATACTGGGAGGCATGCTGTGATATCAATGGAGACGCTGCTGAGCTCCTATCCCGAGAAGCTGAAGGGTTTTAAGCGCGGCATTCTGGCTGAATACCTGCAGTGCCTGATACTGTCATATGTTTTTCCGCTGAAAAAAGGGGATTTAAGGTTCATCGGCGGAACTGCAGTGCGCCTGGGCTGGGGAAGCGGGCGGTTCTCGGAGGATATTGATTTTGACGGTAAAG
>CAYNMZ010000151.1:0-5480 GCA_964398505.1 uncultured Spirochaetia bacterium
TCGCAGTCAGCAAGCGGGATAACAGAATCTTCAAGCTTTACGGCAGCAGGCGATTGATGTCCGATACAGCCAGAAAGAAAAAACGCCGCAAGCATTATTGACGATATTATTTTTGTATTATACATTTGTACACCCCTTTTCCGTATTGAACCAGTTATAACATATTTTCCTTAAAAGTCAAATTCCGCGCAATTTAATGTTATTAAGAGCGGTCAACGAAAGCGATTTCATTGGGTGTTTTATGCACACTTAAGGTCTTATGAATAACACACTAATATCCTTATGCCTTCATTAATATACACCGCAACTTTTGCCCCCATCTTTTGTCTTATATATCATATATTAAACGAATAAATTGACTTTTTCGGCTGTAAAATGTATAATTAGTTAAAACGATTTAATGTTTTTTTCACATTTTAGTCAGCCATATGAAACATATGCCTGACATATGAAATAGCGTTGCTTAATCCGGTTACGCACTTAAATTTAAGATTTGATATTTGAGATTTGAAAATTTAATTTGTAACTTTCTCTAAGAAGGCGGGTTATGACAAAGACAAAACACGCAGCAATCACAGTTGCGATTATTCTGGGTTTAACGTTTACTGTACATGCTGTGCCGGTATTTATAAATTCCGGAAATCCGGTACTTCCCTTTCCCCAATTCCTTGATTATACAGCAGGCGCATCCCTTGCTTCCCACATACCTGACGGCTTGTCACACGCTGAAATGGAAAAATGGATACGCGACGCGTACCAGATAATGATGAACCGAGCGGTTTATGCGGGCGGTACGATATGCGGTGTCCAGGGCATACGCTTTGAATCAAGCCCGTTATGCACAGAGGGCCACGGTTACGCGCTCCTTGCAGCGGCGCTCATGGCTGATAAAACCACATTTGATGGATTATGGTTCTACCTGAATGATAACTGCTGGTTCAATCTCGTTCCGAGATATTCCAACGGCGCAGTATGCTCAGCCGGCTACCGCTACGGCTATCACGCCCCTGGATGGAACGGTCCAGGTGCTGACGCGGCAACTGACGGCGACGTTGACATAGCGCTTGCCGCGCTTATAGCGTGGAAACAGTGGGGCGACAATACAGGCTACACTCGCTGGGACGGCCAGCCAATACGTTACCGCGACATGGCGCTTGATATGATGCGCTTTCTCGTAGAAAAAGCAGAAGGCACGCTTGACGGTGACGGCCGCTGGACATCCGGCGATATCGGCTATGACGGTTATTTCAAGGGCGGCAATACATGGGGCGAGCTTACGACCTGGGCGCAGACAGCATACCCAGTCGGCGACAGGCCCGAGTTTGGCGGGCCGCAGGCCAATTCCTGGTTTGACTATGGCGCTGCCGGGTATTTCAGATGTTTTGGCCAAACCTTATCTTCTGTAGGCGACCCTGCCTGGAACGTTAACCAGTTCGCGCGCGCTGCCGAGTCCACTAACTGGCTTTTCGGCCAGCTTGCCGCAAGCTCGCACCGCGTTATAACAGCCGGCCAGTACTCTGTTAACGGCGCAACAGCGACTTTTGCCACGGCAAATCCCGGAGGCGAGGATTTCCGCGCGCCTTTCAGGAACGTCATGGACTATTTATGGAACGGCAATCCCACGCAATCATGGAACCCTACAACGCACGCTATAGTCGCTGGCGGCAACACATGGATGTACAATGCCGCGATAAAGCAGGCAAATTTTTTAAGAAACCCGCAGGCTCAGGGAGTTGCCCCAAAATCTTACGGTTCCGCTCCGATACGATTCCAGGGCGTGGCCGCTCTTACCGAATATAACCTTGACGGTTCAGAATTCTGGTCATTTCACTTGAATCGTTTCGGCGCTTCAGCAGCCGCGATTGTCGCATCCCAGGACTTTGACCTTATGGGCCAGTTTTTCAGGGAACTCATGATTGAATGGGATGTTCAGACACCCGGCGACAATTACTTGACTTCAGTCCCACAGTATTTTCATGGTTTTTTCAGGCTCATAGGCTTGCTTACACTCACAGGCAACTGGCCCTCGCCCTGCTCCATAGCGCCGACGGCTAACATGAAAGTTTACAAATCCATAAACAAAACTTACGGATTCCCGGGTGACACTGTCACTTTCTGGATAAATTACCGCAATTACGGCTCGCTTACAGCCAACAATGTTTATGTCAGGGACACTCTTGCCACCGCATTTTCATTTGTATCATCAACACCAGCGCCGAGCTCGTCAAACGCAACAACAGGAGTTTACGAGTGGGGTCCTTTTAATGTAGCGGGCCTGCAGAACAACAATCTGCCTCCTACTATGGGCGGCATAACACTCGTTGTACGGGTAAAAGATACTGCAGCACAGGGAAGGTACTGCAATTTTGCCGATATACGGGCGTCAAACGGTTCAGGCTGGCGGTCATCCGAATTCCCAAATGAAATATCAACCATAATGAAAAGAAACTGCATTGACATAGTTGCAGCAGCGCTTACCATAACCAAAACAGCCAGCGCCTCAACTGTAAGCACGGGCCAGACAATTACATATACGATAGACTATTGCAACTCGGCCCAGGCAGGCTGGATAAACGGCGGCCGCTCGGGCGTGAACTGGGCAGGAGGCGTGAATCCCCTGCAGACGAATTCATCGGAATACAAGCTTGATTTTGCAGCGCATCACGAGGCAGCAGAGCCTGTAATAGACTGGGCGAATTACAGAATTTCATATTTTGTAAACTCTGACTTGCACGGCGCTCAATGGGGCATAGCAAAGAACTCAAGTTCTCCATTTGACGCCAATATAACCATGACAACCGAAGACTTTGTCGCTTGCATGCCCGTGGCCTGCACTGACGGAACAGGAAAATCATGGAACCAACGCCTCATGCTAAGGTTCAACTCCATGCCGTCCGCGCCCACCCATCACCTTTACAATTATTACGGCATGATGAGCAGGATACACTTAGGCACAGTACAGGCGCCTTTTTACTTTGAAGTCAGGCTTTATGACTCAACTTACATGAACCCCCAGAACTGGACAGATGACTGGTCACAGCTTACCACAGCGTATAATGTATCCGGGCCTGACAAAATGATGTTCCCCATAAGCCCTGACTGGACAAAAGGCGACGGCACTTCCGTGGTAGTTGACCGTGTGAACAAGCACGCTTACGAAACTACGACTACGAGGATAACTAACATACTGGTGGAGGAATGGGACGGCTCTGTCTGGCGCAGGGTTTTCGGAAACGGGCCTATGCCCGGCCGCGAGGTAAACGGTGTAGTAATTACAGATTCCCTTCCTGCCTGCCTTAATTTCGGAGGGTTTATATCATCAACTCCCGCAGGCACGTGGAATTCCGGTACACGGACATTGCAGTGGAACGTAGGAAATATGCAGATAAACCAGTGCGGACAGGTGAAGTACTGGGTCACTGCGGCGAGCTGCCCCTGCACTGCAAGGAACATAGCCTGGATACAGGGTACTAACGAGGCGCCTGTAGCGGACGATGCCACTGTCAATGTCACATGCAGCGGAGTATCCCCGACATATACGCCCTCAAGGACACCCACAACAGTAATCACGTCCACATTCACGCTTACAGGCACGCCAACATTTACGAGCACAGCAAGCCCTACAAGCACAAGGACAGCCACTCCCTCGCCCACAAACACGCCTTCGCCGTCGCCTACGTCAACAAGCACAGCGACCCCGACCTATACGCTTACCCCAACGCCTACATCCTCACCCACTCATACACGCACCGCGACACCCACATTTACGCGCACAGCTTCGCCGACTTTTACCGCGACATCGCCCAATTCGCCCACATTCACATCCACAAGGACACCCACTTTCACAGTTACGCCTACGCCCACTTTCTCCCAAAGCCCGTCGCCTACCATGACAAGCACGCCAACAAGGACGGCAACGGCCTCATGGACACTCTCGCACACGCTTACGGTAACCTACACCATATCCTCAAACACTCCGACAGTGACCCCGACTTTTACAATGACGTCTACAGCAACTCCAACATTAACAGCCACGAACACCTACACAAACACAGCGTCCCCGACTTTTACCCGCACAGCCACCGCGTCATGGACGCTCTCCCACACGCTCACAGTGACAAACACCATATCCTCAAATACGCCCACTGACACACCCACATATACTGCCACACCCACAAATACGCCTTCATACACATCAACACTCACTGCCACGCCCACTTTCACAGCCTCGCCTACAGGAACAAACACCGCCACGCCCACCTCAACAAGGACAGCCACGCAGACAGTGACGGAAACAAGCGTAAACACAGTTACAAATTCGCCCACAGAAACCCGCACATATACTGACACGCCCACAGCTTCAGCCACAAGGACATTTACGCCGACATATACAGCAACGCATACACCGACTGACACGCCGACTTTCACTGCAACGCGCACAGCCACAAACACTTATACTCGCACTCAAACGCCTACTTCAACACCCACATATACTCCGACATTTACCATAACGCCGACATGGACCATTACGTTGACACCTCTTCCCTCGCCTGTGCTTATTGACATTTCGCTTGAGGCGCGCGGGCCGATAAACCCAAGGGTCGGGGACAATATAACTTTTACAATAATCATAAGCAATTATTCAACAGCGCCCGTGTCAGGCATAAAGGTATGGGATACGCTGCCGCTTCAGGTTAGATACCTTAACACTACGTTCACGGACGCGCCGGCACAGATAAGCGGCAACTATGTAATGTGGGACATTTCATACAAGGAAGACAAGGATGGCAATCCTGTGCCTTTCATCCTGCATCCGGGCCAGACAGAGACGATAACTTTTGAGGTTGAGATAATCGGCGCGTCAGCTGAAAAGGACCCTGTGGTAAACACCGCCGCAGCCGACTATACCGACCACTACTACTTCCCCGGCAGTCCCAACGGCGACAGGCATCCGCCGGTCTACTCGGACGCGGTATTTTTCCCGCGCGGCAGGATAGGCGTTTTCCCGAACCCGTTCAATCCCGGCATTGACGGCACTGTCAAATTTGACAACATAGTGCCCGGCTCAAGCATCAGCATTTACACTCTTTCGGGCGAACATGTGAAAACAATAGAGTCAAACCTCATACGCGCTTACTGGGACGGCAAGAACCGCTACGGAGCAGTGGTGTCCAGCGGCGTGTATTTCTTCACCGTAAAAAACGCCAACAGCGCGAAAATAATAAGGGGAAAAATTTTCGTGGTGAAATAAAAAATATTTAATGTTTTTAGCTCCGAATACCGGCTTCAAATATCAATTGTCAAAATATAAAATATTGTGGTTCGCTCAGTCTTCTTTTAAGCTTATACTCACAGGAAGCGAATAAATCATCCCGTCCTGTGCCTGCTTGATACGCGTCTGCGGCCATTTTGCTTTCACTTCAATCCCGGAAGATGCGGCCTTTACCGAGTATTTTATCGTCTTGTAGTCATCAGCCAGA
>CAYNMZ010000152.1:0-5401 GCA_964398505.1 uncultured Spirochaetia bacterium
CTTTCATAATTTAAATCCTGGAACCATGATAAATGCGTAAACGCGGCTTCCATAGCCATGGCGCGCGCCATCCCTGCGGGGTTGTAAAACACAGAATTTACATCGTCAGACAACGCTATATACGCCTCTCCGATAGCCGCAGGCTTTGCTGGCGCGAGTATCTTTATGAAGTTATTGGCAGTTGTGCCGACAAGTGTTCCGTCAGCATAAGACGATGTAAAGCATAAAATTATTATTATAAATGACAAAACCAGCAACTTTTTAGGCATAACTGCCTTTCCGTTTAGTGAAATTAAAGTCCCGTTTTGTATTATTTTGGCAAATATAGAGACTTTTGTCAATTGTTTTTATGCTGCGGAATACTGTTTTGCGGCATTATTCACACATTATTTCACAATGCGGTTTGCGCTCAATAATATAAGATGAAAACTGGCAATATTTAGAATAAATTGTTTATTATTTTAACTGGGCGATCCAAACCCTGTAACCGTTACCGTAAACAAGGAAGCCCGGCGTCCAGTATTCTGCCCAGCTTACATAAGCAAGCACCTGTCCGTCAGCTGACCATGTCGGGTACTGGCCGTTAAATTCATAAGGCTGTAGGCTGTAAACTTCCTCATCACCCTTTGCCACGGCAATTTTTACCGTAGTGACAGGAGCATTGAAATACCACCTGTTTATAGTCTCGTCAAAAGCTATCATGTTCCCTAAATTATTCCACGAGAAATTATGTATGCGTCCCTGCGTCTCATACAGCGCCCTGGGGTCAGCACCGTCGCTTTCAACAGCCCAAAGCTCGTCCATGCGCGGCTTTAAGCTTTTTATTTCCTCCCTTTCAACGAGGAAAGCAAGCCGTTCGGAAGAATATGCCCATTCTATCCCGGAAACCGGGTCCGATGTTGTAAACAGGCTGTTTTTCATTGAGCCGTCCCTGTTCATGCGCCAGACAGTTGAAGACTTATCGGCGTATGTGGCCGCAAGCGCGATGTACCTTCCGTCATAGGACCACTTTGGCTGGGATATTTCCTCGCATTTTTCCTCAAGTATGATTTTCTGGTTTTTTCCGTCAGTGTCCATTGTCCAAACCTTCCAGATTGTCCCGGATTCGGTGAACTCCAATTTTACCTTTTTCTTTGAGTCTGTCAGCCAGTAACTTGACGGTACCAGTGTCTCCCTGCTTAATCCCTTCTGGTTCGTCGCATTGGCGTTCATGATTATGAAGCGGTTGTCCTTTACATATATGACCTTTGACTCGTCGCTGTTCCACAGCGGGAACATGGCCCTGTCAGCCTGCCTGTTAACGCTGAGTTCCCTCGCGTTTGAACCGTCAAAATCCGATATTTTAAGGTAAGAATAACTTTCAGTCTTGGTGCACCAGAGAATCTTGTCGCCGGAAGGAGCCCAAAGCGGCATTATATTGTCATTTCCCTTTGTGAGTTTCTCTATTTCCTGCGTATTTACGTCTGCCTTCCATATGTCGCGCCTGCCGCCCTCAGTGTCAGACGCTGAAAAGCAGAACTTTTTTCCGTCAGGCGCCCATGCGGTCCTGTGGGTCAGAGGCATGCAGGCCTTGTCTATGGCCAGGTCAATGCTGGCCAGCAAAACCTTGTCCATTCCCACGGGCCTGTTCATTTCATCGTCTTTCTTTGTCCTCAGCTTCAATTCCGGCTTTTTTGGCTGCGCCGCAAGGTCAATTACGTTATCCTTCAGCCCCTGTTTTATCTCGCCAAGCAGTGTTTCCTTTTCAGCCTGTTCCTTTTTCGCCTTTTCAGCCGCAGCCGCCTCTTCCAGAGCTTTTTTCTTCTCACTTTCCACGAGAGACAGGTTGAGCGCCACTGCCCATATGCCGCGGGCTCCCTTCTCGCTGTCACCGGCCGTCATTATAAGCTTACTGCCGTTGTAATTCCAGACTGGCCCGTCTATAAATGCCGGCAGTTTAACTTCGTCTTTTCCCTTTGCAGGCAATTCTGTTATGCCCAGTGAGAGCGCGTTTATTATGCCGACTTTTGATTCCTTCTTTTTACTGTCAATCATATTATAAGCGAACGACCAGCTGTCTCCGGACCAGCTCAGGTTGACCGGCCGAGCGCTCTTGGCATCCGTAATTTTACCGTAGGTAATTACAGCCATTGGTTTTTTTACGAATATGCCGGCCGCATAGGTGAAAATAGCGAGGAACATAATTGCGGATATTACAATAGCCGCCATCCTCGGCGCCAGCCTGTCCCCGGACTTCAACGGATCGTTTGATATTGAAGCGATAACGGACATTATTGAAAGAACGGCGAACGCGAACGAGATGACAACGTAATACCAGTGAAATATGAGAATCGCGGCCAGCCCTGCGGCTACGGCTATAAAAAGATAGATGTCGGCAAGTATCTTCTCTTTGTTATTGGCCACATAGAGCAGGAAATTTATCGCGAATACCGCTGCCACGGCGATAAGTCCCGCTATGATGACATTCTTGTTTATGCCAAGGCCGAACGGCTTGAAAATTTCAACGGCAAAAAGCACCGCCATGAGGCCGAATATTATGGCCACAGCCAGCCTGGCCGTGACTTCTATCGGCTGGAAAGATTTCCTGAATTTACGGATGATGAAGATGTCAAGAACGAAAACAAGCGCCAGAGCGACAGCCCCAAGCAGAGCCGGCAAAGCCATGAATTCCTGGCCCATTATGGATATTGCCATGCCGTAAACTCCGGCCGCAAGAAGGATCAACTGCAGTATCCTGTTCCAGGCCATGGAGTCCAGAAAAGTATATTTTATGAATTCCTTAAGGTTCTGCGGTTCCGGTTCAGCGGGTTCTGCCGGTTGTTCCGGCGCTTCGTCAGCCGCCTGCGCCGCGTCCTGCGCGGAATCCGCCTTGGCCTTCTTTTCAGCCTCATCCATCGGGCTTGGAGTTATATCCTTAGGCCCATTGTTTTCATTGTTATCAGCCATTTATGTCCTCCTCGGAGTTTATAATTTAATTTTCCCGGACTTCATTTCAGGATATATTTCACGCTGAAGCCGGTTTCTTGCCTGAAATTCAGGCCGCCAAGCTTTGAGTCAAGCCAGGCCGAGAGGCCCTTTTTCTTCTTTACCGAAATCACCAGCGGTCTGCCTGATATGCCGACCATGGCCGCGGCGCCTGTAATGGCGTCGTCTATATTGCCAAGCTCGTCCACAAGCCCCAGCTTCAGGGCCTCCTTGCCCGTAAATATCCTTCCGTCAGCAATATTTTTTATCATATAGTCCTTTACAAGCCTTTTTTTCCTGGTCTCGTCCTTTTCCTTTATTCCAAAAGCCTCGGCAAGCTTGTCAACCCTGCAGTCCACTACATCGTCCACAAATTGTATCAGGACATCGTCTATAAGCCCCTTTACAAGCGCCTTTTCATCCTCTGTCGCCTTGCGGGAAAACGAACCTGTATCCTTATACCTTCCGCTTTTTATCGTGACAAAATCAAGGCCCACCTTGTCCAGCAGTTTTTCGCCGTTCATGAAGTTCACAATAACGCCGATGCTTCCTGTAATGGTCCCTGGATTTGCGTATATCCTGTCAGCGGCCGCGGCTATGTAATAAGCGCCTGACGCCGCAGTATCGCCCATGGAAACAACAACGGCCTTGCCCTTTGACTTCAGCCTCTTTATCTCCCTGTATATTTCCTGGGAAGCAGCCACTCCGCCTCCGGGGCTGTTAAGCCTGAAAACCACGGCCTTCACATTTTTCATGTTGGAGAAAGTGTTTATCTGCTCAAGAAAATATTCGGAGTAAACTATGTCGCCGTAAACGTTTATCAGCCCCACTTTTTTATTCGCCGCTTCAAGCAAGCTTTCCTTTTCAACTGAACCGCCTTTTTTTACAACCGAAGAAACCAGAAGTACTATAAGAATAAACGCAACCGCAATTATGGCAATAACCCTTTTTCGCATGCTAAAATCCCTCTTTTTCAGCTCATATCCGCGCTTACAGATACGGCGTAAATGAAAAATATGCTTAATTTTAATAAGTTTTAGGGCATTAGTCAAGAATTATTACAGGTTTTTATTACAGGTTTTTATAGCCGGTTTTCATGCAATGTTTTTTAAGCTTGCGCCGCGTGTTTATTCCTCAAGGCGCTTTTTAATGTACTGGACCAGGTAAATTGCGTCGTATTGGCCGATGAAGTCAAACTCAAGCCCTGTCTCAAACCCCTCTTTTTCCTTCACGTAATCGCTCCAGACAACTGTGCAAAAAGCGTCTATTTCCCTGCCTTCTATGTAAAAATTTGCCTGTATTATGTCGCCTTCCGCCAGCGGTTCCTTTGCGAGCAGGGCTATGCCGAACTCCGAAATATTGTCAGCCTTAATTTCCCTGTAAGTATTCCAGTCCGCGGAGTCAATGTTCTGGGCTTTCAGTATCCTGTACTTTACCGGAAAATCCGCGTTTATCCTCGGAGCTTTCCTTCTTTCAGCCGTGTTAACCATCATGTCTTCCGCCTCCCCTCACTGTTTTCATCTGCCCAAAACGGTTATTTTCTTGCTCACCACAATGCCGCCTGACGCGACTTTCATGATGTATGTCCCGTTTGATACCGGCCTGCCAAGGCTGTTCACGCACCTCCATTGAACATAATTTAAACCTGCCGCTGTTTCATGCGCGGCCATATGCTTGTGCCATACGGGCTTCCCGGTGACATCGTAAATGACGATGTCCGCTGCCCTCTGCTCAGGCAGCGGGAACCGTATGGCAGTTGTCCCGTAGCACGGGTTCGGGAAATTGTATGTGTTATTACCTGACATTTCCTCATATACCGGCACCTGCTTGGATATTTCCAGTCCGCTTATGCGCTTGCATTCAAAGAGCTTTTCAAGCAGATATTCAACCGGCATGGCTTTTGAGCCTTTCTCCTTAAGCGCCGTTTCAACAAACCATGTGACAAACTCATGCCTTAAACTGCCCTCATTGGACGCCGCAATTCCGGCGATAAAGCCTTTATGGCAGCCGGCGCTGTCATAAACGCTGATTTTGAGGTTCCCGAGGCTGTATTCATATACAAGGCCTGTGGCTGAAACCGGCTTTTTCACCTGCAGCGGCCCGAGCTTGCCCTTCGCCCTACTTCCTGCAGTATCAGGAATATCGCAGGTCTTTTTGGTTATTCCCCTCATTGTTATCTTGTAACAAAGCAGGCACTCTGCCGGGCCTCCGCTGACTGCCGGAGTAGGCGTGGATTCGGTCGTATATTCTTCCTTTTCATCCGGCATTTCAACAGTTGCATCAGGAGTTTCCGTGAACGTCTCAGTCGGGGTTTCCGTGAACGTCTCAGTCGGGGTTTCCGTGTATGTTTCAGTCGGCGATTCCGTGTATGTCTCAGTCGGCGTTTCCGTGAACGTCTCAGTCGGGGTTTCCGTGAACGTCTCAGTCGGGGTTTCCG
>CAYNMZ010000153.1:0-5338 GCA_964398505.1 uncultured Spirochaetia bacterium
GCCAGGTTCATTCCCAGGATTGTATCTCCCGGCTGCAGCACGGCCAGATATACTGCCTGGTTGGCCTGTGAGCCCGAGTTCGGCTGGACATTGGCATGTTCGGCCCCGAAAAGCTGTTTGGCCCTGTCTATGGCAAGCTGTTCAAGCCTGTCACAGAATTCCACGCCCTGGTAAAACCGCTTTCCCGGATACCCTTCCGCGTATTTGTTCGTAAAAACCGAGCCCTGCGCCTGCAGTATGGCCTCGTCCGCGTAGTTTTCCGAAGCTATCATAAGCAGGGTTTCCCTGTTTCTTTGCAGTTCCAGCTTTACAAGCTCAGCTACCTCGCCGTCAACCTTTTCAATATAACCGGTAAAATCCATGCTTTCCTCCATAGCGCCCAGCGCGTTTTATTCTTTTTTCTCTTTTTCCGTATCGTTTAAAAGGAACTCATTGGAAGCGTTATACCTGTCCGCGGCAAGCGGCGCGAAGATCAGGTCATACAGCCACGACGCTGTGAATATGCCCAGGCCCGTAAAGAAAACCGCCTGGGACACCACAGAAGCTCCGCTTCCGTCCTGCGGCCTTATCAGCTCCACACCGCTGACGCCCATCATTATCAGCGACACTATCTCGGCCGAAAGCAGTGACATGGCCATATTTACGTCCTTTGCGCGCAAGTGGCCGGACCCGCGCAGGAAAAAACCAGGAAACAGAGCCTGCTCAAAAACCCTGTCCCTTGAAACCGGCACTACAAGCGTTTTTACTTCAGCATCGTCCGGCGTGATATACATGTCCTCGCGCCAGTCCTTGTCGGTCGTGGTATGGCTGACTGCCTTTATCTCCTGCCAGGGCAGCGCCGCTTCCTTGCCTGTGACAAACCTTACATTAAGGTAATATAGGTCAAAATCCAGTACTTCAGCTTCAAACTGCTGTCCGTCCTTCAGCGTAATAGTATCGGCAAACAGTCCCGCCGGCAGCAGAAACAGCATAAAAACAGCGATCTTGCCCAATTTCCCTCCGTGAACCCTCAGAGTTTTTCGCACAATTTCTCGCATATTCCCGGAATCCTCTCCTCAAGCTTTTCACAACCCCGGTCTTCTTCAGGGGCTTCTTCCCCCTCATATACCCAAAGAACCAGCCCTTCCTTGCCCGGGAACTTCGCGAGTATCGCTTCCTTAATCTTTCTCGTCATCGTTATTATCAGGTCCGCTTCCTCAACCTGCTTTTTTGTCAGCGCTGAAGAACAAAAACTCCCGCTTATCCCGTTCTTTTCCAGGGTTTTTACCGCTTCTTCCTCGGCAGGTATGCCCGGAAAAGCCATTATGCCGGCAGAGGCAACTGCCGTGTCCGAACGCCCTTTTTCAGCGAGACACTTGGCCATTAAGCCGGCCGCCACTATACTTCCGCAGGTGTTTCGTCCGCCCACAACAAGTATATTTTTCATTACAGCATTATATTACATACAAACACAAAAATAAAGCGCATTTATCCCTCAAAAATCCCCTTTTTCCATGACAATCAGCCTGATTGCGCTTTTTTGCTCTCCGTCAAGCTCCAGGTGGGTGAACTCGGGCCTTACAAGCAGGTCAAGGCCGTCAGCTGATAGGTATTCGCGTGCTATTGTTACGGCTTTCATGGCCTGGTTTACTGCCGACGGCCCCATTACAGTTATTTCCACGCCCTTTTTTTCCCTTATATTATTGGCTATGGATCCTGCTACTGATTTTGGATTGCTGGAAGCAGCTACCTTGAGTTTCATCATTTCATTTGCCATTTTTCCTCCCCCTTGCCGCGTGTAAGCGCCAGGTGTTTTTTATTTTTTTACGGCATGCAACAGCCTGTAAAGGTCGCTTTTTTTCATTCCCAGCTCCCTTGCCGCTGTTTTTTCAGCTTCTTTCCTGTCCATGCCCTGATTTATATATTTTGCCACCAGTTCTTCCGCGCCCGGCTTTTCCTTTTTTTGTGCAGCCGTAATACTCGACGCGTCAACAACTATTACATACTCTCCCCTTAGCATTTCGTCCGTAATCAACCTCATGACCTGTGAGGCACTGCCCCTTATCACCTTTTCATGGATTTTCGTCAATTCCTTTGCCACGCATACCGGAGGGTCCACGAGCTCTTCCGAAATTTCCGCCAGGGTTTCTTTTACCCTGTTTGGCGACTCAAATATAACCACAGGGCAACCAAAAGACGGCAGTACCAACAGCTGTTGCCTTCTTTCGTTCTCTTTTTTTGAAAGAAAACCGAAGAAATAAAAGTGTGAAATATCAAAACCCGACAGTACCAGGGCCGCAAGCGCCGAAGAAGGCCCGGGCAGGCACTGTACATCAAAGCCTTTTTCAACACACTCCCTTACAAGCGCGGCCCCCGGGTCAGATACCAGCGGCGTTCCCGCGTCCGAGACAAGAGAGACAATCTCGCCTTCTTCCAGCATTTTTATAACCGAGCTTACCCTATCAAGCTCATTGAATTTATGAAAGGATAAAAGGCGTGTTTTGACCGAGTACCTGTCCAAAAGCACCCTTGTAACCCTGGTATCCTCGGCTATTACGCATGAAGAAGCTTTAAGGGTTTCAACGGCCCTGTATGTTATGTCGCCCAGGTTTCCTATCGGGGTTGCTACAAGGTATAATATGCCTTTAGGCATTTTAGATCAGGACGAGAACAGCTTGCGCAGGCGTTTTATCTCGTCTGTAAGCGACTGGTTTTCCCTGTTTAAGACCGCTATTTTCGCGGAAACAGCCTCAAGCTCGCCTTTTTTATATAATACCACCGCGTCCTGCTGCGCGATTTCCCGCTTGCTTTCTTTTTCATAGATGCCAAGCGCCGCTGCCGCTGAAATAATAACGATTGTCTCAAGCGTAAGCTGCCTGAAACCTGTAATTATATCAAAAAAACCCAGGCCCCAGACCGCGCACGACACAAGCAGCACAACGATAAAAACGTCCTTTATGGAAATGTACATCGACAGCATTATAACCGCCAGCACCGAGGCCTGGTACCATAAATGGAAATACCTCGACTCCGGCATAATTGCGGTAAGCAGTATTGAGGCAGTAAAAACCGCAAAGGAAAGGTAATATAGCACTCCCTTATTTGGCATTGGCAGCTTCCTCCTTAAAGACAGACGATATCATCTCGGCTATCAGGTCAAGAAAACGCAGATCCTCGTGGTTAAAACAGTTTTCCTTCGGCGAATATATCCTGAGCACGCCCGCCACTTCAGTTCCCGCGAATACCGGGACCGCTATAAGCGACCTTATTGTATCACCCGCCTCTGCCCTGAACCTTACTTCCTTGTGCATGTCCGACACTATTATGCCTTTTTTATTATTTATTATCCATTCATCAAAACTCTTAAGATACAGGCTTTCCTGGTCCGGTTCGCCCACAAGCATATCATCGTGCTTCGTCGCTTCAGCCTTTAGGAACTTCCCGTCTTTAATCAAAAACAGCGAAATTGACTTTTCCTGGTGAAAAATAGATATTACGTTCCGCAATATGTGCCTCATTCTGCTCGAGAACATGTTGTGGTTTGCCAGGCCGTCCTTTATCTCTTTCAATATCATATACTTTTCAAGTTTCTGTCTGTTGGCCTCAACACCTGCCTTAAGGAGTATTTCTTCCTTTATAAGAGTCTCATACTCGGCTTCAAGAGACTTCAGCTGATCCTTCATGGAATAAATCGCGTAATTGTTCGTGTCATCCGCCTTGCTCATGAGAAGGTACGCGAAAACAAACAGCGCTATCTCAAGCGCGAAAGGAGTTATGTCCATTTTTTGTACCAGAGCCTTAAAGATGACCATAATGCAAGCCAGTATGGCTGCGCCAAGTATGACCGCAGCAACGCCCCTGCCCAGCAATACGCGTCCTGCGACCACTGAAAAAAGGTAAACGGACAGCACAGGCAGCCACCACGCCTCAGGAACCTTTAAAAGGACAGGAAAGCAAATTATCGCGGAGGCTATGACAAGCACTTTTAAGGTTATTTCCTGTATTTTATTTATTTTATCCATGCCGCTTCCTTTTATTTCTTTATTTAATGCCGCCTATTCACCCATGTTATTTAGTGTTTTTATATTTTCTCTCGCCACTTTGTCAGTAGGACTTATTTCAAGCGCCCTGGACCACTGAGCCCTGGCGTTTTTAAAATCATTTTTTCCGTAATAGGCGGATCCCAGGTTATTGAGTATAGCCACTTCGTCAGGCGCGAGCTTTAAAGCGCGGGTAAGGACATCAACAGCCACTTCAAACTTTTTCTGCTTTATCAATATGCTCCCAAGGTTGTTCTGGGCCGCTGCGTCTGTCGGCTTAATCCTTATAAGCGCCTCAAAAGTCCTTGCGGCGCTGTCCAGGTTTCCTACTGTAAAATAAGCCATTCCCAGCCTTTTTAGCACCACATCATCAGAAGGATTCTTGTCCACTACAAACTCAAGGTATGGTATGGCAGAAGCGTTGTCCTTTTTCTGGAGATATGCAAGGCCCATTTTCTTGTGCGCCTCAAGGCTGTTAGGATTCAAATTTATCGCCCTTCTCCACAGTTCCATAGCGTCATCAAGCTTGCCCTTGTCACTCTCTTCCCTGCCTAAAGTCAAATAAGAAGCCTCAAGCTTTCCTTTTATTTCCTCGTAATTGGGCCTGAGTCTTAATGCCACTTCCCACTCCGTCACAGCCTCAAAAAGAAGTCCCTTGTCCGCGAAAACATCTCCAAGCGCCTTATGCACGACAGGGTCTGACGGATAAATGGCAATTGAAGCCTGGAACTCCTCTATGGCCTCATCAAGTTTTCCCGCCTCATAATACTGCATTCCGTATTCGTAGTGATTGCCAGTGGAAGCGCAACCGGCTAAAATAGCCGCGATTACTGCCATAATTAATTTTATTTCGGTTTTCATAATATCCTCCTGCTTTTTTCAGTAAGCTATATAGTATATTATCATATTACGTTAATTTGTCAAAGTTAAACTTGCCTTTTTCCAATTGTTATGATATATTTTTCACGTTTTCAGCAGGTATAAAAACAGGAGGAATCAAATGGCAAGAAAATGTATAATATGCGAAAAACAAGTTTCCAGCGGCAATAGCGTTTCGCACGCCAGGAACAGGACCAGGAAAAAGATACGCCCTAACCTTCATCTAATGAAAATAGTCATAAAGGGCAAGGTCTCACGCGAGTGGGTTTGCACCCGCTGTATAAGGTCAGGCAAAATAAAAAAGGCGCTGAAAACCTCCCCAAAACAGGCAGTATAAAAAAAGGCGCGGGAAACCGCGCCTTTTTTTCAATCAGACCTTTCCACGGACTTAACTCCCTTTACCTTTTTCAGAAGTCCAATTATTTCTGACAGGTGTTTTT
>CAYNMZ010000154.1:0-5266 GCA_964398505.1 uncultured Spirochaetia bacterium
GGGAAGGCGGTAACGCGCTGAATGTGGCTGTAAGCCTGTCAAAACTCGGCCATCCGCGCGGGCTTGTGCATTTGTGCGGCGTGGCCGGAGACGATATTTATGCGGAAATGTTTGAAAGGTACCTGGAAAAGCACGGAGTTAAGCCTCATGTCAAGAAAGTCAGGAGTTCTGAAAGCGCAAAATGCCTGATATTGGGTTTTGGCGGCGGCAAGAGGGCCTTTGTCGGTTTTAAGGGCGCCAACAACGATTACACGGCGCAGGACGTAAAGGCCGCAATCAGAAAAGTGAAGCCGGGTATCTTTTATTGCGGTGAAACCTCGGCGCTGCCGCGCGTTGACGCAAGAATAAGGGAAGTGCTGTCGCTGGCCAAAGGTCTGGGAGCCGTCAATGTAATGGATTACATTATCGCGGGCGGCAAACCTTCAGGACGGCTTTTTTCAGCTGCCAAACTCGCGGATTTTTTCCATATAAACGATTATGAGGCGAAGATGCTGACCAAAAAAGACGCGATAACGGACGCGCTCGCGATACTTATGAAAAAAGGCTTTAAACTGCCTGTGATTACAGCCGGGGGCAAGCCGCTTGTTTTTGGGTTTAAAGGCAGGAAATACCGTATGCCGGCTTACAGGGTCAGGCACATTGACTCAACAGGCGCGGGCGACGCCTTTACCGCGGGTTTTATCAGGGAAATATCGCGTTTGCGGGGAAAGGCCGGCGTCATAAGCCTGTTAAGTCCTGAAAGGCTTGTTGACATGCTCCTTTTTGCGCAGGCAGCGGGAGCCGCGGCTGTTACCGAGACCGGATGCACTGCGGGTGTGAGCATGAAAAAAGCCGAAGGTCTTATGGCGGTTCAGGGCAGGGGCATTGCCACGCGGACAAAAATCCTGTGATTTTTCATTTTCCGGCACAGCGGCTGATGTGATATAATAATGAAAATACTTACAAGGAGGCGGTGACATGAACAAGCTAATGCCTGTAATTGCGCTGGCAGTCATCGGGCTTTTGGCAGGGGTGGTAGTGGCGGAATTTTTCCCGAAACTTTTTGATTCAGGGCTCTCCGGCGCCATAGGAAGCGCCATAAACGGGCCGTTTTCGGGCTACAGGAACGAGCTGGCATTAAAGTACGGCGCATTCGGGACTGCTCTCGGAGCGGGACTGGGTGTCGTATTTATGCTGCTGAAAGGCAGGAGGTAAAAATGGCGAAAAATGACAGGCTTGTGACAATAATCCTTTGTTGTGTGGGTTTTGTGGGCATAGCAGGACTGCACAGGCTTTTTAAGGGAAAGATACTTTCAGGACTGTTGTGGCTTTTTACCGCGGGGATTTTTCTTGTCGGCACCATACTGGATCTTGCCACGCTGGTGACAAAAAACAAGCTTTGGCTTGAAAAATAACAGGAGTCTACAAGTGGAAAAGATTGAGTGGACGCATGAGATTGCCACAGGTATACCGGAAATAGACAGGGAGCACAGGGAATTCATACACGCATGCGCGGGCATAGTGAACTGCGCTGACAGGTGCCTGGAGTCTAAAAAAGTGATAATGAGCATGAGAAAGCTTGAGTCAATAGCGGAAGCTCACTTTTCCACCGAAGGCAGGATGATGGCGCAGTCCATGTACACGGACAAGAAGGGGCATTACAGGCTGCACGGCCATTTTCTTGAGGAGCTCAAGGCGCTGAAAAGCAGGGCAGAGGCAGGCGAGACAGGCCATGAGTTCGCGGCTGAGATAAAGGAGAGGCTTGCCGACTGGTTCATTCTCCACATAAAAAAGACAGACATGAAAATGGCGCAGTTCCTGAAACTTAAGAAATAATCAGCGTTTCTTCATCCTTTTGTTGCGCTTGAATTCTGCCTCAAAAGCCTTCCTCTTCCTTTCTTTTTCCTTTTTCTGGGCGGATTCTTTCAGGTCCTTGACCTTGTCGATGCAGTCCTGGCACAGGGTGCCTTTCTTTACTTCCTTGCCGCACATGCGGCACTTGAAGGCCTCGGTGGGCTCGGTCAGTATGAGGCTGCCCTGCTTCACGAACCTGAATATCTGGACCGCGGGCACGCCGGTCTTGTCGCTGACTTCCATGGCGTTGGCGAGCGGGTAATCGCGCAGGTAATCCGTAACTTTTTTAAGCAGTTCTGTCTCGTTCGCTATGCACGCAGGGCAGACATTTGTGTCCTTTTCAGGCACGAAAAGGTTGCCGCAGCGCACGCAGTTTATAAGGGCCATTTTATTCTCCGTTTATGTTTTGTGGCCGTAACACCGTATCACACGTACATTATATCGTATTTTTTCCGGAAAACGCAAATTTTATTGCCTGTTATTTTAAGTAGTTGATTTAAACATTCGCGGCTGTTATGATTGTTGAAAACAATCAAAAAGGAGATTGTTGATGGACCAGAAAAAGACCGAGGAAACTGTAAAGGAAGCGGTAAAAGAGGCTGTTAAGGAAGTGGCTGAGGAATCCGAAGGCAGGAAGAACCTTGCGATGGCGGGTTTGAGCGCTGGCCGGTCGGTCCTGAGGGAATTCCTGGATTTCCTGAAGGAGTACAAGGTAATCGGGCTTGCCATTGCTTTTGTAATGGGCGCTGCGGCGACTGACCTCGTAAAAAGCATAGTCAACAACCTCATAATGCCGATAGTTACGCCTTTTATCGCGGGCGGGGAATGGCAGTCAGCCAAGCTTGCCATAGGGCCCATAGTCATAGCGTGGGGAGCGCTTTTAAGCTCCATAATCAACTTTGTAATTCTAGCGTTCGTTGTATTTCTAATCGCGAAGGTGGTTTTAAGGGAACAAAAAGTCACTAAAAAATAGACGGTGTGATGATGGATGAAGGATCAATACAGTGCCCGCGCTGCGGGGAGGAAATGCCTGCGGAAAAGTCCGTTTGTCCCAACTGCGCCAAGATACTTTTAAAACAGAAGGGGCTTGCGGACGCAGGCGAGAAACTGCCGAACTGCCCGGTGTGCAAAATCCCGCTATATCACGGGAAAATGGCGGGCCATGTCATTTACCACTGCGCTGAATGCGACGGGACAGCTTTTAAGCGCGAGGCGCTGATGAAAATGCAGGCGCAGGATCCCAAAAAGCTTGAGATAGGTGCTGCCGAGCGTAACCATGTGACCCCGCCTTATTTTGAGAAACGCGACAAGCCGCCTTTCCTTATTTGCCCGTATTGCGGGAAAAAAATGCTTTCCAGGAAGTTCGGGCCAATGCAGGCGGACATGTGCGAGGCGTGCTCTGCCATATTCCTTGAAAACGAGAAATACAGGCATATTAACGAGCTTCTTGGAGCTTATAAAATGAGCGTGATGAACTCTTCCAGGGAAAGCGGGCGCAGGCGGGTAAGGTGAGTTTCAGGATTTACACCCCAAGTCCAGGGGCCGGCTTTTGCGGCGACAGAATCCTATTTTACGGGTGCGGCAAATGAAAATTCTTTTTTTCAGGCTCGGTGCCATAGGCGATACGCTTCTCACCACGCCTGCGGTCAGGAAGGCAAGGGAACTTTTTCCCGGCGCCGTGATTCATTACCTTGCGGGTGAAGCTGCGGCAGAAGCCCTGAAAAACAACCCTTATATAGACAAAATAATTCCGTTGAAAAAGACAAAAACAAGGCTTCCGAGGGATTTCCAGGCATTGGCATATGCCTCCTTCGTTAAGCGCGAACTTGGCGGCCAAAGCTACGACTATTTCATTGATTTTGAGAGCAGTCCTTTCTCGGCGGTACTTTCGCTTTTAATCAGGGCAAAAATCAAGATCGGTCACATAATCAGGAGAAAGAGGAAGTTCCTTTATAACCTGTTATACAATCGCCGTGTTGACCATAAGGACGGAGAATTTTACGTGATACACCGGCATCTCGCTCTGTTGAAGGCGATTGCGCCTTTTGAAAACACCGACAATAGCCTGGTTCTAAAGCTTACGGAAGAAGAGTTTGCGGCGGGAAGAAAATTTTACACGGCCGCGGGCCTTGAGGCGGGAAAGCCCGTCATAATGTTCAGCCTTTCATCAACATGGAAGACAAAGCAATGGCCTGATGAAAACTGGATAAAATTGGGCAGGATAATAAATGAAAGAATCCCAGGCGCGCAAATCCTGCTGCTTTGGGCGCCAGGCGAGGCTGAAACCGTGTCGAGGGTGGCGGCCGGGATAGGTGGCGTTGTGGTGATACCGGAAACCGGGCTGAGGGAAATGGCCGCGATCATGGCGCAAGGCGATGTCCTGGTGGCAAATGACGGCGCTGCGCGGCATGTCGGAGTGGCGCTTGGCCTTAAAACCGTGGGCCTTTTCGGGCCGACCACTGAAAAGGGGTGGGCCCTTGAGGATGAACGGACAGCGCTGCTGCGGGCACCGAGGAATGAATGCGAGCCGTGCCACCGCGCCGAATGCAGGACCGGCAAATACTGCATGCACAAGATAGGGCCTGAGTCTGTATACGCTGCAATTGCCGGGCTGACGGAAAAATGACGCCTTATGGCGCTTAAAAGTGTGTGTGGCAATGGCAAGGGAAATATGATATTTTTATTGTGACAGCAGTATAGACAGTATAGATAATCAACCTGGGAGCGCGCGTGAACGAGAACCTGATAATGCTTGAAGTTTCAATACTTATAATACTCAGCGTCGTGGCGAGCAAGGCGTCGGACAAATTCGGAGTCCCGGCGCTTATTTTATTCCTTGCCATAGGCATGCTTGCCGGGTCCGAAGGCATAGGCAAGATCCATTTTGACGATATAAACTTGGCAAAGACCATAGGCGTGGTTGCCCTTTCCATTATACTGTTTTACGGCGGTCTGGACACAAACTGGAAGTCCATAAAACCCGTTCTTGCGCCGGGCATAACCCTGGCGACATTGGGCGTGATTTTAACGGCGCTGGCGCTTGCGGGCCTTTCAATGATTTTCCTGAAATTTTCCCTTGCCGAAGGGCTGCTGGTCGGCGCCATAGTGTCTTCCACCGACGCTGCCGCGGTTTTCTCGGTTTTAAGGTCGAAAAACGTCAGCCTAAAAGGGCAGATTAAGCCGCTTCTTGAGCTGGAATCAGGCGTAAATGACCCCATGGCTGTTTTCCTGACTGCCGGCGTAATCAGCTACATAGCCTCGCCCGGGCAGGGAATAGCTGTCTTCGTGCCGCGTTTCATGCTTGAAATGGCGCTCGGCCTTGCCATAGGCTTCGGCGTCGCGAAACTCCTGATATTGATCATAAACAAGATAAAGCTTTTCAATGAGGGGCTTTATCCGGTTCTTGCCCTGGCTTTTGTGCTGTTTGACTATG
>CAYNMZ010000155.1:0-5205 GCA_964398505.1 uncultured Spirochaetia bacterium
GGAAGGAATAGCGCGCGGTCTTTTCCCCCCCTTCAATTGACTCAAGCAGGAACGAATTTTCGGGATTGTCAATCTTTAAATACGCGGACAATGGCGTCTCAAGGTCGGCAAGGGTCTCGCCGTACACAGGTATGACGTTGTAGCGCTTTGACAGCTTAAGCACTTCTTTTAAATCGGGCCTAATCATTATTTATGTTCCCCGCAAATCCGGAGTCCGGAATTAAAAACAAACCGCCTTCATTCCGTGTTCCGTGTTTAAAGTTTATTTCCTTTTATAAACCTTGTCAGGGTCAAACAGCTTTTCCCCGCCGACATTCTTCACTTGCCCGTCCCCCAGGATTTCCGTGTAAAAACACGACTTATACCCCGTGTGGCACGCGGCGCCGCCTATCTGGTTCACTTTCATTAATATGGCATCATTATCGCAGTCTATATAGATGTTCTTCACTTCCTGAATATTCCCGGATTCCTCGCCTTTAAACCACAGCTTGTTCCGCGAACGCGACCAGTAATGCGCCTTGCGGGTCGCAATGGTTTTCTCAAGCGCTTCCCTGTTCATCCAAGCTATCATTAATATATCGCCGGTGTAAACATCCTGGGCAATGGCGGCGATAAGGCCTTTTTCGTCAAATTTCACTTTACTTGCGTCAAATTTGTCCATTTGGTCCTTCCTTTAAGGTAAAGTATAATACACTGTAAGTTTTTGAGCCATAGACGGGAATGTCGGATTGTCAGAATGAACAATCGTGGTCAGGGTATCCATAGTTTCATTTGCGGCCCTTATCAGCACCCCGTAATTCTGCGAGGGATTTGATATCCATCCCTGCACAACAGACTTGTCAAGCACCAGCTTAACCTTTGAATTATTATCCGCAAGGAAAACCGGCTCAGCCAAAGCCGCCCCATAATCTCCGCCAGGCGATGTCCATACTTCGGACGCAGTCCTGCTGATCCATGAAGCTTCGGATTCCGCCCATGTTTTCGTTACAGCATACGCGGTAATTGTAGCTCCGGCATTGTAGCTGTATATCTCTGAAGACAGTTCAAGCTCCGCCCTAATTACAGAAGCGCCTTCGGGTATATCGGTAGTATCAAACCTGGTCAATACCCTGTACTTTTGTCCGCCAAAATTTCCGCAGTAACTTGACGACGCATTGCCGGCGTTTGAATATGGCGCTGTGCTTGTAATAAAGGTATCAAAAACACCGTCATAGTACGCATCAGGTGATATTTCATACTGAAAGACCGTAACAAACCCGGGTTTGCCGTCAATACCCGCCGGCCCAGTTTCACCGGCAGGACCGGCGCACGAAACAGCAAAAAACAAAAGAACAAGGAAAACAGCCAGGTTTTTCATTATATCCTCCTGTTTGGCGATTTGTATTCATATGATAGCCGAAAAACGCTAAAAGTCAAAGGGTAAAAGGGCCGGTATTACAGCCTGACAGGCATACTGTGTTTCCTCAAATATTCCTTCACCGACCTGACCGTATATTCCTTATAATGAAATATGCTCGCCGCCAACACCGCGTCGGCTTTGCCTTCCTTTAATACGTGAAGCATGTGTTCGGGGCTTCCTGCGCCTCCTGAGGCTATTACAGGGACAGGTACGGCTTCTGAAACCGCTTTATTTAAAGGTATATCATAGCCTGCCTTTGTGCCGTCAGAATCCATGGATGTCAGCAGTATCTCTCCGGCACCGAGCTTGACCGCCTTTTTTATCCACTTAATTGCGTCCAGCCCGGCTGGCTTCCTGCCGCCATGAGTGTAAACTTCCCACCTGTTCCTGCCGCATCGCTTGGCGTCCACCGCAAGGACTATGCACTGCGAGCCAAAACGTTTTGCTCCCTGTTGAATAAGCTTAGGATTATAGACCGCCGCGGTGTTTACGGATACTTTATCCGCGCCGGCAAGCAGTATTTCGCGCATGTCATTGACTTCCCTTATCCCGCCGCCGACAGTGAGCGGTATGAACACCTTTTCAGCCGTACGCCTGACCACGTCAACTATAGTCCTGCGCTTTTCATGGGAAGCGGTGATGTCAAGGAAAACAATCTCGTCAGCCCCGGCCCTGTTGTAGCGCACCGCCGCCTCAACAGGGTCCCCGGCGTCCTTAAGGTTCAGGAATTTTACGCCCTTTACCACCCGTCCCTTGTTTACGTCAAGGCAGGGGATGATTCTCTTGGTCAGCAAAACAGCCTCCGAAAGCAAGTATTTGACAGTTAATACAAAGGCTAAACTTACTATAGCACCGCATTTTTTTACCGTTAAACATCAAATATAAACTAATGAATGCAGTTTAATAGTCTTTCGCTAATTTTACCGCTTCCTTCAGGTCTATATCCCCCGTGTAAAGCGCCTTACCTATTATAACACCCTCAATATTGTTGTATTTCTTCTCAAGTTCCATGAGCCGCTCTATGTTTTTCATCCTTGAAACCCCGCCTGAAACTATTACCTTCATTTTCGTATTTTTAAGGACTGTTATTATTCCCTTTATGTTCGGCCCCTTCATGACTCCGTCGCGCCTTATGTCCGTGTAAATTATCCTTTTTACGCCCATCGCCTCAAGCTTCCTTATAAAATCAAGCGCCTTAACAGAGGTTATGTCCTTCCAGCCCTTGGCAGCCACATAGCCGTCCTTTGCGTCCACGCCTATTATTATCTTCTCCCTGTATTTTTCAAGCATTTCCTTAAGGAACTCCTCGGAAGATATGGCGGACGTTGACAGTATGACCCTCCGCACTTCAGCCTTTATGTAGCGCTTTATATCCTCTTCCTCACGCAAGCCGCCGCCTACCTCTATTTTTATCCTAAGTGCCCTCGCTATTTTCAGTATTATATCCGCGTTCTTTGGCTTTCCGGTAAGCGCGCCGTCAAGGTCCACCACGTGTATCATACGCGCGCCCTTTACCTGCCAAAGCTTCGCCACTTCCACAGGCTCCTTTGAATATACGGTTTCGTCCCTGACATCGCCCATGATAAGCCTGACGCACTTCCCCTTGCGTATGTCTATTGCCGGTATTATCTGCATGTAAATTGGACTCCTTATATTATTATCCGGCCACTCTGACGGCTGCCGGTTTTTGTTCCTTGACGCACAGTTTGTAAAAATTTCTGTATATTTTAAGCGCTTTCTCGCCGCTTTTTTCAGGGTGGAACTGGAATCCGCTCACATTGCCGTCCGCAACAGATGAGGCAAAGATTGTATTAGCGTACCGTGTTTTTGTCAATACGGCTTTTTCGCTGCGCGGCACACAGTAATAAGAGTGCACGAAATAAAAATACGCGGCCTCGCCGATACCGGCAAGCAAGGCGCTCTTTTTCGTTTTATTGGCCGAATTCCAGCCCATATGCGGCACTTTCATTCCGGGCCTGAACCTTACAACCTTTCCCGGAATCAGTCCAAGCCCGGCGTGCCTGCCGAACTCAAGGCTTTCCGAAAAAAGCAGCTGCATTCCAAGGCAAATCCCAATGACAGGAACGCCCCTTTTTGCCGCGGCAATTACGGCCTTGTCCAGCTTTCTTTTCTTAAGTTCCCTCATGCCATCCGGAAACGCCCCAACCCCGGGCAGCACTATACCGCAGGCGTTTTTCACGTCAGACGGCCTTGAAGACAGGAAAACCGGCACCTTCACCTTTTGAATGCCCTTGACTACGGAATGAAGGTTTCCCATTCCGTAGTCAACAACCAATAACCTGTTTTTTTTCATGAGTTGTTCTTTCCGGTTTTTATTTTGGTATACTACAGCCTGCCCTTGGTGCTTGGCAGCGATTTGCCTTCAATTTTTACAGCTTCCTTCAGGGCAAGAGCCAGTCCCTTGAATACCGCCTCTATCACATGGTGGGTATTTTTCCCCTTAAGCTGGTCTATGTGAAGCGTAAAATTGCCGCCCCTGACAAACCCGTTCATGAATTCCTCAACAAGCTCGGTGTCAAAAGAACCTATTTTTTTCGTCTTAAGCTTCACATTATAATCAAGGTACGCCCTGCCGGAAAGGTCCAGGACCACCCTGCAAAGCGCCTCGTCAAGGACGCCGAACCTTTTTATGCCCTTTTTATTTCCCAGGGCCCCGGCTATAGCCTTGCCCAGCACAATGCCTAAATCCTCGGTCAGGTGATGCGCGTCAATCTGCGTGTCACCGACAGCCTCAATCTTCATGTCAATCCCGCTGTGCCTTGAAAGCTGTTCAAGCATATGGTTCAGGAAAGGCTCATTGGTTCTTATTGAATACCTGCCCTTGCCGTCAAGATTAACAGCCAGCGATATTTCTGTTTCCGCGGTTTTACGCTTGATCGCGGACTTCCTGGCCTTTTTTGACATTTTAAGCCTCCTTTGTAAGCGCCCTGAGAACTTCCATATTTTCTTCAGGCTTTCCGACGGTAATCCTTATATAACCTTTCAGCCTGCCTTCATTGAACATTCTAATTGATATGCCCCTTTTTTCAAAGGACTTTTTCGTTTTAGCCGTGTCCTGAACCTTTAAGAAAAGGAAATTAGCGTCGCTTTTTACCACAGGATAATGTTTTTTCAGTATGTTATACATCGCGTCCCTTTGCTCCCTTATTATACGGACTGAATCCGGAAGCCCTGCTTTAAGCGCCTCAATCCCGGCAGCCTGTGTCAATGAATTGACATTGTAAGGCAGCCTTACCCTGTTGACCGCGTCACATATGCGCGCGCCCGCGGCCATATAGCCCAGCCTTATAGAAGCCAGCGAGAACGCCTTTGAAAATGTCCTCATCACAACCACGTTGTTCCTTCTCTTAACTTCATTCATGAATGTCTTTCCTGAGAACTCATGGTAAGCCTCGTCTATGACGACAAGCCCCTTTGCCGCCTTTATTACAGACGCAATCCTTTCCCGGGAAAAACAATTGCCTGTGGGGTTATTCGGGTAAGCTATAAATACAATGGAAGCCTTTGCAGCGGCTTTTGCCGCCGCTTTTACGTCTATGTCAAACCTGTCGTCAAGCGGCACAATCTGCGGTTCGCAGCCGTTCGCTACGGCCAAAATCCTGTACATATCAAAAGACGGAGAGAACGTCATGACCACTGAGCCGGTTTCGCAGAAAGCCTGTATCAGGTAATGTATTAGCTCATCAGAACCGTTGCCGATAACTATGTTATCGGCTTTAAGGCCGTGTTTTTTTGCAAGCATTTTCCTCAATAACGGGGCGCCCGGTTCGGGGTACCTGTTAAGC
>CAYNMZ010000156.1:0-5196 GCA_964398505.1 uncultured Spirochaetia bacterium
TACCAAGGATTTTTAGCTTTGCCAAGTGTATACGATGTCTATCCTTATTCCCAATCAAACTTTAAATTTGCGTTGACAAAAATTTTTCCGGGTATATACTTTATATGTTAGCCAATCTTAACAAAGGCAGGAATGCGCCATCGAAAACAAGCTGTCTCCCGCAATGGAGGATTATATAAAGGTAATAATGCTGCTTGAACGCGACAACAAGGTGGCCCGGGTATCTGACATAAGCAGGAAAATGAACGTGAAAAAGGCCAGCGTAGTGGCAGCTGTCACGCATTTAAAATCCCGCAACCTGGCGTCCCAGGAAAAATACGGCTTTATAACGCTCACAGAAGCGGGAAAATTCATAGCCTCAAAGCTTGAAAAAAAATATTCCATAATTTACTCCATACTTACGGGTTCGCTGAAGATAGACCCCGCTGCAGCTGCGGCCGAAGCCTGCGCCATGGAGCACGCTGTATCGCAGGAAACAGCCGAAAAGCTGCATGCTCTGGCAAAGGCGGCAAAAAAGGCCGAAAAGCTGGCGACTGCCCAGAAAAAGCCGAAAAAACAGGCCAAAAAAAAGTAAGCCTCAGGACGGGACAATCAATCATTCACGCTTCTTAACAGAAATTTAATTGTCCAAGCAAATACTTCTTGATAAACACCTGCCCTCCGTGTATTATTCTTGTCCGGACAATTAAACAAGGAGACAATGATGGAAGAGCTGAATTCGCGCATAGGCTACAACCTGTACAGGACGGGCATGCTTTTCAGGCGCGAGGGATTAAGGTTCCTGAAGCAGTACGGCATTACGCCCGAGCAGTGGCAGGTACTGATGATACTGTCTGCCAGGGGCGGCCAGACGCAAAAGCAGATATGCGAATGCACGCTCCAGGACGCTCCCACGCTGTCCAGGACAATAAGCAGGATGATAAGGGACGGCCTTGTGACAGCGAGCAAGTCAAAGAAGGACAGGCGGGCGGTGGAGATAAAGCTCGCGAAAAAGGGACTCTCGCTTGTAAAAAAGAGCGTTAAGTCCAGCAGGGTTTATGAGCATACGGACAAACTGTTGTCGGGCTTTGACGAAGAAAAAAAGAAAAAGCTTATAGAACTTTTAAATGAACTGCGCGCATGCCTTGAGGGCAGCTGCGGCAAAAAAACCGGGAAAGACGGAGGATATCATGACTAGGAAGGCACTGGCAATTATCGCGGCAATACTGATTTTTTCAGCGTCGTACGCGCTGGACAGCGCGCCTGCTGAGGTTGACTTTGACACGGCGCTTAAAAACGCCCTTGAGTCAGGCGCGAGCGTAAAACAGGCTTACGCGGACCTAAACGCGGCAAGGGCAACGGTTGAGAAAACCTACGGCATGTTTGACCTAAACCTGAAGGGCGGGGTCAATTACATAGAGTCAAAAACCGAGGCCACGTCCTCGTTCTCGCCAGAGGAAACGCACGTGCTCTCATACAGCGCCGGCTTGTCAAACAAGCTGTTCACCGGCGGTTTCCTGAGCGTTGACCTGACGTCGGACAGAACCTCGCTTTTCTTCGCGCCGCCGAGTATGTCAATACCCGGGCTTGATTTCTCGTCACTTCTGGCCGCATACAACCCTTCTTACAAACCGACGCTCTCAGTCACATACACACAGCCGCTGCTGAACGGCTTCTGGGGAAGGCCTGATGAAAAGGCGATAAAGATTGGAGAGCTTTCAATAAAGCTGGCGCAGGAAGGACTGAAAAGCGCCATAACAAAGCAGGTAAGCTCCTTAAAGGAGGCCTATTTCCTTATTTACCTGACAGACAGCATGCTGAAAATACAGAATGATTTTTTTACTGACGCGAAAAACCTGTACAACGAGACCGTCAGCCTGAAAAAGATAGGCTTAAGGGAGGAAACCGACATCCTGCAGGCAAAAGCGTCCATGCTTTCATCGCAGGCAGAGCTGCCGGCGGCCGAGAACAACCTGAAGGCCGCGAAGGAAATGTTCCTGAACGCGGCAGGATACCCGGCTGAACAGTGGGAAAAAATCTCGGTCGCTGTCACCGAGACAGTGGAGGACGCGTATGTGCCGCTTACCCTTACGGCAGACCTTGAGGAAACTCTGGTCACGCTTCAGTCGGAAGCTGTGATGGCAAAGACAAGCTATGACATGGCGGTTACGGGAAAGGAAATAGCTGACAATAGCAGCCTGCCGGGATTGAACCTTATAGGCAAATACGGCCTTGAGGGCGTTGACGGCATACTGGGCGGCGCATATGATAAGATGTGGTCAAACAAGTACCACAATTTCCTGATCGGCGCGAACTTTTCCTGGAGTATACCAACAGGGCCGGTTTCGGCGGCTCAAAGGAAAAGGAAGAGGCCGTGAACAAGGCGAAAGAGCAGATGAATTTCGCGACCAACATGACCCGCATAGCGGTCAGGAACGCTCACAGGAAGGCCCTGTCGGCGAAAAACGATTATGAGCTTAAAAGGGAGGCGCGGCTTCTGAATGAAAGAAGGCTGAAACTGCAGAAGAACAATTTCTCCCAGGGCAGGATTTCCACAAGGGAGCTTATCATGACGCAGGCTGACTTCCACAGCTCAAGGATGAAGGAAGCGGCGGCTTTCATGGAATACATAAAGGCAGTGAGCGCGTGGAACAGGACAGCGGGCAAATACGACGCTTACTACAACGACTACATGAAGGAAAAGGAGAAATAAAATGGGGCTCATACGGTTTTTCGCCAGGCAGTCAATATTCGTTAACCTTGTGGCGATAATTGTCGTCATCACCGGGTTTTTCACGTTCTTTTCGTCGCCAAAGGAGATAATCCCGAACATAGAGTTCGGCATTGTGGTTGTTACCACCATGTACCCGCAGGCCTCGCCTGACGAGATTGAAAAGCTGGTGACAGAGCCCATAGAGGACGCGGTAAAGAACATATCGGGCGTAAAGGAGACTTTTTCGTCCAGCTCGGAGTCATTGTCGATGATAGTGGTGCAGGCAGAGGAAGGCAAGGACATAAAACAGCTGAAAAACGACATGAAGTCGGCTATTGACAAGATAAGCACGCTTCCTGACGAGGCGGAGGACCCGGAAGTGTTTGACGTTTCATCAGAGGAGTTCGGGCTGATCATGATGACAGCTTCGGGCGGCACGTACGCGGAGCGCAGGGAAGCGGTAAAGCTCATAGAACAGAAGACCTCAAAGATACCCGGAATAGGAAAGATAGAAAAATGGGGGTATACGGGACGGGCTATATGGGTTGAGGCAAAGAAGGAGGACCTGCAGAAATACGGGCTCACCATTTTCAGCCTTGTAAACGTGCTGAAGGACAGGAACATATCAATGCCCGCGGGCAACAAGAGGATAGGAGACACGGAATTCGCGGTAAGGCTTATTTCCGAGCAGCCGACCGCTTCCGAGGTTTCCAGGATTGTGCTTCGTTCCAACGACGCGGGAAACAACATCAGGATAGGAAGCGTTGCGTCCGTGCACGACGGATATTCCGACGACGATTCCATGTTCCGCTCAAACGGCGAGGACGCCATACTCATGGTTTACAACAAGATGGTGGGCTATGACGCGAACAAAATGACGGCTGAGATACGCAGGATAACAAAGGAACTCGCCGGCACAATTTCAAAGGACGTAAAGCTTACGTTCACCGACGATTTTTCCGTAAGGCTAAAGGACAGGATGACCGTGCTCTATTCAAACGGCGCCTTTGGCGCGGCAATAGTCGTGATACTCCTGCTTGTGTTCATGAGGCCGTCGGTGGCGGTAATGGTGGCTCTCGGCCTTCCTGTGGCGCTGGGCGCGACATTCATGATAGTTCACAGCATGGGCATAACTTTCAATATGCTGTCTCTTTTCGCTTTCATTATGGTCATAGGAATGCTTGTTGACGACGCCATAGTCGTGGGCGAAAACATGTACAGGCACATGGAAATGGGCAAAAAGCCGTTTGACGCGGCTGTTGAGGGCGCGACAGAGATGATAATGCCTGTCATTGCCTCGGTTTCAACGACAATAGCCGCGTTCCTGCCGCTTTTAATGGTAGGCGGTATGATGGGAAAAATGATGGGAGTGGTGCCTATAATAATAAGCATAGCCCTGGCGGTATCGGTGATTGAGTGCTTTTTCATACTGCCAAGCCATCTCTCGGACTTTGTAAAGGAGAAAAAGGGCGGGGAGTCAAGGAGCGACCACTGGTTCCACGGCCTTCGGGAAAAATACGGCAAACTGCTCCGCTCCGCGCTTATAAACAGGAAAAAAATTGTTCTGGCCGCGATAGTCCTTTTTGTCCTGTCTGTAGCGGCTGTCGTGGTAAAGGACAAGCAGTTTTCGGACACGCAGATAAACGAGATAAACATAAAGTTTGACGCGCCCAACACCATGGGCGCTGCCGATACTGCCGTGATTGTGAAAGGAATGGAAGACAAGATAATGGCTACTCTGTCAAAGGAAGACCTTGAGACCGTGCTTTCATATGTGGGTTACCAGGAAAGCCACAACGGGCCGCCGGTATTCGCCCCGAACCTGGCGCAGATTAGGGTGATACTTAACCTCCAGGACAAGAGGAAGACAAAGGACGCGAACAAGCTCGTAAAAAAAATAAAGGAAGTCATCGGGGAGAGGCCTGAGCTCAAGAAGTTTACTATAGACATAGTAAAGGCCGGGCCTTCGTCCGGCTCTGACATAAGCATTACTGTTACGGGCGACACTTTTGAGGATATCGGGAAGGCTTCGGAGGATTTAAAGGAGCTGATCAGGAACGTAGAGACAAAACGCGGCAAAGAAAACGTAAAGCCCGTAATTGACGTGGCGTCAGACCTTGAAGAAGGCAAGCAGGAGATAAGGATAGTCATTGACGAGCCGCGCGCCATGAGGGCGGGTGTGAGCGTCGCTCAGGCTTCAATGGTGCTGCGCGCCGCGATAGCCGGGCTCAAGGTGAAATCAATAAAGACCGGCGGAGAGAATGTTGACATCATGGTCAGGATAAACGAGTCTGACCTGAAAACAGTTGACGATATCATGGCGCTCACTGTGCCGAACATGATGGGACAGATGATACCTTTGAGGGCCATTGCCGAGAAAAAGGAAGGCAAGGGTTTTACCATAATCAGGCACAAGGACGGAAAGAAAAGCGTTACAGTGACAGGCACAGTGATACTGTCAAGTATTGTGTGTAATTAAATTGCCTCATAAAAGGGGTTCTCTC
>CAYNMZ010000157.1:0-5139 GCA_964398505.1 uncultured Spirochaetia bacterium
TCTCCTGTGGGAGTAAGCGGCGCTGTTTCGGCAGTTTCGCTTCTGAGCGGCCTACACCTTCTTCCTGGAGCATTGACGCGGGGCTATCCGAATATTTTACTTGGACCTATTCAGCGACATCGTCAGGAGTCCTCAGGTTCACGGCAAGCGTAACGGGTTCTGACGGCTCAGGCACTTTTTACATATCAAACACGCCGCTCTCAAGGACAATAACAGTCCAGAACGCGGCTTCTCTGTCCGCGCAGACAATTATTTCAAGGACCACGGCATCCGTAGGACAGTGGATAACGGTCCAGATGTCAGTGACAAATAACGGCGAGGCGCAGTGCAACAACACGACACCGGCAATTACCCTGATCGGAAGCGGGGTCACGGCTGTCTCAACTCCGGGAATCTCAAACATTCCGGGCGGCGGAAGCACGGTTTTCCAGTGGACTTACTCGGCCGAAGCTACAGGGACAGTGAATTTCAGCTGTTATGCTTCAGGAACTGACGCGAACTCGGGTCTTGCCGTGAATGCCGCTGCCGCGCCGTCGCAGGCGCTGAACATACAGACGCCTGCGAACCTCATATCCGGGGTTACGGCGCCTGATTCCGTGAGCATTAACCAGGTATTTACCGTAAAATTGCAGGTTACCAATATAGGCGGAGCTACTGCCGTTGGCGTGGCGCCGAATTTTAATGACCCTGTGATAAACGGCACCGGCACTGCGGTCATGCTTACGGGGCCTGTACCTGTGAACGGGTCACTTACTTCTTTCCAGAACATTGAATTTATATGGACATATTCAGCGACAGCCACGGGAAACGTCACTTTCAGCAACTACGCGAGCGCCACTGACTCAAATTCCGGGCTTCCGGTAAGTTCAGCTTCCACAAACAAGGCTTCTGTCATCCAGACAAGGCCGTCATTGGCCGCTTCCATGGCAATGTGGCCTTCTACGGCCTCCGTTGGCCAGACTATGACTGTGACTATGACTGTCACAAACTCAGGCCAGGCAGCGGCAAGGGCAGTGTCGCCGACAGCTCTTGTGAAGTCCGGAACCGGAAACGCGGGCTTATCCGGCGGGCCTGTATCTTCGCCGTCGCCGTGGGACATAAGCGGCGGTTCGTCAAGGACTTATACATGGACATATCTTGCCACGTCCGCTGGCACGTTCCAGCTTACGGGCAGGGCAGCCGGGACTGACGGCAATGACAGCTCGGCTGTCCAGTCAAGCGAGGCGTCATCGCAGTCTGTGACAATACAGGCGCCCGCGGCCCTCATATCGCAGGTAAGCCTGTCGCAATCGCAGGTTTCCACGGGCAATTACCTGACTGTTTACCTCGCTGTCACAAACACCGGCGGAGCCAGCGCCAATAATATTACGCCTTCTATGTTTGAGTCCGGCGCGGGCGGAAGGACGCTGCAGCCTTCGTATCCCCAGCCTTCCTCAATGGCGCTTTCAGGCTCGGGCTACGGAGTTTTTACCTGGGTTTATCTTGTCACATCGGGCGGCACCATTAACTTTAACTCAAATGTATCGGGCCAGGACGCGAATACCGGGTCGGTTGTAAGTTCTTCTTCAACAAACATAAACGCTGTGGTACAGGAAAGGGCGAACCTTGTATCGGAAGTCATATCAACGCCTGAGAACGCGGGAATCGGCTGGACCATAACCGCTGTAATGAACGTGTATAATACGGGCGAAGCGCAGGCAGTTAATGTCGCGCCCGCATGGCAGGTTCCGTCAGGCACAGGGCAGGTGACGCTGATATCCTCGCCGTCCTCTCCTGTGACCATTAACGGCGGGGCCGCTCACGGGTTTACATGGACGTATCAGGCCACCGCGTTTACGGGTTCTGTCATATTCTCGGGCAATGCCACGGGCAATGACGCGAACAACAATAACGCGCTTTCATCAAACTACTCATCAGACACTTCCTGGATACAAAACCAGGCCACGATAGCGGCAAGCATGCACATAATGCCCGCGACAATTTCAACGGGACAGGTGTTCACAATTGCCATGCATGTGACCAATACAGCGGGCGCAAACGGCGCTCCGGCTGTAAATGTCATACCCCCGGCTTTTAACGCGCTTACGCGCTACGGAAGCGCCGGCTTCTCCTATTATTCCGGGCCACAGCCCGTGTCAGCTGTGGTGGCAGGCGGGGCTTCGGTTGTGTTTACATGGACCGTTTCCGCGACAACGACCGGAGACATGGCTTTTGAGGGTGAGGTTACGGCAAATGACAGCCTGACCGGAGCGGCCCTGAGCGCTGTGCCAATTTCTGAAACGAGAAGCGTAATAAAGGGCGCGACGCTGTCAGCTTCAATGGCTGTTTATCCTTCATCCGTGAATCTCGGATCGGTCGTGACAGTTACGCTTACTGTAACGAACTCCGCGGGCAGCGCGTCGGCAAACAATGTCTCGCCCACGCCTGTAAATCTTTCTCCCAGGATAGGCGGGGGCGGAGTTCAGCTTTTGACATCCCCGTCGCCCATAAATTCAGACATAGCCGGCGGGGCAAGCCGCACTTATACATGGACATTCTCTGCCGTTGGTACGGGAACAGTGAATTTCTCGGCCCGGGCGATTGGAACGGACGCGAATTCGCTCATACTCGTATCAACGAACAGCGTAATGTCAAATACCCTTACAATAGCGAACAAAGCGGTTTTGGCTGCCTCGGCGTACGCGTCTCCTTTAATTGTCAATGTCGGGCAGGAAATAACCGTAAGGGTATATGTTACGAACACGGGGCTCGGCCAGGCCATTAACGTGGCGCCAACATTGCCGGGCATATCCGGGCCGGCCGCTGTGCGCCTGTCAGGACCTGAGCCGTCTTCTGCGTCCATAAATCCGGACGAAAGCCAGGTCTTTACTTTCAGGTATTCGCCTTCGGCAATAGGAAGCATTTCGTTTACAATGAAAGCCACGGGCATTGATTTTAATTCAGGCGACCCGCTTGACTCGGGTTCTGCGACAACAAATTCCGTGACCGTGCAGACATCTTCGAACCTTACGGCTTCTGTGGCGACATCGCAGGCGAGCGTGAACGTCGGCCAGGCTATAACAGTCCTTGTGACAGTGAACAATACAGGTATGGCAGGCTGCAGTAATGTGACTCCGGCTCTGGTAAAAGTCGGTGCCGGCGGGGTATCGGCGCCGTCAATAAGCCCGGCCAGCGCTTCCATAGCAGGCAGCGGAAGCCAGCAGTTTACATACATATATACAGCCACTTCCGCGGGTATTGTGTATTTCTCGGGCAATGCCTCAGGCACGGACGCCAATGACGGCAGCGTAAAGAATTCCAATTATTCGGCCACTTCAAATGTGAATATACAGCAGGCGTCGGCGCTTTCGGCGTCGCTCGCGGCTTTCCCGTCCAACCTCGCGACAGGCCAGACCATAACGCTCCATATGACCGTGACAAATACAGGGGGCGCGGCTGCGAACAATGTGTCGCCGCTTCCTGCCGGCATAATAACGGACAGCGGAACAGCTTCGGCGTCGATTATAGGCTCAGTAAGCCCGTCGAGCTACAATATACCCGGCGGAGAGGCAAGGGTGTTTACGTGGAGGTTTACCGCAGCGGGGACAGGCACGATGCACTTTACGTCAACAGCGCAGGGAACTGACGCGAATGAAGGAACCACGGTATCGTCAGCTTCGGTACCTTCAAATGCGGTGTCAATACTTGCCCCGTCTCCGGCGCTCTCGGCCGCGCTTTCGCTTTCACGATCCACTGTGAGCGTGGGCCAGATGGTCACGGTTATAATGACCATAACCAACACGGGTATGATAAACGGAACCACAAGCGTCTATTACACGGATGTTTACCAGTCATTCGGCGGCGGGGCCGCGACTCAGCTTACCGCGCCTTCCTCGGGCGTGACCGTGAACGCGGGGGGGGATGTGAAATACCTGACATGGACGTATTCGGCTTCAGCCGCAGGCACTGTAAATTTCTCTGGCCAGGCAATATCATATGACGGCGAGGGCTCAACAGCCACCGCTTTCTCGTCAAACCTCGCGATACAGACGCCTTCGTCTCTCTCGGCATCTTTCCAGGCCCTGCCTTCATCAATAAACATAAACCAGCCGTTAACTGTTGTGATGGCCGTACAGAACAATGGCTCAGCTCCGGCTTCAAATGTCAGGATAACCGAGGATATAGTCGGGCTGTGGCTGACAAAGAACGGTGACGCGGATGTGACGCGCTTGTCCGGTCCGCTTCCCGTGTCGCAGACAATAGCGGGTTCTTCAACAGGGTATTTCACGTTTGTGTTCAACCCGACTTCGGCAGGGACTATATCCTTCAGCGGCTCGTCCTACGGCAATGACTCAAACAGCGGGGTCGCGATATCCTCGGCTGTGGCGGGCTCAACAGTCACGGTTGTGCAGTCAGCCGCGAACCTTGTGGCGCAGTTCAATGCCCTGCCGGCTTCCGTAAACCTCGGCCGCTGGTTCAGCGTAAGGATGACTGTATCAAACTCAGGGCAGGGCCAGGCCACTTCGGTCCAGCCCCTGCCTAACGCGCTTACAAGGATAGGCGGCGCCGGCTCGCAGAACATTTATCCCATGGCTCCGGGGCCGCAGACGCTAAACGGCGGCCAGGCCGCGACATTCTCATGGACATTCTCCGCCTCAGGCACGGGATTGCTTTCTTTCTCCGCCATAGCCACGGGCAATGACACGAATGAATCGGCCATCATATACTCACAGCCTGTTTTAAGCAGCGCCGTTCTCCTGCAGAGGGAAGCGCTTCTTTCGGCCTCAATCTCCGCTTATCCTGCTGTTGTTTCCGAGGGCGAGCTTATAACAGTTGTTATGACAGTCACCAACGACAATGGCGGCGCTGTTACGGCCGCTGCCCTGAACGTGTCGCCGACGGTTATGCAGCTTTCAGGCACGGGCAACGCGTCCTTAAACAGCTGGCCTTCGCCGCTGACCATAACGAGCATAACGGGCGGATCGTCAGCAAGGCTGACCTGGGTATATACGGCGACGACAGCGGGAAATCTGGTTTTTGGAAACGCGGCTACCGGCGCTGACGCGAATGATGTGCCGCAGAGGATAATAACCTCGGGCCCCGTGGCTTCGGGTACTGTCCAGATATTGCCGGCCGCGGTCCTGACATCATCTTTCTCGG
>CAYNMZ010000158.1:0-5113 GCA_964398505.1 uncultured Spirochaetia bacterium
TTTCGGGTCCTTAAAATCAACCCTGCCGGTGTACGAAACCGATGCATTGTCAGGCTGGACAATCATAGTGGCTCCTTTTTTTTGTATCATGGCGCATCCCTGCGTTATAACAAGGACGGCGCATAACAATAATTTTGTATTTCTCACTATTTGTTCTCCTTTTTAGTTTTTAACTTAATCCCCGGGCAGTATGACATAGCGTACTCAAGCTCCTCATCGCCTGAAAGCACTTCTTTCCAGTACGGCCATTCCGAGCACTGGCCGGGCCTTGCCTCGTATATGGCGCATCGCCCGTCAACGAGCATAACGCATCCCTTTGGGTCCTGTTTTAGGACCCTTCCCTCAAACCAGACAAACTCGGTAAATGTCTTTTTGACTTCCTTTGCGGGCTTCGCGAGGTATTCAGCTATTTTCTCAATCTCGCCTTTTTTAAGGTAAACATAGCCCTCTGCCTCACAGCATTTGCCGCACTTTTTGCATTCAAAATCTATGTCTTCCTTTTTATATTTCAAGGTTGTCTCCTCAGGATTTTCTCTATATTACTACCATGACTGATTTTTTTCAATATATAGTTTTTCACCATTCCATAAAGCGCTTTCGTAATATGTTTGACTTTACCGGCGATTTTCATTATAATATATCGCAACTTACGTCTCTGCTTATTGTCTAAAAAGTTAAACGGTTAACTTGAATCCAGCACTACGAGGCACTTAATGAAAAAATCGCTCTATATTATTTTAAATTTTATGCTAATTATATTTTTGCCTGTGCTTTCATTCGCAGGCGGAAATAAAATAACATCTGTCACGCTCAATCCGCCCAATCCCGGCTACGGCGACATGGTAATTGTAACCATACAAATGTGCGCCGCTGAATGGCAGAACGTTTACAACGCGGTAGCTGTTTCCACTTTCAACACCCCTGTGGCTCCCGGTACAGGAGGGCAGGTATTTGTTGTTGACGTGAATGGCGTTGACAGGTTTGACGTCACATTCGGCGCGAGCGCGCAGCTGGGGCTTGACACAGGCGCAGGCGGCGCAAATACAGGCTGCACTGACTGCACAGGCAGCCTTGGCACGAACAGGACATTTGTTTACACAGTGCACATACCGCCCGCGGATTATTTTACAACCTGCAATCCGCCCAACCTTTATGTGATAGTGGGCTCTTCCCAGTACATGAACGTCTCCACATGGACAGCGCTGACGCCCGCGGCCACATGCAATGCCAATAACTCATACTATACGGTCACCATACCAATCGGAGTCCCCTCGCCCTCCCACAGCATAGTAAAAAGGGCCGAAGGCGTTATTCAGTCAGCCGGGGACCTTGTATTATATTCCGTTGATTACACCTATGCCGGCGCAGGAACCTTTACCATAAATGACGCCATACCCGGCAGCGGCGCTTTCACTCTCGTGGATTACGGCCCGAAAAACGGCGCGTCAGTTACTGTCACGGCGCCCGCGATAGGCTCAAGCAGCGGTACTATAAGCTGGACCTACCCTTCAAGAGCCGCGATAGCAGGAGCGCAGGCAGGCACGGTCTGGATGCTTTTAAGGCATACTGCAGCCCCGGTCGCGGGCACAATATATACAAACACCGCCACAGTATCGCGCGCAGGCAGTACCGGCCCTACGAGCGCTTCCGCTTCCATAACAGCAGGACTGCCCGCCATTTCCATAACCAAGAACCAGAGCGTCAATTCACTGCTTAGCGGGCAGAATATAACTTATATCCTCTCGTACGACGTTAACGGCTATGCCCTGCGGTCCTTCCAGCCCATTGACGGCATTGCCACAGGGACCTATACCAACCCTTCCCCGCCCGCAGGCTGGCGGTTCAAGCCGGACGGCTCCACATACGGCACATGGGTGGTTTCAGACCAGTGCAATACGGGAGGAAAGATAATAACTTCCTCGGATCCCGGCTATACCTTTCCCGGGCTTGTCCTTGACGACGGCAGTCCGGCAAATAATTCCGACCAGTTCTGCACGGGCATGATTGTCGCCGACATAAACATTGACGACGGCGGTTTTATAGGCGCTGACGCGCAGATAATAGTAAGGACAAACGGCGAGACCGCGCTCGGCGCGGGCAGGACGCTGGGCATAGTCGCGTCCATAGACAATGCGCCTGCGGTATTTTATTCCGCGCAATGCGGCGGCCCCGGCGAATTCTGCGGCGCTACGCTCGGTCCCGCGGGCTCATGGACGAACTCGCCCCAGGTCGGGATCCTTTCGGCCAAGAAATGGTACAGGATAAGGGTCGTGGTCACTGCCGAGGCAGGCGGCCAGCGCATACGCGCGAAAATATGGGCGCGCGGCGACCCTGAGGTTCCTAACTGGGATATAAATTACCTTAACACGAACATGACGGACGTTTCCTGGCTTTGCACCGGCGGGACCTACTCTGACTGGAGGCCCGGCATAAACCAGCAGGGCAGCTCTTCAGGGGTCAAGGACTCATACGACAATTTTGTCACATATGAGACAAGGACCACTTCCGCGACGACCAGGGTATACGACACAGTTCCGGCAAATGTTTCATATGTCAACTGCGGCGGTTGCACCTTTGCCGGTGGCGTAGTAAGCTGGAACATGGGAAGCGTTTCAATGACGTCAGGGTCTTATACCTGGTGGGGTACGGTTTCGGGCTGTTCTCCCATATCCAATCAGGCCTTAATTGACGGCACAGGCATGGCGCCTATTGCCTCAAACTGGACTGAACTGGAAGTCTTGTGCTGGACTCCCACATTTACGCCGTCGCCCACATTCACAAGGACCCCGACCCAGAACCCGAACTCGCCTACTTTTACCGCGACCCGAACGCTCACGGCCACACCCACTCACACAAGGACCATAACAGCCACGCCTACTTATACACGAACCGTTTCCCCCTCACCGTCAAGAACAGCCACTCCGACATATACGCGCACGATTACCGTCTCACCCACATTTACAAGGACAGCTACGCCTTCACCTTCAAGGACAGCAACTTCGACATTCACCTTCACGCAGTCGCCTACCCCTACCTACACCAGGACCCCGTCGCCTACATTCACAAACACAACCTCCCCAACGCCTACTTTTACCGGGACTCCCACCTCAACGCATACAAGGACAATGACACCCACTCCGACGTTTACAAATTCCGCTTCCCCGACTCCTACCCACACGGCTACAAATACAAGGACAGCCACCCCGACTTACACCCGCACGCCCTCGCCCACGCCCACATTTACGTCAACCCCTTCGCCCACGCACACGCGCACGCGCACGCCCTCGCCCACGATCACAATCACATTCCTTGACACTTTCACGCACTCGCCGACCATTACCGTAACCTTCACCTCAACAAGTACGCCCACTTCTACGCCTACTTATACGACAACATATACGCAGACACCGACATTTACAAGGACCGTAACGCCCACCATAACCATAACAACCATGGACACTTCCACTCATACGCCTACGCGCACAAACACTTATACGGCAACGCCGACTTCCACGTATTCGGTCACCGCGACTCCCACTCCCACATATACCTCCACATCCACAAGGACAGCGACGCCGTCTGTCACAATAACATTCCTTGACACCTACACATTCTCGCCCACCATGACGCCGACATTCACGGATTCGCCGACGCCCACTTTCACAAGGACATTTACGCCAACGTCAACGGATACAGCCACGCCTTCAGTCACCATAACCACAGAGGACACATCGACAAGCACCTCAACGCCCACACCGACATTCACCCGCACGGTAACGCCGACAGTGACCCCTACTTTCACTGATACATATACCATGACAAACACGCCGACTTTGACCGCCACTCCCACAACGACCCTTACTTACACATACACTTTAACCATGACCGACACACCCGTAAATACCGCCACTTCAACACCTACTTACACTTATACGGTCACGGACACCCCGACCTTTACTGTCACAATGACCTTTACTCTGACCTCCACGCCTTCATATACGCCGACTTTCACGCCGTCCTTTACGGAAACATCGTCATATACAGCCACATATACAGTGACAATGTCGCCGACAGTCACGCAGACAAGGATAGTTTTCCCTTACACGATAAGGATAACGCTATATAACGAAGCGGGCGAAGTGGTCAAAACCATCGGTTCGGACACCATAAGCAGGCCTCTGTCCGACGTTGTCCTGTACGCAAAAGGAGTGACAAACCCCGCTTCCGTGTCCTCTGACACGCCTCTGGAGATCTTCCTTCCGGGCGTTGAGTCCCCTGATTTTAGGTCCGGTCCGGGCGTGCCGTTCTACTGGACAACCGACAACGCGCAATCACAGGACATTATGCAGGGCAGGTATTATATTAAGGTGGAGCAGACCGACGAGTACGGCCATGTAACAGCCTTTATCCGCGATATTACATTCCTGGCGGTGGAAGAATACATAGAGCTGACAATTTACAACGGAGCGGGCGAGGTTGTCCGTACCATAAGAAAATACGGGCCCGTGAACCTTGAAAAGGCTGATTTGAAGATTGACGACCTTGTGGTAATAGAAAATAACGGCACTATCGTAAACGTCAAATACGGCCCCAATCTGGGCGAGTACATACAGTGGGACGGAAGGAACAATTCCGGCGCCGTGGTATCAACAGGCAGTTATGAAATTCAGGTCAAGATAAGCACAATGGCAGGGACATCAGTGTCATCAAAGACCGTGATTGTCTTAAGGCAGGAAAAGGAATTTTTAACCGGCCTTAGCGTCATTCCCAGCCCGTTTACAGCCGTATCCGCAGCTGACAGCATCGTTTTTGCCTGGACCCTTGCCTCGCCTCTTGAGACAGGATATGCCTATGTCAGGATATACGACATTACAGGCGGCCTTGTAAGGAAGCTGAAAACAAGGCTTGAGAACGGCTCTATAAAGTGGGATCTGCGGGCAGAGGGCGGCAAAATAGCGGGCACGGGCATTTACATAGCCGCGCTTGAGTGCGTTAATAACGCGGGGTTTATAAACAGGAAAGCCGAAAAGTTCGCTATAGCGGGGTATAAATAAAGCAAGTCACAGTCCAAACATAAAATCAAAGACAAAAGGCCGGCAAAAGCCGGCCTTTT
>CAYNMZ010000159.1:0-5086 GCA_964398505.1 uncultured Spirochaetia bacterium
CTTGGAACCGCGTGAGACTACAACGTATACCGCACGGCCCTTTTTCAGTTTTGATTTTGCCGGCATGTCCTGAGAAACTATGCGGCCCTTGTCATAAAGGTTGCTGTCAACTTCGTTCTCAACCTTCACCTCAATACCGAGTTTTTCGCCTGTTTTGACGGCTTTTTCAAGCTCTATCCCGGTAAAATCAGGCAGACTTATGGTTGCTATGGAAAAAAGGAATTTCATTACTGCCACGGCGGTTATGCCTGAAAGGACTATCCCGATGAAAATTAATTTTAATATGTAGGAAGCTTTAATTTTTTCCATTTTTTACCTCAAGTTATTATGCGTAATATTATAATAATAAAGGGGTTTTTGCAAGGGTTTATTGCTTCGGTTTATTGCTTCGGTTTATGCTTCGGTTTGCTTCGGTTTTAATTGACAATTAAAGGCCTATTAAGTATAATTTATCCTGTTTTCTACAATAAAAATACCAAAAAAATAAGGCTTTTTGGAGGTGTTGAGGTGGGAATTTACTTCGGACATATAATGAACTGGTGGTTTATTTCCGTATTAATCGGAGCGGTCTCTTTTCCGATAAGCTTTGTACTTTTTAGAAAATCTCATGATAAGGGTTATATGTTCTCAAAGGCAATAGGGATATTCCTGATTTCCTATTTTTCATGGCTTTTCGGGCATTTTATTTTTTCAACAATATCCATTATAGCGGTTGCGGCTCTTTTGACCGCGCTTTCTGTTTACATTTTTGTAAAGGAGAGAAAGGAAATACTTGAGTTTTTGGGAAACAAAATAGCGCTGGTAATTATAGCCGAACTTTTTTACCTTCTCATATTCCTTGTTTACGCTCTTTTCAGGATGTATCAGCCAGATATTATCGGCACTGAAAAATTCATGGACTTTGCTTTCATGAATTCCATATCAAAGGCGGACAAAATGCCGCCTTATGACCCATGGATGTTCGGCAAGGGGCTGCACATCAGTTATTATTATTTCGGTTATGTTATGATGGCGATAATGTTCAAGCTGACCGGGATACCGAACGGCGTCGGCTTCAACCTCGCGCTTACTTATATAGTGGCAATGTCCGCGCTCACCATGGTGGGGCTGCTTTACAACCTTACGAAAAACTATGTGATAGGGTTCCTTGCCGCGGCGTTTCTCCTCCTAATCAGCAATATTGACGGTTTTATTCAGGTGGTATCAAACGGCTGGAGCACTGTCAATTTTAACTGGTGGCATTCCTCAAGGATAATAGATTACAAGGACTATGACATAACCATAAACGAATTCCCGTTCTTCTCTTTCCTGCTGGGCGACATGCATCCGCACCAGATGGCGATACCTTTTGTGCTTCTGGCCCTGAACATAGCATTAAGCTTCATAAAATCCGAGGAAAAGGACCTTGTGGAGCCGAGGCCTGAAAAGATATCGTTCCTTGCGTTCTCAGGCCTTCTGCTTGGCGGCCTTTGGTTCCTGAACAGCTGGGACCTGCCGACGTATTTTTTTATAACGGTGCTGTCAATATTTTCCTACAAGTACGCGAGGGGGGAGAAGTCTGACACCTGGATAAAGGACGCGCTCCTGGCTTCAGGCATAATACTCGGTGTCGCCATAGTGGCATACCTGCCGTTCACGCTTCTTTTCAGGTCGCAGGCAAAAGGCATAGGCCTTGTTAACGTAAACACGAAAATAACGGATTATCTAACCATTTACGGGATAATGCTTTTTCCGGTCCTGTCATTTGTCGTGTTCAGGCTGTTAAACTGGCTTTATGCGATTCGTTACCAGGGAATAGCGGGAATAAGGACCAAAAAAAGGGATTTTTACTGCCCGCGCTGCGCGGCCGAATTCAGGGAAGGCAAGAAAATATGCGGACAGTGCGGCTACCAGATATCGGGCGACGAGCTTCTGCTCGGCGGAATTGAGGTTCCTGTAAAGAAGGCGAATGAGACCGCTGTTTCTTTCTTTAAGTTCCTGCTTGACCCCAAAGGGGCAAGGGACAAGAAAGTCCTCATGTACGCGGGAATAACCGCGGGCCTTGCTGTCCTGATGTTTGTTTACAAGACGATAATAGACGCTCAGGTGAAAACGGGAAATATGCACGTGACAGGCGCGTTTGGCGCGGTCCTTTTTCTTGCAATTGCGGTGGTTTTCCTGCTGGCCATGACAAAGGTTGAGCTTAAGGAAAACCAGTTTGTGCTGATACTTATACTTACGGCTTTTCTTGCGAACTGGGGTTGTGAGTTCCTGCACATTGTTGACACTTTCTCAAAAGGCGGCGGTCATGCTCCCCTTGAAAGGATGAATACTGTCTTTAAGTTTTATTATCAGGCGTGGATACTTTTCTCGGTTGCCGCGGCTTACGGCTTCTTCTGGGTAACTCATTTTTACCTTGCTTTTAAGCCAAAGGCACTGCGTTGGGCGTGGCTGTCGGTGTTTGCGGCCCTTATTGTCATGGGCATGTTTTATCCGTTCGCGGCCTCTAACGTGAAAACCGGCGGTTTCAGGGGATATTTCACTCTTGACGGGGCCGACTTTTTAAAGACTCTTTCATACAAGGGCAGGCTTCCCGCTTCCGGCGATTACCAGGCTATAGAATGGCTTAAGAAAAACGTGAAAGGTACGCCTGTGATACTTGAGGCGTACGGCCCTGAATATACTGAATACGCGAGGATATCATCGTTTACCGGGCTTCCGACTGTGCTTGGCTGGCCGGGCCATGAACTTCAGTGGAGGGGCACATGGGATGAAGCCGGCAGGCGCCAGGCCGATGTGGATGTTATATACACCACCACCGACATAGAACAGGCAAAAGCGTTGATGAGGAAATACGATATCACATACGTTTACGTTGGCGTACTGGAAAAGGACAAGTATCCGGAGCATGCCGCTGGGCTTGAAAAATTCAGCCAGTTCATGGACATAGTGTACGCTAACAGGATAGATACCGTGATTTATAAAATAAGATAAGAGGAGGAAGAAAATGTCCGACACTTTAAAATGCCCGAAATGCGGGGAGGAAAATCCCAGGGCAAATAAATTTTGCGACAGTTGCGGGGCGAAGCTTGCAGCAGCCGCGTCGCCTGCAGCCAGGGAAGAGTCAAAGGCGCCTGAAAAGAAAAAGGCTAAACCTGTTGCGGAAAAGCAGGTGAAAGAAACAAGGGCCGCCGAGCCTGTTGGGGCTGCGGTTGAATCCGAGGATGCCGAAGTTCCAAGCGCCGGGCTTGTCATAAACTGGGAAACGCTGGCCTGGACCGCAATAATACTGGCCTGCATAATCCTGCGTTTTGCCGACCTTGGCACAAAACCGCTGCATCACGATGAAAGTATGCACGCTTTCTACGGTTACAAACTTTTTAAGGGCGAAGGGTATTCTTATAACCCGATGATGCACGGGCCTTTCCATTACCACGCCAACGCATTGATATACTTTCTTTTTGGCACGTCCGACTACACTTCAAGGGTGGCGCCGGCCATATTCGGAGTTATCGGAGTAGTCCTTGTCTGGTTCCTCAGGCCTTTTGTGGGGAGGCTGGGCGCTGTCTTCATTGCCCTAATTATCGCGGTATCGCCGACCTTTGTTTACCAGTCAAGGTTCATAAGGGAAGATATTTTCATGGCTGTTGATACATTGGCCATGTTTGTGGGACTTATGAGGTATTTTACGTCAAGAAAACCCGCCTGGCTGTATTTGGCGGCAACTGCGCTTGCTTTTTCATGGGCTACAAAAGAGGCTACTTATATAACCCTTTTTGTAATGGGTATTTTTCTTATATTCAGGTATATATGGGAATATTCTTACAGGAACGTTCCGGACAAGGCACAAAAGGAAGGATATGTTTACCCCACAGTGCAGTATTGGCTTAAGGACGGAAAAAAAGAGTTCCTGACAGCCCTGGCTATTTTTGTGCTTGTGCACGGCGCGCTCTTTTTCGGAAAGGAGCCCGGAAACAGCTTCTGGAAAAACTTTGGGTTTATTATTGCGGGATATACAGACGCCCTTACATACTGGCTTGGTCAGCATGGCGTGGAACGCGGAAGCCAGCCGATGTATTTTTACCTGCTTTTGATACCATTTTATGAAATGCAGTCAGTGATACTCATGCTTATCGCTTCGGTGGTATATATAATAAAACCCGAACGCAGGACTTTTTTCAATCTTTTTACCATAAATTGGTGGATACTTTCTTTGGCGGTTTATTCCTGGGCAGGAGAAAGAATGCCCTGGCTTGCAATACACCCGTTGCTTCCGATGTGCATACTTGCGGGAAAATTCGCGGCAGAGGTTATAGAGCAAAAAACATGGGAATGGCGCAGGGCAATAATGACAGCTTCAATGATAATCCTTACAATGGCGTCAATACACGGCACAATGAACGTCTGTTTCTACGGGGAGGGCGCAAGTCCAAAGGAATCCCTTGTCTATGTCCAGACTTCAACTGATGTCACCAGAGTCTCGAATAAAATTATAAATTTCGCGAATGAGCTGAAAAACGAGAAATGGTCAAGCCAGGAATTCAGGGCTTTTGACCCTTATAACCTTGAGATTGTTTGCGAAGACTATTGCACGTGGCCTTTTGCGTGGTACCTGCGGGATTTCAAGAGAATCGCTTATCAGCCAAAAAATATACCCGAATCAGAGCTGGGCAAGCCCCTTATTCTCTCGGGAATTGAGGAGGCTAACCCGGGGCATGACCAGAGGGTAAAGGATATGCTTACAAGCGAAATGAAAATGGTTGAAGGCAAGCTTGTGCCCAAACAACCCAATGAAATATATGTTTATACAAGGTATAAACTGCGTGAATGGTGGGCGCCTGACGAGAAAAAGTGGTGGAAAGCGAAAATGGGAGACAAATTCAAAATGCTTTATGACAGGTTTATGTATCGCGAAGTCTGGAACGACCTTGGATCCTATGATTTTGTCGTATATGTCAGGAAGGACCTGGAAAAATACTGGAGATCGTGGGAAGGAAGGGGGCGTTGACGTATGATAGACATTACATTGATGTCAAAGCAGGAAAAAATAATAATAATAACCCTTTTTGCCGGAATACTAGTGGTTATTGGAATAATGTCAACTCCG
>CAYNMZ010000160.1:0-4951 GCA_964398505.1 uncultured Spirochaetia bacterium
CATCCAGTATAGTGCCGCGTCAGGATCCGAATCACGCAGGGATTTATGAAGCGCTGATATTATGTTGTAATGTTCCTCTCCGCCTTTGTCGTAGAAGAAAGTTTTTTTCTGGTTTATTGTCCTGATGTCTTCCTGCGTAATTTCCTTGTTATCACCGGACTTTAGAGTCTCGGCCATTTCAACAATATTTAAAGCAACACGGGCGTCACCGTTGCAAACTACACCAAGCAACGCCAGCGCGTCTTCTGTTATTTTAAGTCCGCTGTTGCCAAGACCGCGTTCCCTGTCAGACAGCGCGTTTTTTACAATCTTTTCTATATCTTCCCCGGTCAGCGGTTCCAGTTTTATTACTTTTGCCCTTGAGAGAAGCGCTGAATTGACTTCAAAGGAAGGGTTCTCCGTGGTCGCTCCTATCAGCACTATTGTTCCGTCCTCCACATAAGGAAGGAAAGCGTCCTGCTGGGATTTGTTGAACCTATGTATCTCATCAATAAAAAGAAGCGTTTTGTGGCCGCTTTTTCTCCTGGCAGCCGCCCGTTCTATGACTTCCTTTACTTCTTTAATACCAGACGAAACCGCCGAAAGAGATACAAAATCAGCTTTAATCTGGCCGGCTATTATTGAGGCCAGCGTGGTCTTCCCGGATCCAGGAGGCCCCCAAAAGATAATGGATGGCACCTTTTCCTCGCTCAGAGCCCTGAACAAAAAACTTTTCTCGCCAACAGCGTTTGACTGGCCTATAAATTCCTTCAGTGTCCTTGGCCTCATCCTATAGGCAAGCGGCCTTGGGGCTTGCTCCTCTTTGTCCTGTTCCCCGCCGAAAAGGTCCATCAGTTCACGCTCTCCAGTCAGCATTATCGTCCATCATTATTGTTCAAGCAGGTTTATCATGAAACCTGTTGCCAGTTTCGGCAGAAAATAAGTGCTCTTCTGCGGCATCACCTCGTTATTCAACGAAATAACCTTTACTTCCTCTACCGTAGCCGGCTGAACAAGAAACGAGGCTTCGCACATGCCTTTAGCCGGAGCCATAACAGCCTCCTCAATGTCCTGTGTGTAATCTATGTTCTCAAGTATTTCCTTGTCCTGCATTTTAAGGGCGTTTTCAAACAGCAGGTAATGCAGTATTGAAACGCTGAGCATGTAGTATTCGCGTATGCGCGGGGCTGATTCAAGCAGCTTGTCATAAGCATCCTGCTTCAGTTCCATTATATAACCGCCATCCCTGCAGCAGGCAGCGATAATTTTCCCGCAGTCTTCCGCGGTCATTGCCTTTTTAACAGTTTCAAGCCCAACTTTCCTTACTTTAAAAAACGATTTCACGGCAGTGTCTTCGGCAAAATCCAAACGCCTGAATTTTTTCATAAGCCTGTGCGTCGGCAATATGGAAGTACCGGCATGTTCCATTGATATAAGAACCATCATTATCCTGTCATAAGGCCGCTCTCCGGAAGAATTTTCTTTAGCCCTCATTTCATCTCTGTAATTTAAGGCCGTCTCGTACCTGTGATGCCCATCAGCTATGAATAACTGGCAGCTTTTCATGTAAAAGCCAATTTTTTCCTGCTCCGCCGGGTCCGAAATCGCCCAAAGGCTGTGCCTTAATCCATCGTCATTAACGCATTGCATCAGAGGCGCGCAGGATGTCCTGTATTTTTCCAGTATTTCATGCACGTTTTTTTCAGGGTCAAAATACAGCGACAATATGGGGCTTGTGTTCGCGTTTGTAGCCCTCATCAACATCAGCCTGTCCGCCTTTGGACCTGAATGAGTTCTTTCATGCGGCAGCACAATTTTTTTCTCAAATTCTTCAAGTTTTACCGAAGCATAAAAACTTATCATGCTCTTTTTTTCGCCCGATGGCATAAAATATTCCTGCTCATAAACGTAAAACAGGGGTTTTTCATCCCTTAAAAGTATTCCTTCTTCCAGCCATCGCCTTACAGCCAGGCCCGAACGCGCGTATTTGTCAATTCCCGGAGCTTCCCGGTTTTCTTCCCTTGCCTTGTCAATCCTCACTATATTGTAAGGATCCCTCTGATAATATTCATTAACATCCCTGATAATATCATAAGGTGGCATTATGACTTTTTTTAAATCCACTTTTGACGTATTATAACGGACTGCCCTAAAAGGTTTTACATCAGCCATACGTTCTCCTTTAAATGCGTATTTTTATTTGTGATTCGGCGTTTTAAACCTTTCCGTGTCAAAAATATTCCTTCCGCTAAGTTCTGCCAGCATTGAAGCCGAAGCCTGAAGCGCATATACAGCCTGGCCAGCCGAGTATTCGTCTCTGTCAATTATTCTAAACATGAAAGAGGAGTGGGCCTTTCCGCCTTCCTTCTTAATTTCCCTGCCATTTTGTTCATCTTCCAAAAACAAAAATAAATCACTGCCGAGCGCGCTTTTTGCCACATTCACAGAGCCGTATTCCGCAGCTAGCACATACCTGACATTTCCGTAAAGAGCCGATCCTATCAGCCGCGAAAACCAAACCGCCAACGCCGTCATATGATCCGATGCGGCCGAAACCATGACACCTTTTTTTCTGCCAGATAACAACGCCCTGTATATGGATGCGGACGCCAACAGCGCCGGGTTGCCGTACATATTTTCCTTCATACATGCGCTGTCCATCTGTGAGGCGCCCCTTAATATTTCGGCAATGTCATATCCAACGGCCGCAAGCGGCAAGAGGCAGGCAGCCGACAGGACACAAAACGGTCCGCGGGAATTTGAAGGCGTGGCAATGAAAGGCACGCCGTATCTTTGCGAAAAGGCTCGCATCACCGCGTTTTCCTTCTCAGCCATAAATATAAAATGCCTGGCGCAGCGGTTCCTGCCGCATACACTTGATACTTTTTTTAGGAGCTGCTTTACGGCCGCAAGCGTCTCCCTTTCCGGCACCAGGCCGGAGCTGACGCAAAAAACCGTCCTTTTAAGGTCCAAACCGCCGCCAAGCGCGGCAAGAACCGCGTCTTCCGGTCTTTCAGGACAAATAAACACTGGTTTCCCGCCTTTTATCCCGCGTTCAGCCTGCCTGAAAGGCCTGTCGAGCATGTTCTTCATCGCGCGTAGCCCGGTTCCCTGCCAGCTGTCGGCCACTGAAACCACGCAGTCATATTCCTGACATAACGACTCTACGGCCTTTTTTATTTCTTCCCTTATTTTAGCGTCATAAGGCAGGTACATAAAGCCCGCCTGCCCGTCATCCCTTTTTTCCCTGATTCGTGAAAGGGCGGCAGACGCTTTTTTCCTCAGCGCGCCCTTAATCCCATTACCGCGCCTGCGACTACCCGGCAATTCAAGTTTCACGCAAAGTTTTCTTGAGGCGCTCACTTTACAGTCTCCTCTGAGTAATAAAAAAAACACGCATTGATGGCCATATTCAGCGCGGCAAACGCCGCTATTGAGGCCGCATATACAGGTGTGTAATATTCCAGCGTATTTAAATAGGGCTGCAGGCTGGACTGGGAAGCCGCCTCATAAGCGTATATACCGATGAAAGTCAGGATGAAGCCGAAAGGTACTGATTCAATTGCCGTTACAGCCAGGTCAGTCAAAAACTCGTTATTCGGGTATTTCATCTCAATGAAAGCCGGTTTATAGCTGAACTCAGGGTTAATTATCAGGGAATTGTAAAAAGCTTCACCTTCATCTTCGGTTGTCCGGGTTACCGCAACAGCGCCTGAGGCTTGTGAATTTATTGCAACTGCGGCAGCTTCATCCGACGGAAAGGCCGCAGGACAGGCCAAAAAAAACAGCACAACCGCAAAAAAGCATTTTTTCATGTTTTTCCCGCTTATCTTTCTTTTATCTACATTTAACCGGTAACAGCCGCCTAAATAACGCTTAATAAATGACCTTATTGAGCGGATATTCAACTATGCCCTCAGCCCCATTCTTCTTAAGTTCAGGAATTATTTCCCTGACTTTTTTTTCGTCTATGATAACCTCTACTGCGGCCCACTCATCCGTACCGTCCAGAAGGTATGACACGGTCGGTTTTTTCAGCGCAGGCAGCAGTTTTAATATTACAGGCAGTTTTTTCTGCTCAACGTTCATCTTAAGCCCGACTTTTTCGCCGGCGTTCAGCGCGCCCTTTAACAGCATCATTATGTTGTTTATCTTTTCCTTTTTCCACCTGTCTTTTACAGAATCCTTATTGGCTATCATGACTGTAGTGGATTCCATCACTGTCTCCACTATCCTCAGCTTGTTCGCGCGCAGAGATGAGCCTGTTTCCGTGAGTTCAACAATGGCATCGGCCAAAAATGGCGGTTTGGCCTCTGTCGCCCCCCACGAAAACTCCACTTTGGCGCTTACTTTGTTCTTTTTTAGATATTTTTTAACCGTATTGACTAATTCGGTCGCTATTTTCTTGCCCTCAAGGTCCTTTACGGTACGGATTTTTGAGTTTTCAGGAACAGCCAGCACCCATCGGACGGGCCTTAAACCCTGCTTGCCGTAAATGAGCCTGTCTATTACCTTAACGGATTCGCCGCTCTCCTCCACCCAGTCCTCTCCCGTAAGTCCGGCGTCAAATATCCCTTCAGCCACGTACCGCGCCATTTCCTGGGCCCTGACCAGCGTTATGCCGATCTCCTCATCGTCAACGGACGGGTAATAGCTGCGCGACGAGGCGTTTATGACAAAACCGGCTTTTTTGAAAATAGCGAACGTCGATTCCTGAAGGCTGCCCTTTGGCAGGCCCAATTTTAATAACATGACGCACCTCATAGTTGTATTTTATGAATTTATGGAATACTATCACAATGGCTGGCAAAAGTCAAAAGTCAAGTTTCATGAAATCCCGGCATATTTACCCTTATTTAATAGCGGCCGGCAGTTTTATTAACCTTTCAGTCAGTATCAAAGCACAAATCTTAGGGTGTCACGAATAAAACCCGCGTTCCTTGCCGTCCTCATCCGTTTCCTTAATTTCCTT
>CAYNMZ010000161.1:0-4908 GCA_964398505.1 uncultured Spirochaetia bacterium
TATATGTCAGTGTGGGAATTACCGGCGTGCTCGTCCTTGTAAACGTGGCCGTCGCCACAGCAGGCGTTCCGGTCCGCGTCAAAGTCGCTGTCGGAGGCACTGCGGTGGCAGTGGATGTCCTTGAATTCGTCACAGTAGGCGGCACGGCAGTTGCCGTGCCTGTAAACGTTGATGTGTTCACAGGGCTTTGCGCCGCTGTTCCTGTGACTGTTACGCTCGGCGTTATCGTATGCGTTCCGAAACCTGATGTCCATGTCGGTGTTATTGTATATGTACCTGAAGGTGACACCGAGGCAGTAGCGCTCGGCGAGATTGTGGCTGTCCTCGTATATGTGGCTGTTGAAGTCCTTGTCCATGTCTGTGTCGCAGTAGCCGTATTTGTGCGCGTGGTTGTACCTGTATATGTGGCTGTTAGCGGCACTGTCGTCCTTGTGTATGTCGGCGTCACTGTCCTTGTATGCGTCCCGGTAGCTGTGCGCGTATAAGTGGCTGTGGCAGGTATGGCAGTATTTGTCCTTGTGGCTGTCCCTGTCGCTGTGCGTGTAAACGTGGAAGTAGGCGCTAAAATCGTCGGAGTTCTTGTAGGCGTGGGCGGTGTATTGGTCAGGAACTGTACATTGTCCACCCTGATATCAAGCGCTCCGTTTGAATTGCTTGTCCATTGAAGGGCAATTATTGCCCCTGGCGTGAAAGTGGACGCAGCCCCGAAACCTCTCTGCGACAGAGCTGCCGCGTTTATAGGCACAGTCACCTTTGTCCACGTGGCAGGCGCCGTGAAAGTGACGCCAAAATTGTCTCCGTCGGTTATGGAAGGCTGTGTAAACTGGAACCAGTAAGTTCCTCCGTTTCCCATCACCCAGAATTCAACAGCAGTATATGAGCTCAAATCGACCGCGGTCTCTGACGCGTTCAGGTTCGTGCCCATACCGCCATAATCGTTTATGGTTCCGGTTATCTGCGCCCTGTAAGCCGCAGAACCTGTCATACCGCCCGCGGTCATTGCGAAAGGGTCCGGGGTAATCGTTGAGTTTGTGCCCTGATATTTGTACCAGTTGCCTCCCCAGTTATTGGTATTGTTGCCGTCCTCCATGTCATCAAGCAGCACGCTTGAAGGGGTCTGTGTGGAAGTGGGGGTAAAGGTCCTTGACCATGCCGGATTTGGCGTAAATGTCGCCGTAGGCGCCGGGCCGGACGCCACAAAGCTTATAACGCTCTGCGCCGGCAAACTGTAAGTGAATGAATTGCCGGAAACAGCTACCGCGGCAAGCGCAGCAAGATTCTGAGATGAAGATGTTATATAAGGCGTGAACGAGCCAGCGCCAATGCCTGTCAGGTTGAAAGTGACGCTTGTCGCCGACGTATTCTTGTTGATAGCCACAATAACAAAGGATGTTGACGCCGCGTTCTTGTAAGCGGAACACAGCACGTTTGTTGCCGGGCTCGCTGTCGCGTCAATCCTCGTAAATCCGGGCCTTATGTATTTGCTGAAATTCCCGAAAGTATAAAAACGCTTTGGCACCCCGAGAGTCACGCTCGTCAGGCCCTCGTTTGTCTGGTCAGACGCAAGCCACCAGTAAAAAAAAGCGTTATAGCTGGCGTTCACAAGGCCCGTATGCAGCCACTCCGCAGTAATAAGCCCGTGCGTCATTGAATTGTCATAATTTGTGAAATTTGACTTCTCGGTCTGCCAGTATTCCTTGCCGTATGTCACGCAGTCAGGGCAGGCATAGGGCCCGCCCCCGTAAAAATGCACCGCGCCCGCAAATATGTAGTTCCTTGCCGTGGCATCGGCAAGGGACGTATTGATAAAGCCGAGGTCATTGTTGAACGACTCGCCTACCACGATTTGAGTCGTAAGGCCCGCGGCCTGGAAGGTAGGTCCCAGGTTGTTCTTTACAAAATCCCTCATTTGCGCGTATGACCATGTGCAGCCGTCGTAGCTGACCTGGTAATCAGGCTCATTTGCCGGAGATATTGCCGATATGGTCACGTTCTGGCTGTTCTTCATATAATTGACATAATCTCGGAGGTAATTGGCGTAATTGGGATAATACTGCGGCAAGAGATACGCTCCGTTCTGGTTGTCAACAGCGCCATTGCTTTTCCATTCCGCAGGCGGAGTCCATGCGGTCGCGAAAATATCGGTCACTCCGCGGTCGCGCGCAGCCTGCAGCGGAGGGGCCGTGCTGCCCCACTGGCTCTGCACAGGGTTTATCCTTGCGCGTATCATGGTAAGTCCTATTCCTGATGTGGTGGTAAAGAACATGTCAGCGTTTGAAACCAGCCATGAGTTGCCCGCTGAATTCCCTCCCCAGTCGGACCAGGCACTGCTCGCGCCGAAACCCCTGATATTCTGCCTCAATGTCCCGGCATTTACCGTGCATGTCGCGGCATCAACAGCCACAACCGGAATCAAAATCGCTATCAGTCCTAGAAAGTATCTATTCATTAAAACGTGTAAACTTTTTTTCATAAATTTCTCCTTCTACGAAATTTCGTTTTACCCCTCATAACAAATGCACACGTGTGCATTAATATTTATATCATACAACAATCTTACAGTCAAGAAAAATCATCAAAATATATATGTGTTTTAGACAATAAAATCAGGGATTTTTTAATTTTCAGGTACTTTTGTACCCAAAATTTCAAAAAATGGTTTACGTTCATATTGGCGGATTATTAAGGTTTATGCCGTATTTCTTTTGATAAGTTCAGGAGCAAATAATACATCCTTCATTTTAATGTTTTTGTTCCTTATCGCTTCAACCGCGATCTCAACCGCCTTTTTCCCCATATCACGGATAGGCTGCCGGACTGTCGTAAGCCCGGCCGCCCTTGCTATAGGTATATCATCCTGGCCGATGATCGCGATGTCCTCAGGGACTCGTATGCCTTTTTTTGCCGCCTCAATCAACAGGTCCACTGCCTGTGTGTCACCGCAGGCAGTATAAACAGAATCAATGCCGTTTTTCATGAAAAATTCCAGGGCCTCATTTGCCAGCCGCGGCGTCATCTCGCTGAACTCAAATATGTTCCTGTCCGCCTGTTTTTGCCCTGTTTTTGCCATTGCCCTTAAAAATCCCGCTTTCCTTTCGCTGAAACTCTGCACATCCACGGTATTGCCGATAATCATCCCGGTTTTTTTCCTGTTTTGCGCGCTAAAATGGCTGACCGCTATTTCAGCCGCTGCGTAATTGTCATAATGCACCCTGTGCCCCCACTTGTCCTTTCCCTCAACAAAAACAAGCTGAACACCCGCTTTTTTATACCTTCCTATTATATTCCTTCCGCCGTAAAGCATCCCCGAGAAAACTATAACAACGTCGGCTTTTTTCTCATTCAGTATTTTTTCGTAAATAAAAGCGTCCCTGCCTTCGGTCCCCATGTAAGTGTACCTGCTGGTGGTATAATACACCAGCTCGTAACCTGCCCTTATGACAGACTCCTCTATGCCGCGTATGAGTTCAACTGGAAAAGGCAGGAAATACGAGAATGTGACTACAGCAATCGTGTTGGATTTCGCCCTTGCAAGGCTCCTCGCAGCGGTATTGGGCATGTATTTCATTTCCTTGACAGCCCTTAAAACCGCCTCCCTTGTTTTTTCGCTTATGCGCGGGTCATTGTTGACAGAACGCGAGACTGTGGAATGGCTCACGCCAAGCTTTTTGGCTATGTCCTTAATGGTGATTATTCTCATGGGCTTCCTTTTTGGAAGGGATTATATACGAGAAACTGTTTTGACGCAATTGATTTTAAGCGGCCTGCCCGGCACTATCTCGCAATTAGTATCTCAACCGGTTTTGACAACGCCTTTTGATCCTGGCTTTCCGCGCGGATTACTGCGTAATATACTCCCGAACTCAAGCGGCTTAGTTTCCTCCGCGGAACCGTGATTACAGTGTCGCGAAGGAACGAACCTTCAAAAGTCTCCTCTATCACGCGCCTGTAAGCGGTGGTGTATATCCTGACCTGAATCTTAGAGGCATTCCTTGTTACGTCAAAACTGATCTTTAAATCAGCAGGCTGTTTTACCGGGTTAGGGTAAACGACGACATCATTTATCTCAAGCTTGTCCTTCACTTCCATCGTCGGCGTGGCCGTTGCCGTTCCCGTGGGCAGCAGCGTGGCCGTCAGGGTAAGTGTGCGGGTTAATGTCGGCGTTGCCGTTCCGGTTATTGTCCTGCTTGCCGTGGATGTCGGAGTGGAAGAAGGCGTGCCTGTAGGCGTTACGGTGCCTGTGTCCGTAGGCGAACCTGTAGGCAACGCTGTATGCGTATTTGTCACCGTGCGCGTCGGCGAAGGAGGCACGGTATACGTGAATGTGGCTGTCTCCGTCATGGTAAAGGTGGCAGTCGGTACGACTACCGTACGCGTTCCCGTTAATGTGATTACCTGTGTTGATGTCTGGCTCTGCGCCATTGTCGCCGTACCGGTAAACGTCGCTGTCCGTGTTATTGTATGGGTTAACGTTGGAGACACTGACGCTGTCGCTGCCGGCGGAGTGCCTGACGGCGTCCCTGTCAAGCTCGGCGTTATGGTGGCGCTTTGAGCCGGCGTTGATGTAAATGTGGCAGTAGGAACCGTTATTGTATTTGTCCTTGTATATGTGAATGTCGGCACAGCTATCGTGGCTGTGCGCGTGTATGTATCTGCAGGCGGCACAAAAGTGGCTGTCACTGTCCTTGTAGCAGTGCCTGTTGATGTCGCATGCACGGGCGTTGAAGTACTTGTAAATGTCTGTGTCGCAGCAGCCGTATTGGTAAAAGACGGCGGGACTGCCGTATTTGTGCGCGTGGCTGTGCCTGTATATGTGGCTGTTAGCGGCACTGTCGTCCTTGTGTATGTCTGCGTCACTGTCCTTGTATGCGTTCCCGTAGCTGTCCTTGTGAACGTGGCTGTCGGAGG
>CAYNMZ010000162.1:0-4838 GCA_964398505.1 uncultured Spirochaetia bacterium
GGCCGCTCGTTGTTGAACCGGCGGAAATACTCGGTAAGCCCTGCCTCGCACTCGTAGAACGTCTCATAGCACTTAATATACACATCCTTGTATCCTGCGGGCGGCATATGCGGCGTAGCGAGTAAAAGCAGGGCAAAACCGCTTAAAAATTCAGGGTTTACTGGAAAGCTTTCTCGCTTCAACGGCGCAGGAACATACGCTGAATGGGTGTTTTCGGGCATGCCGTGATAAAAGTTTGTTGAATTACAACATTGTTTCAAGGGTTGTATAACGTAATTCCTGTACAAAGAAGAATTTAATTTATCTCCCGCAACGAAAACCCGCGAAAATCATTATTAAATAAGATATAATATATCCGTTCATGATTATATGTCAAAAAGGAGAGCCGTGAAAACACGAATACTAATTACAGCAGCGGTTTTGCTTGTTCCACTCCAGGCAAAAGCCGCGACAGTTACCATAAATACCGGGAGCCAGCGCGCTGCCATAAGCCCCTACATATACGGCTCAAACCAGCAGATGGAAGGCGACGAGAACCTGACGCTGATGCGGCTCGGCGGAAACAGGATGACCGGCTATAACTGGGAAAACAACGCGTCAAACGCGGGAGCTGACTGGTACCATTCAAGCGACGAGTATATGTGCTACGGCGGCAATGTCACGCCTGTCTCAGCCACGGATTGCGCCTCAACTGCGGGCGCCGCGCTTTATTATTTCAGGGACTACTGCATAAACAGGGGTTATGATTCCATCATAACAATGCCTATGGCCGGCTATGTGGCCGCTGACAAGAACGGCACTGTCGCGGTCGGCGAGACCGCGCCATCGGCAAGATGGAAAATAGCGATTTCAAAAAAGCCGGGCGCTTTCCAGTACCCGCCGGATTTGACCGACAACTTTGTATACGCTGACGAGTCTGTGTGGCGGCTGACCCAGAAATACGGCAATTCGTCTTCGCCTTATGGCGTAAAATTCTATTCCCTGGACAATGAGTCTGACCTGTGGGATTCAACGCATCCCAGGATCCACCCTACGCCGATAACAGCGGCTGAGTGGGTGACAAGGAGCGTGGCGCTGTCAAAGGCCATAAAGGACGTTGACGCCGGCGCCGAAGTCCTGGGGCCTGTTTTTTTCGGCATATGGTCAATGAGGACGGACTACGCTGACTGGAACGCGGTGAAAGGCAGCCATACCTGGTTCGCGGGTTATTACCTTGACCAGTTAAGGCAGGCAAGCATAACAGACGGCAGGAGGCTGCTTGACGTATTTGACATACACTGGTACTCGGAGGCAAGGGAAGGGCTGTATCCTCCGTTCAATTACAGCAGCGGCCAGTGCAGGATAACCGAGGACACATGCACGTCATCTGCCGCGCAGATCGCGAGGATGCAGGCGCCCAGGACGCTCTGGGATCCTACCTATATTGAAAACAGCCCCGTAGGACAGTGGTGCCAGGAACAGCTTCCGCTTATTCCCAAGGTCCAGGCCGCGATAAACGCGTATTACCCGGGCACAAAGATAGGCTTTACAGAGCACGGCCACGGCGGGGGCAATGATTTTTCCGGCGGCATAGCAATGGCTGACACGCTCGGCATTTTCGGCAAATACGGGGTTTACATGGCCTGCATGTGGAAGACAGCCTACGGGCCTTATCATTCCGCTGCCTACAAGATATTCAGAAACTACAACGGCGCGAACGGGACCTTCGGGGACACGAAAGTGCAGTGCGATTCAAACAGTGTATTTACGATAACCGCTTACGCCTCCATTGAAGGGAGTGATGAGACAAAACTGCATATAATATTGATAAACAAGGCCGGTTCAGCGCAGTCAACAACGGTCAATATTACATCAGGCGTGTCCTATTCCTCGGCCCAGGCCTGGGGTTTTGCCGGCGCTTCACCGGCTATAACAGCGCGGACAGCGCCTTCGCTCTCGGCGAATTCATTCACTTACTCAATGCCCGCGTATTCCGTCATTCACTTTGTATTGGCCTCAAATATGACGCCTACAAACACGCCAAACTGGACAGCAACGCCGACCTTTACGCACACCGTCACAAGGACAAACACGCCGGACTGGACTGCCACGCATACGCCCACCGCGAGCAGGACGGTTACCCGTACTGTTACACGGACAGCTTCGCCAACGCGGACAGTGACACGGACAGTGACTGTTACGCGAACCAGGACGCCCTATCTTTCGCCGACTGTGACAGCGACTCCTTTGCCTGAATACGGAAATATAAAGGTCATTCCAGCTCTGTGCGATTATTCGGCGGGCTGTAATTCGCTTGTTTTCAGCGGTGTGCCGCAGAACAGCGGAATAAGGATATATGATATAAGCGGCGGGCTTGTTTACAAGGTTGTATCTGTGCCGTCCGGAAGCTTTACGTGGTATCTGGACAGGCGCATAGCTTCAGGCCGGATTGCTCCGGGAACGTATATGTATGTGGTGCTGGATGAGAAGGGCGTTGTGGCAAGGGGGAAGGTGGGGGTGGTAAGGTAAGGGATTTAGCCAATATGCTGTTAACCGGTAAGCCAATAAATAATAGCCGGAATCCAAAATCCATAATCTGAGAGCCAATAACCAATCAGCCATTTATCCGGTAAATGAAATATGGAATCCATAAACTGAAAGCTAACAGCTGATAGCCAATAAGCCTGATTATCCGGACAACAAGGTACACGTTATCGCGGCGGATGCAATATTGAATTGAAAAATACCATATTGACAGGTATAATTATATAAATTACCCGGAGGATATATGGTAAACCGATTTGTCAGGAACCTTCTTTTATTGATAATAATACCTTTCTCAAGCCTGTTTAGCGCTTCTGTCACTGACATGATAGTTGTGGACCAGATAGGGTACAGGACAACTGCTGAAAAATATTTCATGATAAAAGACCCGATTACCGGCTATGATTCGGCCATAACCTATGTGCCTGGCGCGTCAGTGCAGCTGCGAAGGACTTCCGACAATGCGGTAATGCAGACCATAAACCTGACCGCGTGGAACAGCGGCGCTACGGACACGACTTTTTCCGGGGACAGGGTGTGGCAGGGTAATTTCACTTCCTTTACCACGCCCGGCATTTATCACATATATGACCCGACAAACAACACGGTTTCATACAATTTTGAAATAGGCGACAGCGTTTATAACGCGGCGCTGGCTGCGTCGGTAAAATCATATTTTTACAACCGTTCAAACATCAATATAACCGCGACGCACGGCGGAACATGGACGCACGCGCTGGACCACACACAGCAGCTTACTGCCCGGCTATATGACGCTTCTTTAGGCGGCGACCAGGGCGCTGGAACAGCCAGGGACATAACGCTCGGCTGGTTTGACGCGGGCGACTACAGGAAATACACGTCATGGATGGCGCCGGTAATATGGGACCTTGCTTACGCGTATGAATGGTATCCGACACGGTTCCCTGATAATACAGGAATTCCCGAATCCGGCAACGGCGTGCCTGACATACTTGACGAGATAAAATACGAGCTTGACTGGATGCTGAAAATGCAGGAAACAAATTCGGCATCGCCAAGGTTCGGCGCTCTTTATTCGGGATGTTTTGTAGTGACCGGAATAAACGGAACTTCCGACGGAATCGGCAATCCTGCCGCGGACAACAGGCCTTATTTTTACGCGAATTATTCAACCGCAGCCACTGCTTCGGGCGCGGCTGCCTTCGCTATAGGAGCGCGGCTTTTCAGCGCTTATACGGGCGCGTATCCGGGCTATGCGGCGACCCTGCAGACAGCCGCGGACAGGGCATGGGCTTTCCTCACCGCAAACCCGAACAACATACAGTACAACCATACGAACTTTGACAACGCGAACGCGAACCAGGACGATAACGCTGAAAAGCGGCTGCGTTTTCTTGCCGCCGCGGAACTTTACAGGGCAACGGGCAACGCCACGTACAGGACATATTGCGACAACAATTACAACAACGCAAATACGGCAGACGGCGGATACCAGCCGATAACGAGCAACAGCTTCATGCCAGGGGCGGGCGACAACATGAAAAGGGGGCTTGTGTCATACTGCGTGGCTCCGGGCGCAACCGCGGCTGTGGTCAGCGCGATCAAAACAGCCATAAGGAACGGCGCAGACTGGTACATAACCGCCAACCTGGGTAACTGCCCGTACAGGTCATACATGTGGGAGGGCCATTACTGCTGGGGCTCAAACGGCATGAAAGCTGACTGGGGAAACATAGCCATGTACGCGGTAAATACCGGCGCTAACCCTCCGTCCGACGCCGCTTACAGGGCCGCTGCAGAGGAATACGTTCATTATTTCCACGGCAGAAACGCTACGGCTTTCTGCTATCTTACCCAGTCCAATACTTTTGGCGCGGATAAGCAGATCAACGAAATTTACCACAGCTGGTTCCATCATGGCACAGCGTTTGATACAAATCCGGCTCCCGGGTTTCTAGCTGGAGGACCGAACAGGGATTTTGCGCCTGCTTCCGGGTCAATAATCCCGCCGCAGAATCAGCCGCCGATGAAAGCTTACAAGGACTGGAACACTTCCTGGCCTGAGAATTCCTGGGAAGTCACGGAAAATTCAACTGGCTACCAGTCCAGGCAGGTGCTCTTGTTGGCGGCTTTTGCCGGTTCTTCCGGACCGACAGCTACACCGACAATGACACCCACAAACACGCCGTACCTCGGCACGCCTACGTTCACCCCGACGCGGACGCGCACTGCCACAAACACACCATACTTAAGCCCGACAGTCACGCCGACAAATACGCCGCAGCCGGCCTCAGTCCTTATATATGACGGTGATACGGTCGGCTCGCGGCTCG
>CAYNMZ010000163.1:0-4791 GCA_964398505.1 uncultured Spirochaetia bacterium
AGTCTGGCGTGTCTGCCAATTTCACCATGCTCGCAGTTTTGTTTTTAAGAACTATAGCCTTTCGGCACCAGATCCTCAGATGCCCTTGCGCGCCAAAGTCCCGTACGCTCTTTACGGGACGAGGCGCGCAAATTATCATCAACGCTTTCCGTCCTCTCATCTTATCCGCCTGCGAAGCAGGCAGGATCAGTCTGGCGTGTCTGCCAATTTCACCATGCTCGCAGTTTTGTTTTTTTAAGAACTATGGCCTTCCGGCACCAGATCCTCAGATGCCCTTGCGCGCCATATAAAATAAAATTACTTTTCTTAACCGGCCTAAATAATAACCTGCCTTTACCCTTTTGTGAATGTCTGACGTTCAGCGGAAAAACCGGCAGGTTTTAAACAATCAACCTTGAACTTTCAACGTTCAGCTTTAACTTGCCTTAATTTTACTATATTTTTGGAATATTTCCACATATTTATATTATTTTCTTCAAAAAAGCCGCGCAACTTATCGGCGATGTCATATGCGGTGGCATATGTCTTTAACTCAAAAACAGCCTTTATTTTATGGAACTTTTTAACTTCCATGGATATCATACCCGACATTGAGCTCAACTGCGCCCCGGCCCTTTCAACCAGCTTTTCATCATCTGTTTCCAGTTCTATCAAAACCATCCTGCCTTCTTTCATTCCGCTTATTTGCGCTGAAATGACAGCCTGTGATATCTGCCCTGCCAGCCTGTATACAAACGGCATGAATTCGGACGATAAATACGGGTTACCGGCTCCTGACACGCCTGTGGAAAGGTCTATGGGCGTAATGTAAGCTTCAAAACCAGATTTTACCGTACCTGAGGCATTCAAGCCGCCGGCGCCGGCGGTTATAGTTATGTGAGCCACAGTGTCACCAGCCTCCTGGTACGACGCCTCATTAACAATGCCGATGAAGTAATAGGAAGTAAGCGCCTTCTTTAGGTAATCCATTAATTTTTGATCCTTGCCTGCTGCATCAAGTTCAACATAAATGTCTTCCTTATCCCTCTTGAAATTCCAATTAAGCCATTCATCAGCAGCATTTTTTACCTGCCTTAGCGTAAAACCCCTGTATTCCATTCCCGCGTTTACCCTCATGATCCCCTTTTTAGTCTTAAGCGACACTGCCCCGCTGTAAACCGAAAGACTCTCCCTGTCAACGCAGAAAGCGGCGTCCTTGGCTGTCATCGCTCCGAAAGCCGAGATGACGCTCACCTGTCCGGCGCCCCCGGTCTCGCTTATGGCGCGCACAAAACACCTGCCCGAGCGAAGCTCAAAAGCGTTTCCTGAGAATTTCAGCGAAGTGCCGGCGTCACCTCGAATCTCGCAGTAAGGCCCGTACCGAATAATAAATTTTCCTTCCTTGCCGGAGCTTACAGTCATGCCATTGTCCCGCACTTCTCCTGCCGAATAAATGACACGATAAGTCAAAGCGCCGGCCGCGTAAACGCACGAACACATGGAAGCAACAATGATTGCCATGGCATATTTTTTAATATCCATATCCGCCCTATTCAAACGAGTTCCAGAAGGTCATAGACCGTTAGAGCCTCTTCCTTACCCTTAACCGTAACGCCCTCAATCTTCCTGGCCTTCACAAAACCGCTCACCATATTATAAGTTTTTTCCGACACCAGGATACCGGCATCCAGGCTCTTTGTGGCCGACTCAAGCCTTGACGCCAGGTTTACGGTATCGCCAATCACCGTATATTCCATCCTTTTAAGCGACCCCATGTTGCCCGCTACAGCGGGCCCGCTGTTGATGCCTATGCCTATTTTCAGCTGCGGCCTTCCCTCAGCCGCCCATTTTTCGTTCAGCCTCGCGAGCCTTTTTTTCATGTCAAAGGCGGTCCTGACAGCCTGAAGCGCGTGATCCTTTAAGGGAGCAGGCGTTCCGAAAAGCGCCATGACAGCGTCGCCCACGAACTTGTCCAGCATACCGCCGTAAGTAAAAATAGACTCCGTCATTTCCGAAAGGTACTCATTAAGAAGCGAAACTACCTCCTCAGGCTGCATTTTCTCGGACATTGACGTAAATCCCCTTATGTCGGAAAAAAGCACGGATATTTCCTTTTTCTCCCCGCCCAGTTTCAGCTCGCCTCCGGCAACAAGGTCTTCCACAAGTACGTCCGAAACATATTTTGAAAACAAAGACTTTATCTTCCTTTTTTCCCTTTCTTCAACTCCCACCTTGTATGTGCTTATGGAAAGGTAACAAAGCGCCACGCAGAATACGGGGTTCACAAAATCAATAATGTAATTATATGAATTGAAGAGGTATTGCGAAAGCATGGTATAGGCCGCGATCTCGGCAGAAGCAACTATAAGGCCCTGCCAGGCCTGTATTCTAAAAAGCAGAAAGCTTGTTAGCAGCCCTATTGTGATAAGCAGGACGAAGCCGCTGAGCGCATTCATCCTATAAATATAGGAAGAATTGAAAATCGTGTTGATGACATTTGCGTGTATTTCAACTCCCGGCATTTTCTCGCCGTAAGTGGCAAATGGCGTAACAAATACGTCGTGCAGAAGTTCAGCGGTCGAGCCCACAAGCACTATCTTGTCCTTGAATTGTCCCGGCTTTATACCCTCGTTATAATAAACCTTGTAAAAAGGCACGGTTTCAAATGTCCTTGATGGGCCGGCGAAATTCACTAAAACCATATTACCTTCATAAAGCGGAATCTTAAATTTTCCCCAACAGGCATTTCCGTCCTTTATGACCAGGTCCGTTTTGTCAAGGCCGTAATACGTGGAAAGCAACTCAGCCGACATGGAATAATACCTCTTGTCGCCCTCGTCAACAAGGAAATAGCTTCTCCTTATATTGGTGTCCTCGTCATAAACGTGCTGTATCAGCCCCAGTGATTTGGCCGCCTCAGCCAGCGGTTGTATAGGCAGAAGCGCCTTTGTCCTTGAACCCTTGTCATTTTCCTCATATAAAACCGCCATGCCGAGTGTCACATTGCCTGCCTTTTTTACCGCCTCAGCGAAAGCAGCGTCTTCCTTCGGATTCCTGGCTGTCGGCTCCGAATATATCACGTCAAAGCCCACAGCTTTTGCCCCGAGTTTTTTCAGGTTTGAGACCAGCCTGGCGTAAAAATGCCTCGGCCACACCCACCTTTCCGGCATGGACGCGAACGACTCGTCGTCAATCGCCACTATTACCACAGGTGCCTGCGGTTTTATGACACCCCGGGCCTTAAAACGCCAGTCTATGGAACGGCTCTCAAGCCCCCTGAAAATACCCACAGAAGATATGATTATGGCAAGAAACGTAGCTGCAAACCCTATCAATATCACAACGCTGCTGTGGTTTATACGCTTTTTTTCTTTATTTTTTGCTGTTTTACCGTGCATTTTTCCCGCCTTTATTTTATGTTATTATATACGCGCGGCCCGCGGCGGTCAAGCCTGAACAATTTATCTGAACAATTTATCCCCGGCCGTGAAACGTGCCACTGACAAACAATCTAAGTTTCGTATTGAATTTAAGGCCGTTTTTGCTATACTTAACTCAAAAAACAGGGATATAAAAACACCTTTGACACGGAGAAAGAAATGAAAAAAGTCCTTGTAATACACGGCCCGAACCTTAACCTGCTTGGCCAGCGCGAGCCGAACGTTTACGGCAACACAAACCTAAAGGACATAAACGCGCGCATGGAGGAAAAGGCAAAAGAACTCGGCCTTGAGCTGAAAATCGCCCAGAGTAACCACGAGGGGGAGATAGTGGACACCATACATCAGGGCTTAAACTGGGCCAACTGCATAATCATAAACCCCGGTGCCTACACGCACACCTCTGTCGCCATAAGGGACGCTATAGCCTCGGTCAACATACCCGCTATAGAGGTTCACCTTTCAAACATTTACAGCCGCGAGGATTTCAGGCAAAAGTCCTTCATAGCGCCCGTAAGCGCCGGCCAGATAAGCGGCTTTGGCGAACACAGTTACTATCTGGCTCTTGAGGCCGCGGCAAAAGCACTGAAATGACCGAAAGGCTGCTAAAAGCCATAGATTTTGCCTGCCTGTGCCTGATGGCTCTGGCGTTTTTCTTCTCATTTGTGTTACCGTCATTTTCCCACGCCGGCCTGTCCGCGCTTTACCTTGTGGTTTTTTCAGCTTGCGGTTTCCTTTACATACTCCGTGTCAAGATAATGAGTTCCGAGGAGAAGGCAGAGACCCCGATTGACGCGCATCTTTTCCTGCTCTTCATATGGTATTTTGTCTCCACTGCCGCGTCAGCCGACAGGGCCGTTTCGTTCGGCCAGACCGCGGTCTTCCTTGTGCTTTTACTTCTTTATTATACCTCATTCAGTTACGCCAAAAGGTTCGGCCGAGCAATGCTTTTCTTCTTCTCCGGCCTTGTCACTCTCCTCTGCCTTTACGGCCTATACCAGCATTTTTTCGGGTTTAAGGAGACACTTGCCTACATAGCCGCGAATCCTGATCCGTTTTCAACGGACATGGAAGCCAGGCTGCGATCGGGCAGGATATTTTCAACGCTGATTTACCCGAACGCCTTTGCCGGTCTTCTTATACTTGCCATCCCGGTAATCGCCGGACTCGCAAAAAATGAGCGCCGCCTAAGGCCCCTTTTCCTTGCCGCCCTGCTACTTGCCGCAGTCAACCTTTTCCTTACCAAGTCCATAGCCGCTTTCATTTCACTCACTGCGGCCGGACTCATCGTTTCCATGTCATCATCCGACCCGGCCCTTAAAAACTACAGGAAATACCTATTCGCGCTGTCAGCAGCAGCGGCAGCAACTCT
>CAYNMZ010000164.1:0-4761 GCA_964398505.1 uncultured Spirochaetia bacterium
AGCGCTGACAGCATCAGCATTGGCAATAACCCTTTATCATCCCTAAATGCCGCGCGCAGGTTATTCACTGCCGCCGCCTCCGGATATGCGGGCTTTTTCAGTCTCAGCCCTGTATTTTTTTCGTTCACTCAAGATAACAATGGCGTAAAAGGCCAGCGCAAGAACCGTTAACAGGACACAAATCCATGTAAGTGTCATGTCATAGAACAATTCAACCCGGTGCTTTCCTTCTTTAAGTTTAACGCCCATGCTCGCGTAGTTCACCACATGAACCCGCGCCGGCTCGCCGTCAACCCTCGCCTTCCACTGCGGGAAATAAAGGTTTGAGACCACAAGCAGGCCGGGCCTGTTATTGTCTGTTTCAACTATCATCCTTGAAGGTGTATACATGCTTATGCGCGCGTCATAGCGGCCGTCAGCATAGGGACCTTTCAGTCCCAAATCCTCGGTCACAACAGCGGTTCCGGGTTTAAAACCCGTTTTCAGCATGGCTATCGCCTCATCATCGCCTGCGGCTATCCTCGCGTTGTCAACAAAAAATGCCCTTTCCATGGCAAATGGGTCTTCATACAGGCTTATTGGGCCGTCAACAATCTTTTTCAGGTCACGCAGCCCGGGGTCGCCGCTGAAAATGTGGTATTTTATGTTGAAAGCCCGCAGCACGTTTATGTCATAAAAAGCCTCTTCCCTGTGCATCCGCGCCCACCTGTAGGGCAGGACGCCGTGATATCCTGAAAAGAATTCAAGCCCAAAATACAGGTTCCTGTTCGGGAACCAGTTATACTGCATGTCAATTACCCTGAACTTCCCTTTGTCAGTAGTAAGGGTCTCTGAAACGCTGTCCTTTCCAGCTATCCTGCCTAAGTCCTCATACATTATGAACTTGGCCAGCACCCTGTGCATGTCAACAAAATGCAGGCCACACAGGATAACCGCGAAAATCAGCGCTGACTTGATTTTGTGCCGCAAAACAGCGAATACCAGTATTGCTACAGCAGCGGCAGCAGCGGAAAAATAAACCGCGTCCTGCCTAATCAGCCCGATGTAAGGCATAAGCCACGACTCAGCGCACACGCCCCTGCCCGCGGCCTTATGCGCGAATTGTATTATTTGTCCGAGCATGTCCATGTTCAATGCCATGACGCCTAAGGCCGCTGTCACGGCCCCGGCAGCAAGAATAAAACGGTTATACGCGTTCCTTACGCTCATGCCGCCGTCTTCCTGCCTGCCGGCTGCGGCAAGAATGTATTTTACGAGATTATCAACTCCGATCGCAGAAATGGCCGCAATTGTGAATGACAATACGGAAAGGAATCTTGACGGGTTCCTGAACCTGTTGAATACAGGCACATGATAAAGGATTTTATAAAGCGGCGTATGGCCGCCGAAAGCCAGCGCCAGCAAGGCAAGCGATGATAAGGCAAGGAAAACCGCCATGCTCCTGTTTTCCCTGTTTAAAAACGCGAAAAAAAACAGAAATACCGGGACGACGCCTATATAAGGCGTAAACGCCCTGCTTTGCTCAAATCCCCAGTATGACCGGCCGAAGAGCCCGAAAAATTGCGGTAGTATGAACGAAATTGTTTCAGCCGGGTGAAACGACATTACTGTAAAATGCTCGTAAGAAAAATCCGTCCTCCACGAATACTGCATGTATTCTGCTGTCGGCAGGAACTGCAGGCTGCCAAAAGCGGCAATCATAACAGCTGAAAACACAAAACCTGCAAAGCGGCCTGTTTTCTTTTTCCCATCAAGTCCTTTCTCCCGCGCCAACAAGTAGATAAAAAAAGCCGTATATAACATGGAAGTATAGGCCATAATCTGCATCCCAAGGGCCAGAACCTGCAGGGCCATGAAAATTGATGCCGAAAGAAAGTCTCCCAGACGGCCTGACGAGACAGCCCTCATAAGGAAGAACATTACAAAAGGTATGAGGCTGGTTGATTTTATGTCAATCCAGGCGCCCGCATATATGCCTGACACCAGAAAGCCGCACGTCGCGTAAAAGAATCCGCCAGCTAAAGCAGCAGGCTTTTTAAGGCCCAGCCCTGACAGGAACAAAATCATTCCCGCGAAAGCAAGCAGCATGTGGAAAATAAAGTCCGGCAGGAACACCCTGTGAAGTTCCACGGGTAAAAGCAGGAAAAACAGGTTTGTCGGATAGAATATTATACAGTTGGCCGAGCCTATAAGCGGTATGCCCATGAAAATGTCAGGCATCCACACCGGAAGCTGTCCGTATTCAAGCATGCATTTTCTGGCAAAGATTGAAAAAGGCAGGTGCTCGGCGAAAGTGTCAAGCCCGTAGAGCATTTTGCTTCCGGAAAAACCTTCCCAGAAAAGCGCGATAACCGCGGCAATAAATACCGCAAGAGCGGCTAAATACGGGGCCCATTTCCCTGCCGAACCGGTTGTTTTCATTTCAGCGGAAAATAAGCCTGAATATTTTGTGCGCGAACTCCCCGAAAGGAGGGTATCTCAGCTTAATGTCAGGGAAAGCCGCCTGTTCCATCACGGATTTCATGTTTGAAAATGCGTCAAACCCTGCCTTTCCCCTGTACCTGCCGAAACCGCTCTTTCCTACGCCTCCAAAAGGCAGGCACGAATTTCCCATATGCACAACAGTGTCGTTTACGCACGCGCTGCCCGACGACGTGGAAGCCAGCACCCGGTCAATTACAGCGCGCGATTTCGCGAAAAGGTAAAGGACCAGTGGTTTTTCCCTTTCATTCACAAAGGCAACAGCTTCATCAACGCTATCAAAGCTAATCACGGGCAGCACGGGCCCGAAAATCTCCTCTTTCATTATTTCGTCATCCGCGGACGCGTCCTCAATTACAAGCGGCGCAATATAGCGGGTTTCCGCGGACGCTTTAAAACTTTTCCCTTCCAGCGAAGCAATTATCCTGGCGTATTCAACGCCGTTAATTATCCTGCAGTAATCCGGGCTGTTTTCAGGGTTGCTGCCATACATGCGCTCAATCGCTGTTTTTAAGGCGCTTAAAAAACGCGGCCTCACGGCCTTATGGACAAGCGCATAATCAGGCGCGACGCAGGTCTGCCCCGCGTTCAGGAACTTGCCTGCCGCGACCCTTTTTGCCGCCAGTTCTACGTCGCTGTCTTCGGCCACTATGCAGGGGCACTTGCCGCCAAGCTCAAGGGTTACGGGCGTTATGTTTTCAGCAGCCGAAGCCAGTACCTTTTTCCCGGTTTCAGTCCCACCGGTGAAGAATATGTAATCAAATTTCTCCTTAAGGACTTCATAAGCGGCAGGCGAATCAGGCTCAATTACGCTGACATGCCCGGGCTCAAGGCAGGACCCGATTATTTTGCTTATTACTCCGGCTGAAGCGGCAGCGGCCCTTGAAGGCTTAAGCACACAACAGTTGCCCGCGCTTATCGCGGCTATCAATGGCAGGAAAGACAGGAAAAACGGGTAATTCCACGGGGATATAACAAGCACGACGCCGTAAGGCTCGGGCATTATATAATTACGGGAGAACGGAAAGAAGAACTGCGCGGGGACGCGCCTTTTACCGGCCCATGACTTGAGCTTTCTTATGGCAAGATTAAGCTCCTGGATAATCATTCCCGTTTCCGTCATGTACGCCTGCGGCGCTGACCTGTGAAGGTCCGCGTAAAGCGCTTCTGCTATTATTTTTTCGTCTCTTTTCACAGCCCCGCGAAGCGCCTTAAGAGCCTGTATCCTGAAACCGGTCTTTTTTGTGACACCAGTCCCGTAAAATTCCCGTTGCTTTTTTATAAGCCCGTCAAAGCCCATGATATCCCCAGGGTTTTTCATCCTCAATATGCCGTCATTTCAGTCCGAATAACCGCCTGAAGCGCTCACATTTATCCAGCTTATCCCGAAAACATCCTTATCAGTATACCGGTAACCGTTCATACCCGCCGGTTCAAAAAGTCCATCCTGAAGATTATAAGTTTTTATCACTGAAGCCAGAGTCATGCTCATTGCCGTAATGCTGTAATTCATACCTGTGATAAAACCGTCGGATCCGTAACTGTACTCAAACAGCCCTACAGTCATCGCAATAGCGCTCAAGTCAATGGAGATTTTCTTCAGGGCGTCATTTCGCGTATAATTTATATACCCGACCGGCACAGTGCCACCCGGCGCGTAAATATCCTCACGCGCTATATATCCGTCCGCGCTCCTGATTATCAGACGGTAGCTCGCAGGCGACCCGTTCCACGATTCGTCTATCCTGCTGATACGTCCCGCCGTATCGCATGTGAACACTTTCATATTTACTGTCTGCCCTGCGCTGTCGACTATGGCACAGGATGCAATATGTCCGCTTGAATTATATGTGTAAAAGTAGTCGTCCCCCGAGACATTGTTTTCCAGTATAAGTCTGCCCTGCGCATCATACGAATATTCTCTGCTGACAGTTGCGGGCATCGAAAATATCGAAGCGTCAGTTCTTTTTATCCTGCCCGAACTTGTATAATAATATGTTTCCTTTGAGGTAACCGTAATACCTGCGTAAACCTGCATGTCAACGCTCTGTATCCTGCCGTTATTCTGCGGGGTTTCATCTTCTTCCGTAATTAAAACCGCAGCTGCCGGGCTTCTATGTTCCACACAAGCCGCCAGCAAAAAAAGAACCATTACGCAAAGAATCACAGCTGTTTTTCTCATAAACCCTCCCATAAAGAATAAGTGTTTAAACATCCTTTGTAATTATACCATAAAAACTATTTCGAAGCTGTCGGAAAAGCTGTCGGAAGCGGGGATTT
>CAYNMZ010000165.1:0-512 GCA_964398505.1 uncultured Spirochaetia bacterium
CCGAGGTTCTGGCGCTGTATCTTCCTGTACTCTTCCGTGACTTTTTCAAGGTACTGCTTGGCTTCCCTGTTTGAAGGGTCCATCTCAAGTATCTGTTTCCAGAGCCCTATTGATTCCTCAAACTTGCCCTTGGTGTGCGAAACCACGGCCTCGTTGTAAAGCCGGGAAATTTTCTGCTGCCTTAAAAGCTCCACGTTCTTTTTCTGGTCTTCTGTCTTTTTTAACCTGTCCTTGGTCTTGTTTATGAGCTCATACACCTGGCGCTGGAGGGGGGATGCCTCTATTACCATGTCCCATTCCCTTAAAGCGGAGTTAAAATCGCCTGAGGCGTAATAGTCAAGGCCGCTAATGAAGTGGGAGCGGATTTTTTCCCTGTTGCCGGACTCGGAGTCGATGTTCTTGTCGCCCGCGTCCTTGATTTTATTGCTTGTCCTTTCATACATGGCCTTCGCCGCGCTGTCTGACGGATCAAGGTCAAGCAGGTTCTTCAGCGCCACAAGAGCGTCAAGGTT
>CAYNMZ010000165.1:522-4672 GCA_964398505.1 uncultured Spirochaetia bacterium
TTTGAGCCGCTTTTTATAAGGTTTTCTGCCTCCTTCATGAGTCTTTCTTTCTTGCCCTTGTCTATGAGGCTGTTTATTTCCTGTTCCTTTGATTTAAGCCACTCATCATAAGGCGCCTATACAAGCGCTTTTTGCAGGGCCTCCCGCGCTGACTCAAGGTCGCCTTTAACGGACGCGGATGTTATCTGCTCCTTTAATTCAATGAGCGCGTCCTGCCTGATTTTCTGGACGAGCTCGTATTTGAGCTTGTCTTCCTTTGTCCTAAGTTCCTCCTCAAGCTGCCTTATGTCCCTGCCAAAACTGTATGATATTGAGAACCTGTGCATGAAATCAAGGGCGGTCTTAACGTAGGCATAGTCTATTGAAGCTCCGGCGTATGAGACCGAACCGCCCAAGGAAAATCCGGAATCGGAAATGCCCAGCCTTGCCGCGGCAAGGCTGTCAAACACAGAATATTCAATGCCCGCGTTCCAGCCGTATGAGGGCGAGTCCTCGGACTTTATGAGGCCCGCGCCGGCTGACAGGGAATCCGACAGCTCCCTTGATATCCGGTATTTGCCTGAGAGGGTAAGGTCGGCTGAAATAGGGAGAATGTCTGAAAAACCCGAAGCGTACTTGAATTCAGGCTTTACCACATTGAAAACGGCCAGGGATATCCTGGAGTTTAAAGGAAGGTCGGCGGCAAGGCCCGCGTCCATGCCGACCGCCGGATAATTGTCAGGCGTGAGGCTGTGGTTTATGTATTTCAGCGAAAGGCCTGCTGAAAAAATCGACATCACCCTGATACCGTACGAGGCCCCAAGCTGTATGTATGACTCGGAATAAGAGACGTCCGTGACGGTGTTGTTGGCGTCAAGTCCTGCCATTTCCGGGCTGGACATGTATATGAAGGAAAAGCCGAATGACCCAAGGTCAAGCAGGGGAAGGGCGTAAGATAAAGAACTTACAAGGGAAGACTCAAAAAGGTTGAAGTAAACGCAGTTTATCTCCTGCTTTGCCGCGTAAGCCAGGAGGGCCGGATTTATGTATGACGACTGGGCTCCGGCAATGAAAGGGGAAAGGCTGGATGAGGATCCTGCGGCACGCACGCTTAGGCCGCGGTCAAACGGAAGGCTGTTGGCGCCTGCAGCTGAAGCGAAAAACACCAGCGCCGCTGTTAAAAACAAATCCCTGGTTTTTTTAGCGCTCATTTTTTATATATCACCCTTGTCCTGGCCTCGTTCTTCTTGCCGCCGGCCTCCGCTGTGACAGACACTATATAAACCCCGGAGATTACCGGTTTTCCGTGCGCGTCGTTGCCGTCCCACGCGTCCTCTGTCCTTGAACCCGCGGGTTTTTCAGTTTCATTGACCGCTGTCCTTACAAGCCTGCCGAAAAGGTCAAATATCCTGACCGTGACCTTTGAAGGGGCCGAAAGGTAGTATGCTATCCTGCAGGAGCTTCCCCTGACAAATGGAGAGGGGTAAGCTGAAAGCGATATGCCGGCCGAAGAACCGGATAAAAAACCTGTTCCCGAGCCCATAGGGAAGGAAATGCCCTCGGCCGGCGCGATATAAATCCTGCGGCCCGGGTCGCTGTCCTGATACGCCGACATATCCTGGCCGGATAAGAGCGATATGTTTGCCGAGGAAACAGCGGTGTTTTCCCTTATTGACACGCTTACAAGCAGGGTTTCAGTAGGGCTTGCGGTTACAGTCAGCGGCGAAGGAAAGTTAAAATAAAAGGAAGAAGAGGCCGGCAGCGGGGAATAAGCCTGAGTCCATGCGGAAGAGGAAAGCGATACCGAGGAAAAAGCCGCGTTGAAGTCAACGGGACTGCCGGACGAGTCCCTGGCCGTAAGCGTCATCCCGCGGACAAGTATATTTCCGCTCCCAAATGCGAGCGGAGAGGAGAAAACAAGCGAAATTGCAGGGACCGCAGGCTGGCCGCTGTATATGGCCTGCGGCATGAGCGCGGTGTATGAAAGCGTAAAAGAGCTGGACAAAAGGTTAAGTGAGGAATAAAAAGGTGTCGCTGTTGAAGGTGTGACCGGGACAGCGGCAAAGGAATTCTTGTCCCTGCACTGGATATCGCCGGCTGAAGCGAGAACGAGCCTGAAATTATTGATGACCGTCTGGCTTGATATGTCCGCGCTGACGAGAAGTGTTACGGATTCCGCGGCGTTTATGAAAGCTGAGGAGGTAAAAGGCAGGGACAGCGTATTTCCGGAGGCCTCTATGCTGTCTGATGATTTTACTCGGTATTTCACGTTTCCGCTTTCGTCGGTCACTGAAACCCTTGAAAAAAGGTCCCTGGGAACAAGCGATGCGCCCGATTCGGAAAACAGGTAGAATTTCAGGCCGTATACCTCGGCCGAAGCAGTACTGGTGTCGCCGGGGTTTTCCATGACAAGCCTTAAAAGGTTGACGTTTGTGGAACCCTTGTTTATGAATTTCGGGTCAGGCAGGATTTTTTCAGGCAGTGCAGATACTGCCAAAAGTTTTTTCTGTATTTTTGTCTGCTTTGAGAGCATTGGAAAGCCTGTTATGTCCGAAGGCGAGGCGGAAACGTGGACTGCCTTTGAAGTGTAATAGTCATAAGCTTCAAAGCAATTCTCGCTGTCAATGCTTATGATAAATTCGGTGTCTGCTGCGGCCGTGTTGTCGGTTATTGTAAGTATTACCGATGCGGTTACTGTCATGCCGGCGGGTATATTGAGCTGAGATAAGGGCACGCTGAAGGGCCCGGTTAATGAAGGTATCATTGCCTGCGGCAGTTCGCCGAAAATGGTGCCCTGGTTCTTGTCCTGGATCCTAATTGAGCTTATGATTGAAGAGGGAGGTAGTAATGTGCCGGGGGCCGGGTATGTCTGCAGTTTCAGGTAAATTGAATTAACCGAGATATCTGCCGATGTGAGCGGCGAGTCGTTGTAAAGCAAGATTTCAACGGGCGTCACGTAAGCCTGGCCTGTTGAGACAGTTGACTGAACGCTGCCGTCAATATGCTTTACGAGCAGGTTTTCGGCCGGCGTAACGGACGTGACAAGCAGTATGTAAGGGTCAGCGGGCTCGTCGGCGGAAGTTATTGCAGAGCCGGCAAAGACGACATTCTCGGTCTGCATCTCAATTGTGCCGTATTCGGGTGTCTCATTTATATCCGCGGTGACCCATATATGCGAGCCGTCTGCAACTGCCCGGGAAAATGTGTTGTGCCACCATGTGCTGTCAGAGATGTCCGCGGGCAGGTGCGTCACATATACGGGCGCTGCCTGTGAAAAATCATTTGTGTCAACTTCTGAATACCAGACTTTTATTCCGTTCTCGGATATTGTTGTCCCTTCAGCGGCTGAGCCCACATACCAGCTGTCAAGAGAATTATATACTCCAAGATATGTAAGCGTATCACCGCCTGGAGCTGAAACTTTAAAATGAAGAACCGGGTTGTTGACAGTGCCGGCCTGGAGATACTGGCCGGTTGAGCCGGTTTTCATAACATAAATGCCTGTGACGTTTGCTGATAAATTATATGAATATAGGATAGCGGCTATGATGAATGAAAGAAATTTGAATTTTTTATCCCTCTGGTTATTTATATTCATATTTATATTATAGGTAATAATGTGAAAAAAGTAAAGTTGAAAAATCAAAAAAAAATCAAGAAAAAATTAAGAAACCTAATAATTACTATAAAATAATTATTAAATACAATATATTGTATGCTTTTATTGTTGTAAGCACTACATATAGGCACTTTTGTGCCAGATAAATAAGGAAAATCTAAATAATTTTGCTATTACTTTTTTAACTACTTGACAATACCTTTATCATATACTATAATATAATAAAGGAAAATAGACTGTTCATAGATTAGCCTTAATTACACCGCAATTCATTTTAATTGTGAAAAAACAATTCTACGTTACAGGTGTCTGTAAAAAAAGGAGGAAATATTATGGAGACAGGGGATTTCCGGGAAAAATCCGGTGTCATGGCGCTGGCTGAGCCGCCAAAGGAGCTGCTTACCATAAATGAGGCAGCTGCGCTTCTCGGTGTGCACCAGCAGACATTGCGAAACTGGGAAAGGAAAAAACTGGTAATACCGCTGCGCGCGGGGTCAAGGCGCGTTTATACGCGCGAACATATTGAATGCTCCAGGAAGATACGTGAGTTTT
>CAYNMZ010000166.1:0-4661 GCA_964398505.1 uncultured Spirochaetia bacterium
GTTGACACTGGAATATTTTCACCCAGAAAAGCATCCTGGAAGGCGGTAGCTGAAATTCAAGGCAGGTATAAAGGCAAAAAAGTGCTTTTTTATATGGCCAATTTAAATATAGCCAGCTGTCTTGATTCAGTTATGGCTTCGGTAAAATATATGCGCGACAGTGACGCGGTGCTTCTGGTTGCAGGCAGCGGGCCGCTTAGAAAAAAATATGAGAAATTTGCGGCAAAAAATGGTATTACAGACAGGGTGATTTTTCTCGGGCAACTGAAACGGAGCGCGGCTGTGAATTATATAATTGCCGCCGACATTTGTCTTGTATATTACACGGATAATGAGGTCAACAGGTACAGGGCGTCAATGAAACTTCGGGAGTATATGGCTATGGCAAGGCCGGTTGTTGCGACATGCGTCGGTGAGATAAGGCAATTCAGGAGGTATATCTATACCAGCGCGCCAAATCCGCGCGCTTTCGCTCGTGAAATTGACAGGCGGCTTAAAAAGCTTGATAATAGGGCAAAAAAAGGGTATAAGTTAATCAGGGAAAAATACGATTATGGGCAGGAAATGAGGAAATTCGCTGATTTTCTAAAAAAATTGAAGGGGCCGGATGGACAACAAAAGCAGGCAGGCTAAATATGTAAAGATGCTTTCCGGTTGCGGGATGACGCTTGAGCTGGGCTGCGGGGACGGTGATTTTCTGCGTCTGTGCGGAGCTGCCGGGATCAGGGCTGAAGGCGTGGATAAAAATCCCGGAGCATTGAGCAGGGGGCTCAATGTAAAAAAAGCGGATATAGTGGCTTTTATGCGGAAAAGAAAGAGGAATTCCTTGGGCAACGTATACGCGAGGCATGTGGCCGAGCATTTGACGCCGAAAAGGCTGAAAATGCTTTTAAGCGCGTCGTGGAGAGCGTTAAGAAGCAAGGGCAGGATTATACTTGTGTTCCCGAACACCGACAATGCCTATGTAATGGCGCATGAGTTCTGGAAGGATGTAACCCATGTACGGCCTTACCCGGTTTCTGTCATCGAGAAAATGCTGAAAGATGAAGGCTTTGTTATAATTTTGTCAGGGCCTGACAACGACAGCTGGGATAATTGTTTTATTAAAATGCTGGCAAGGCGGATCCGGTCATGTCTTATGGGGCTGAAATGGCAGGCGCCGGACTGTTTTGTTGTGGCCGAAAAAAAATAAATCGGGGGGTATGTTTTGAAAGAAGCTTTGTATTATAAGCAGGTTCCGGTTGGCAAGGCGCGTTGCCTGCTCTGCCCGCACAGGTGCATGATTTCAAACAACAAGACAGGGCGATGCCGGGTCAGGCAGAATATAAATGGAACGCTTTATACCAAAATATACGGCCAGGTGTCGTCATACGGGCTTGACCCTGTGGAAAAAAAACCGCTTTATCATTTTTATCCGGGGAAGCGTATATTTTCAATAGGATCATGGGGATGCAATTTCAAGTGTACTTTCTGCCAGAACTGGCAGATTTCACAGCAGGAAGCGCATGGTGAGAAATTTTCTGTCGAAGACATAGCGGGCATTGCTTCTGACAACGGGTCAATAGGAATTGCGTATACATACAATGAGCCTTTAATATGGTATGAATTTGTTCTTGACTGCGCAAAGGCCGTAAGGGCGAGCGGCATGAAAAATGTTTTGGTTACAAACGGCTTCATTTCAGAGGAACCGTTGACCGAACTGCTGCCGTACATTGACGCCATGAATATCGACTTAAAGGCCGGCAGCGAGAGTTTTTACAGGGAAGTGTGCGACGGCCAGCTTGAGCCTGTAATGAGGACCATAAAGGCGGCCCATGCCGCGGGCTGTCATGTGGAGCTGACAACTCTTCTGATACCCACGTTAAATGACAGGATGGACGAGATACGGGAAATGGCGCAATGGATAGCTTCGGTCTCGCCGCATATACCGCTGCACTACTCGAGGTATTTCCCGAATTACAAGATGAACATAGACCCGACACCCGTTGACTTCATGCTGGCCGCCTGCGAGGCTGCGTCAAAGGAGCTTTACCATGTTTACCTCGGGAACGTAGACACTTTGGTGACAGGAGAAAATACTATATGCCCGCACTGCAAGAGCGTTATAATAGAACGCAATTATCCTGATGCCAGAATAACCGCGATGAACGGAAATAAGTGCGCGAATTGCGGGGAGGAAATCTACGGAAAATTTTGACAGGGAAGGAAAAATTAAATGAAAAAAAAGCTTTTTCTTGCTTCAACATCACCCAGGCGGATAAGTTTGCTGAAGGAACATGGGATAAAATTTAAAAAAATAAAACCTGAAGCCGACGAAAAATCTATTGAAAGGCGTATGAGTGGCTACGATCCTGTTTTGATAGCCCAGCGTCTGGCTTATGAAAAAGCATTTTCTGTGATAAATAAGGTGAAAGACGGCGTGATACTCGGAGCTGATACAATTGTTGTGTATAACGGTGTGATACTCGGGAAGCCTTCCGGCATTGCTGTCGCTAAGAGGACTCTTTCCAGGCTTTCGGGTTCAACGCACAGGGTAATAACGGGAATAGCTATGATTGACGCGAGGAGCAAAACCACAATTCTGGACGCGGGAATATCGTATGTTACGTTTAAAAAGCTGACCAGCGCAGAAATAAACGCGTATGTCATTAATAACAATGTTATGGATAAGGCCGGCGCTTACGCTATCCAGGAAGGCGCAGACCCTTTTGTTAAGTCAATAAAAGGGTCTTATTATAATATCGTGGGCCTGCCCCTTGAGCTTGTAAAAAAGAGGCTGGCAAGTTTTTAAAGGTTACAGATACAGATTGTTTTCAAAAACCTCTATTTTTGATTCTTTCTTTAACTTTGTCAAAAGGCTCTTGTTCAGGCTTTCAAATTTGATATTCCTGAGTTTTTCGTCAAGCGATTCTGCCGCCTTTTCAAATTTTGCCTTGTCAAATTTTGCGGGTTTTTCATCCCTAACCCTGAAAACATAATAACCGTTCTCGCCGTTTACAATATCCGAAACCTGGCCTTTGTCGAGGTCAAATAAAGTTTCTGCGTAAGACTGCGAGTCAATTCCCGAATTTTTTGAGTCCTCGGAAATAAATCCGGTTGACCTTACATTCAACGTGCTTCCTTTTGCTGCGGCGTCAAACCCCGCTGTTGATTTTGCGGCTGACACGAATGCTTCGGCGCGCTTCCTTGCCAGCTCCATACCCTGCTGTTTTTGAATCTCTGCGAGGACCTTGTCTTTTACTTTGTCAAATGTCGGGGAGAATCCTTCATCGCGGCCCGTTACCTTAATTATATGATAACCGAACTGTGTTTTTACAACATCGCTGAGCCCGCCTTTTTTCAGGGCAAAAGCGGCTTTTTCAAATTCGGGCACCATTGCCCCCTTTGAGAACCAGTCAAGATCGCCACCTTTTGACCTTGAGCCGGGATCTGCGGAATATTTTTTGGCCAGAGCCGCGAAATCTTCTCCTGCTTTTAGTCTTGCCAGAAGGTCAGAAGCGAGTTTTTTGGCTGCCTCATCTGTCAATCCCGTGGGCGATGTAGGCGAAGCGTCGGCCTGTATCAAGATATGGGAGGCTTTCACGCGTTCGGGTTTTTCGTATTCTTTTTTATGCAGGGCATAATAATCTTTAAGTTTATCATCGGTTATCTTAATTTCTTTAAGGTAATCCTTATAATTGAAATATACATAATCGGCGTTCAGGGAACGCTGCCTTTTCATGAAATAGGATTTCAGCTCATCCTGTGAATACTTAATGCCTGACCATAGCTGGTTCCTTAGCTTTACTAGCATTATATATTGTCTCTGCTGTCCTTCAAATTCGGCGGGCTTTATGCGTTGGCTGTAGAGGTAGTTTGTGTACTGCTCCTTGTCGAACTGGCCGTCCTTGTTCAGGAAAGCCCTTATGCTCATTATGCTTTCGGCTACTTCCTCGTCAGATACCATAATGCCAAGTTTCGCTGCGTAATTAAGTTTCAGCTTGGTCTCAATTATGTCATACAGCATTTCTTTTTTAAGCTCTTTTTCACGTTCTTCGCTGACCTTGATTCCCCTGGAATTCATTTCCTGTAACTGGTTGCGCCATGACTGTGCCAGTTCCGTATAAGTGACATTTTCTTTGTCGATTTTAGCGACGATTTCAGGGTTGTTCGCCTTGTTGCCGATTGCCTGGAAACCCATAATGGCTATAAAACCAAAAAGGAAAGCCCCGAGCGTAAACCACAGGAAAAATTTTGCGTTTTCACGCAGCTTGCTCATCATGATAATCCACCTCATATAGTATATTTTATTATTTGATATTCTCAAAAATCCCGACTATTATAAAGAATTTAGATTCTATTTGCAAATAGATTTTTTACTAAAAAAAACTGTTGACATAAAACCTCTTTTTTGGTATTTTATATTCTCTACAAATTTTACTATTGACTTGTAGGGCTATGATATTGGTATGCGCGTTTTTTATTGTTTTATATTGCGGATTTTTTTTATTTTTTTTTTGTGGCATTTTGCCCATGTAGCTCAGTTGGTTAGAGCGCGTCCTTGGTAAGGACGAGGTCGGCAGTTCAAATCTGCTCGTGGGCTCCAGCAAAAATATAAACCAAATACAGGAGGAAAGAAATGGCAAAGGCAAAATTTGACAGGACAAAACCGCACGTAAACG
>CAYNMZ010000167.1:0-4660 GCA_964398505.1 uncultured Spirochaetia bacterium
GTGATTTGCCGCGAGGAAGCTCGCTATATTCACGGTGGTGGTGGTCTTTCCCACGCCGCCTTTTTGGTTCACTACGGCTATAACCCTTGCCATTAAATCCGCCTTTCAGTACGCTATCGCATCGGTATTGATTATTGTCAGTGAGTTTTCGCGTGACAGGTCAATTTCAGCACCGCTAATTATATCACTTCCGCCCTTTTTTTCAATTATTTTTATGACAGGCCTTTCCATATCCGATAAATTGTTCCGGCACACAATGGCTTTCCCGCCTGACGAAAGCGCCACTATGTCCGAGCTCCTGAATTTCGGCACAATAGAGCAGAAAGCCCCTGCTGCCGCGGCATCAAACAATACGCCGCTGTTCTGCCTTATGTATTCCCATGCCTCATCCGGCATTATCCGGGGCCTGTGGGGACGCCTGCTGGTCATGGCGTCATACACATCGCACACTGCCAGGATTCTTGCGCTCAAGCTAATCGAGTCCCCGCCTAACGCATTGGGATATCCTCCCGCGTCAAGCCGTTCATGATGCTGGGCGGCAGCAACAGCGCATGAAGCCGGCATGCCGAAAATTTTCCTGTATTCTTCCGCGGCAAGCGCCGCATGGCCCCTCATTTCCTCAGCGTCGGCAGCGCCAAGTTTTCCCGGCGAGTCAACGGCCCTTATCGCCCTCATTTTCATGTCATAAAGCATGCCCGCGCACGCAGCAGCCGATATTTCAGCCTCTTTAAGCCCCATCTTTGCAGCGACAGCCGCGCACAAGCATGACACTGACGCGGCGTGATAATCCAGGTATGAGGTTTCGTCCCTGTAATCAGAAAACTCCACAGCCAGGGGTTCAGCAGCGGCGCAATCGCATATTTTTTTCGCGAGATACCTGAAAACATGGCCGTGCGCAATCCTTGACGCGGGCTCTCCGGAATATGACGACAGTTCCTTGACCTCGTTTAAACCGTAATCCTTAAGAGCCGCGCTGTCAGAACCGTTGGAAGCAGTATAATTCGCTATGGCCCTGAGCAACCCGCATAAAAGGCCCCCCGGAAAAGGCATATACGGTTTAATGGACGCGTCCCTGCAATAAACAAAAGGAATTCCCGCGGAGCGCAGTGCTCTTACGCGGCTTTCAGTGAATTCTGAGCCTTGCCTCGCAAGGGCCCTTCCCTGCCTGTCAAAGACGTCAAACGCGCATATTTCACCGGGTTTTACGGAAGAAAGATGTTTGCGAATCATATTTTATTTCAGTCAAGCATTGTTCCGGGGCAGCATATTCCCTCCGGATCAAAAAAATCCCGGACCTTTTTCATTCCGGTTATTTCCTTTTCGTCAAACATGTGCCTTAAATATTTTTTCTTGAGCTTGCCGATACCGTGCTCAGCCGATATTGACCCGCCCATAGCTCCGATCCTTGAAGCCAGATAGTCATAAATTTCCATTGCCTCGCCGGCCTGGCTGTCATTTTCAGGCATGAAATTTATATGCAGGTTGTTGTTGCCCGCATGGCCGAATAAAACATGTCGAACCCGCGTCCTTTCAAGCGCGCTCCTGTAAAGCTCAATCATATCGCCGGCTTTTTCGTCCGCAACCGAAAAATCCGTTGATATTTTCCTCATACGGTTATGCCTTATAATTTCATTCACCTGTTGGGGAAGCGATTCCCTTACCTTCCATATAAAGCCCTCCCTGGACGGCGAGGATGAGACGCTGACAGAGTCAATGTCCGCTCCTGCGGCTTCCATGATTCCTGAAAACACCTCAACATCAACGCCTTTTGTCTCCTCAAGCTCAATAAAAACCAGCACACCGGTTTTTTCAAGCTTTTTTTCCTTTTTCGCAAGCAGCATTACCGAGTCAGCGTCCATATACTCTATTGAAAGCGGCATATACCGGTCTTTCACCTCTTTCATCCTGCCTATGAAACTTAAAGCCTCATCTTCGCCGTCAAAGGGGACCATAAAACCGTGAATATTGACTGGCGCATCCAGCAATTTCAGCTTCAACCCTGTTATAACTCCCAGTATGCCTTCGCTGCCTATAAACAGGTCAATCAAATCCATGCCCTCTCGCATATACAGTCCGGCGCTTGATTTTAACCCGTTCCTTTCCGGCAGCGGGCATATTTCAAAGGAACCCAGGGGCGTCCTAAAACGTGAACCTTTGGCAGTGAATTGGCCGCGCTCAAATTCAATGAAATCGCCCTTAGGCGTCACTATTTCCAGTCCTATTATAAAATTCCTTATGCTTCCGTACTTATAGCTGCCCGCGCCCCATGCGTTCGTCGCCGCGTTTCCTCCTATGGTCGCGGTTTTTTCAGTCGGTCCCGCAGGATACCATAAACCGGCCGCGCCGGCTGCCTCGTACAGGCTGTTTAGCCGGGTTCCCGCGCCTGCTGATATTGTCCTTGCCCGCGCGTCAAGGCTTATCCTGTCCATATTCTCGGTTGAAATCAATATGCCTGAATTGGCCGTGGCGCCGCCAGTTATGCCCGTGCCTCCGCCGTAAACAGTAAATGGCTCGGTATTGTGTTTCAGGAAGAATGAGAGGTCAGCCGCGCCTCCGGGCATGCACACCCCGGAAATCCCGGTGCTTTTTAGGTTAGACTCATCCTGGAGGTATCTTTCTATGTGCTCGCCGGACAGCTTCATTCCCTCACGCAGCTTCCTTCCCTATTTATAGAATATGGCCAGTTTTTCAACCATTGTCTTCCGCATCCCGCTGTCAGTCCCGGCGTTTATTACCAGTATATAAATTCCGGGAGCCACTTTCGCGTCCAGCTGCCATTTTACCTGGCCAATGCCCGCATAATCCTCCATACCTTTTACAAGCTCACCCGCGATATTATATGCCTTCACCGTAACCTTCGCGCCGGGCATTAGATTATACCTTATGGTAATGATATTTTCCACTAGCGGGTTCACGGGATTCGGGATGACCTTTATCCCTGATATCACCTCATAAGCGGCATTCATTACGGTTATTTCCGAGGAAGCGATTGTCTTTACCCCTGACGCGTCAATTCCCACAAGCTGCACGGAATAAACGCCGTTGGCCACTATGACGCCCTGTTCGCTTGTGCCGTCCCATACAAAAACCTGGCCCATATAATCTATCCGCAGCCCTGCCTGGCCAGTTGACGGCTGGGGCTGGCCGGGCACAAACACCGCCGGAGCAGCCGGATCAAGCGTCAGTATGTCCGACCCAAAAGACGCAAGCCCGTAGACCGGTATTATTTTCACAATTTCACCTGCGGAATTGTATACGCGCAGCTCCGCGGTTAGCCCGTTGGTAAGCACAGTCACTTCCCTTACAGCGGCGTGCGTTAAGCCCATATTATCCGTAGTTTCAGCCTTTACGTAATATACCCCGTTCTGGACCGGCGTGCCCTGGTCGCTTCTGCCGTCCCATTCGTATATGTAGCCGTCAACATTTATAACAGCCACGGAACCGTCATCCGTGCTGATGACTGTCTTGTCAACCGAGAACTCCTTCACCAGCCCGTAGGCGCCCGCTATGGCGACAGTCCTCACAATCTCTCCCGCGGAATTATACACCTTTACGCTCAGGATATATGCCGGCGTCGGCGAAATTGTGGGAGTCACAGTGCTTGTCGGCGTGTATGTGTGTGTCGGGGTTATGGTAAATGTTTCGGTGTTTGTAGGCGTGGCAGTCATGGTAAATGTCATGGTAAATGTCGGCGTGTAAGTATCCGTCACTGTCACCGTGCTTGTCGGCGTGTTTGTCAGCGTCGGCGTGGCAGTAAGTGTAATAGTGCTTGTATGCGTGAAAGTCGGCGTTGAAGTGCCGGTAAATGAAGGCGTAGCGGTCGCCGTAACAGTGGGCGTTGAAGTCTCCGTGACCGTAGGCGTCACGGTTTCGGTTACTGTCGGAGTCACTGTCTCAGTTACCGTCGGCGTTACGGTCTCGGTCACTGTAGGTGTCACTGTCTCGGTTATCGTAGGCGTCACGGTCTCGGTCACTGTAGGTGTCACTGTTTCTGTGATCGTATCTGTGGCTGTTTCCGTGACAGTCGGCGTCACTGTCTCCGTTACAGTCTCTGTAACCGTTTCCGTCACAGTCGGTGTCACCGTATCGGTCACTGTAGGCGTTACTGTCTCGGTTATTGTTTCAGTCACGGTTTCCGTAACCGTAGGCGTTACTGTCTCTGTAACAGTCTCTGTAACTGTTTCCGTTACAGTCGGAGTTACGGTCTCGGTCACAGTATCGGTCGCAGTTTCGGTGACAGTCGGGGTTACGGTTTCAGTCACAGTAGGCGTTACGGTTTCAGTAATTGTTTCGGTCACAGTCTCCGTAACCGTAGGAGTCACGGTCTCAGTCACTGTCTCTGTAATTGTTTCTGTCACAGTAGGCGTTACGGTCTCTGTCACAGTGGGCGTTACGGTCTCTGTTATAGTTTCTGTAACTGTTTCGGTTACAGTAGACGTTGGTGTCTCGGTTACGGTATCTGTCACTGTAGGTGTCACGGTTTCGGTCACTGTCGGAGTCACCGTCTCGGTAACCGTAGGTGTCACAGTCTCAGTTACTGTAGGCGTCACGGTTTCGGTCACTGTCGGAGTCACCGTCTCGGTTACTGTCGGCGTTACGGTCTCAGTTACTGTCGGCGTTACTGTCTCTGTTACTGTCGGCGTCACGGTTTCGGTCACTG
>CAYNMZ010000168.1:0-4652 GCA_964398505.1 uncultured Spirochaetia bacterium
TAGGCGCCGAGCGCCACAAAGACCATGTCAAGCAGAAAAATCACATTGTGAAGCCTGCTTCCCTCGTACATCTCCGCCGGCAGCCTTATAAATACGAAGTTGCTCGCCAGCAGGACAAACAGGTATAAAAGTATGTACTGCCTGCTCTCAATCACGGAATCAATCTGCAGCAGCGCCAGCACAAAAATAAGAAGCGTCAGGGCCGCCCTTATATAAGCAATATCCCTTTTTCTTGCCTCAAGTTCCTGCATCATGTCCGCCTTCCTTGAGATTTCAGGTTTCATCTTTCAGTTTAAAGCCTATGGCCCTTATTCGTGCGGATTTTTCGGGTTTTAATCTATCTGGCCGGCGCACCTTTCGCAGATTTCCGGGTGTTTCGGGTCCCTGCCTACGCTTTCAACATACCTCCAGCACCTCCCGCATTTCGGGGCCGCGGATTTTTCAACAACAACCTCAAGGCCCGTATCCCATTCCGACACTGAAAGCGCCGAAGGCTCATAAACAACCTTTGATACTATAAATACGCTTTCAATCTCATCCTTTAATCTTTCAATTGTCTCATGCAGCTTTTGCGAGGAATATTTAACCCTTACCTCAGCCTCATAAGGATGCTTTATCAGTTTTTCATTGCGCCTTTCCTCTATTTTCCTGAACACGACTTCACGCAGCTGCATAAGCGTCTTCCAGTCCTCAAGCTCGGTTTTGGAAAGTCCCGGCATTCTTATGTCATGCCAAAGCGACAACTGCACGTTTTTCGCGTCCTTTAACCTATTCGGCAGGAATTCCCATGCCTCGTGTGCGGTAAAGCTTAAGATTGGGGCTATGGCCTTAACCAGCATCATAAACATCTCATATACCACTGTCTGGCAGCTCAAGCGTTCCCTGCCGCCGGCCCTGAAAGTGTAAAGCCTGTCCTTTATTATATCAAAATAGAAAGATGACAGGAAAACGGAGCAGAACTGGGTGAAATCCTTGTAAACCCGGAAAAATTCAAAGTCTGCGTAATACCTGTCAATATTCCTCGTAAGCTCCGCCACCCTGTAAAGCGCGTATTTGTCGAGCTTTAAGAGACTGTCAAAAGCAAGGGCCTGTTCTTTTGAGAAATCATCCACCGCGCCCAGCATGAACCGCAATGTATTCCTTATACGGCGGTAGGAATCAGTGACGCGCGCCATTATCTCGTCTGATATGGACTGGTCATCCTTGAAATCCTCAGAGGCCACCCACAGCCTTAAGACATCGGCCCCGCCCTTTTTTATCAGGTCAAGCGGGTCTATCACATTGCCGAGCGACTTGTGCATCGCGCGGCCCTGTCCGTCAAGCACCCAGCCGTGGCTTATTACCTGGCCGTAAGGCGGCTCGCCCCTGTAACCGACGGCCGCAAGCAGGGATGACTGGAACCAGCCCCTGTACTGGTCAGAGCCTTCTATATACAGGTCAGCGGGCCAGGAAAGGTCAGGGTGGTTCTCAAGAACCGCGAAAGACGACGCGCCCGAGTCAAACCAGACATCAAAGATGTCTTTTTCCTTTTCAATGTCTATTTTGCCGCAATGCGGGCACTTGAAATCATGCCCCAGTATCTCGGCAGCAGAGCGGCTGTACCAGCCGTCACTGCCGTCTTTCCTGATAAGTTCATGGACTTTTTTTATGGTTTCATCAGTCACTATTGACTTCCCGCAGGACTTGCACTCAAAGACAAAAATCGGCACGCCCCATGAGCGCTGGCGCGATACGCACCAGTCGGGCCTTCCTGCCACCATCTTGCTTATCCTGTCCTGTCCCCAGCTGTTGTGCCATTTTACCTTCTTTATCGCATCCAGGGCCTGTTTCCTGAAATCATTTTTTTCCATGGAAATGAACCACTGGTTTGTGGCCCTGAATATTATCGGGCTCTTGCAGCGCCAGCAATGCGGGTACGAATGCTGTACCGTCTCTGTCCCCAGGAGATGCCCGGTCTTTTCCAGCATCTCGGCTATCTTCGGGTTGGCCGCGAAAACATTCTCGCCCTTCATCATCCCAAAATCATCATTGAAGCGTCCGCGCGAATCCACGGGACACAATACCGGGAGTTTGTATTTAACTCCCGTTATATAGTCCTCATGCCCGTGGCCAGGCGCGGTATGCACGCAGCCCGTGCCGGTGTCAAGCGTCACATAGTCCGCAAGGACAACGACTGATTCCCTGTTTATGAAAGGGTGCAGGCATTTTATGCCCTCAAGTTCCGCGCCCTTGTATTTTGCCTTTATCTCATATTCCTTCACCTTTGTTTTCGCGGCCAGTTCCGGAAGCAGGGCCTCAGCCACTATGAATTTGCCTTCCTTTGCGTTTATGAGCGCGTAGTCAAAATCCGGATGCACGGCTATGGCGACGTTTGCCGGCAGCGTCCATGGGGTTGTTGTCCAGATTACAAATGAGGCGTCATTGCCCGGATGCGACTTCGCGGAGGAATCATCTTTTATATTAAAGCTCACGTACACGGAAGGCGTTGAATGGTCCTTGTACTCAACCTCAGCCTCGGCAAGGGCAGTCTCGCACTTGCTGCACCAATAAACAGGCTTAAGCCCCTTGTAAACCATGCCCTTTTTGTACATTTCAAAAAATATGTCCGCCATCTTGTCTTCATATTCCTTATTGAGAGTAAGATAAGGCCTTTCCCAGTCGCCCATAATGCCGAGCCGTTTAAACTGCTGTTTCTGAAGCTCAACATACTTCATGGCGTACTTATGGCAATGCTGCCTGATTTCCAGTTTTGACATAGTGTTCTTTTTTGAGCCCAAATCCTCCACTACCTTGTGCTCAATGGGCATGCCATGGCAGTCCCAGCCCGGCACATAAGGCGAGTAATAGCCCTTCAATGACTTATAACGGATGATAATATCCTTTAATACCTTGTTTAGAACATGGCCCATGTGTATGTTGCCGTTCGCGTATGGAGGGCCGTCGTGAAGTATGTATTTGGGCGAAGCCTTGCGGGACTTTATGAGCTCCTCATAGACCTTTTCCTCTTCCCATTTTTTTATGAATTCCGGCTCGCGCTGGTTCAGGTTCCCCTTCATGGGGAAATCAGTATGCGGCAGGTTTATCTTTAAATCAGGGTTTTCCTTTTCTTCAGCCATGTGTTCCTTCCTTATTTATATGATATGTTCCCGGCCCAAAAAGCCAAAAACATAACAATCTTATTATATTCGGGGGTTTTTTGCAACAGGTTAAGTTGCAGGCGTCAATATGGTGTGCTTTATTCGCTATTTCGGTATAGCGGCCCTCTTATAGACATAATAATGGTGCTTTACGCCGTGATTGTCCGTCACTTCCATGGAGGTCTGTATGAAATTTGACTTGTAGAATTTCTGGTTGTTGAACTCCTGGTGGAAGGGAATCCCGACCATTATGTCGTCGCCCTCGGACTTGCCGTAAGCCATGATTCGCGCAAGCGTGGTTATTGTATTGCCGTAAACGTTTAAGCTCTTTTGTCCGGCTATGTCAACAGCTGCCAGCAGGTCCTTGCCGTTGTTGACCGCGAGCCTGACCTTCCACTCAGCAACGCCGTTCTTCCTGTTCGCGGCATTGTGCGCCTTGAGCAGCTCCAGGTATTTCACGGCAAAACTGAAATTCACGTCCTCATTTGGCCTCTCGCCCAGGAAGCAGACATAAGCACCGTCTCCCACGAGTATCAGAAGGTAATCCTTGTAAAGCGGCAGCAGCTCGTTCAGTATTGAGTTGAACTGCGGTATCCAGTAGTCCCTCTGTGTCTCAAGGTCAGCGGCCGTAGAGTTCCTTATGTCAAGCGCAAGGCAGGAATTCAGGTAAGGCTTGCCTGTCTCAAAATGGCGCGTAAAATTATACGGCATGTATATGTTGCCCGAACGCGTCCTGGCCGCCTCGTCCTCGTCGCTCTCTACCGTAAACTTGTACTTAAATCCCTCGTAATACTCCACGTCCTGCTTTGAGATGAAGCCGTCGTACTTATAAAAAGCGGCCTGCCCGTCGGCTCCAGCCTTGTTTATCCACTGCTGTAGAGCCTGCCTGTTGGCCTTTATGGTCGCCACAAAGAACACGGTGTCGCCCTGCCGCAATTCCTCGCCCACTCCATAGGAAAGCAGCCTGTATGTGTCACCGCGCTTCAGAAAAGTGCCCGCGAACGACCCGGGCTTCTGCATCTTTGTTTCCTGCCGCGTCACAGAGTCGGGCTGCCAGCCGTCAAAAACCCTCCAGCTGTTCCTGTCCCATTTTATATGGGCCTGTATCCTTGAGAGCGTGGAACGCTCGTCACCGCAAAGCTTTACGCTTAAGCCCTCCATGTCCCTGCCGATAAGATAGGTCTTGTTCTTATCGTTCAGGTCCAGGCTCTCCTGCTTTCCGCAGACCCCGCAGTAAAACATAAGCTTCATTCAATTCTCCTGCCGCATTTTTTATTTCCCAAACAGCCCTTTTAACGCATCGGGCGCGGCCGCGCCGGATATCTTCTTATTAAGCTCAGCCGCGGCAGAGTCTATTACAGCCGTTGACGACTTTAACTTGTCCTCATAGCCCTTTACCTGGGACTTTAGCGATTCAGTTGCCTTATCTATGGAGGATGTCAGCCCCTGCATTTCCTTTTTCACAAGGCCGTCTATCTCTTTTTTCGCCTTCTCTTTTGCCTCGCTTACCTTTGA
>CAYNMZ010000169.1:0-4613 GCA_964398505.1 uncultured Spirochaetia bacterium
TTTTCCGCGGCCTCTTCCTTTATCTCCTGCGCCAGGTCCTGGGCGCTCATGGGCAGTATGCGCATGACTTCCCTGAGCTCCTGCTTCAGCGAATGCTTCTGCTACTGTTTATGACTCTGCCTGAATTTATGCCCGTATCCTGGCGCCATGTCGCCACCTCTTTTTTATGTTTTTTTCAACATTACCGGCAACTTTTCTATGGCCCTGCCGCCCGCGATAGGTTTTATCAGCGCCGCATATATCCCAAGCTGTTTTTTGGACATCTCTTCCTGGGCCTTGCCGTCGTCAAACACAGTCTTGTACTCGATTATGTGTATCTTATCGCCTGAAACTGCCAGCGAGTCAATCACGCCCTTAACCAGCACGCCATCATCCCCAATGCCCCAGACCGGCACCTCGGACCTGAACTCATTCCTGCCTTTTATGGCTTCTATCAGGTTTCCGACTTCTTTTATAGTTTCACCTGACCGCACAATATCAAGCGCCTTGCCCTCTATGTCGCTGTCAGCTTTCATGCCCATGACAGCAGAGCTGTACTCGAGCACTGACTTTGACTTCTCCAGCGCGGCCTGGGCCATCTCATGCGCTGTGGTGCCTATGGCGATATGCTGAAAACTCTCGTAGGGCCCAGCGCAACTGGCGCCGTATTTCATGGAAGTAGAGTCTTTTATAAGCTGCCTGACTGTCGTTTCTTTCTCATCCTCTTTTACCTCTATCAGGGGCACTTTTTCCGCAAGTTCGTAGTAAAAAACTTCGCCCTGCGGCGGCGTGACACTTGTGTCTTCGGGAAGGTCAATATCCACAGCCTCGGTTCCTGAAATAACACTCAGTTCCGCCAACAGGTCGCCGGCATCAGAAGTTTTGCCGTATCTTTTCTTATCCGGCACGTCTATTATCCAAAGCCCGTCTTTTGCCCTGGTAAAGGCCACATACAACACATTATAATTTTCTGATATTACCTTGCGGGCTGTATTTTGGTAATACGCCAGGCCCTGCTTCCAAGGCGCTTTCTGCTCGTTGTAGTAAAATTTTATAATCTTGCACGGCAGGTTGCCCAGGTAGGGGTAGAAATCAACCGAAACTTTCGGATTATCCGTCAGGATATCCTTAAAATCCGCGTAATACAGGAACCCGTACTCGTCGTCGGAGAAATCCGTCTCAGGCTTCAGCCTGGCCATGATATCCGAGAATACAAGTACATTGTCATACTGCAGTCCTTTGCTCGAGTGTATGGTGGTCAGTTCCCTGTCGCCGGCTTTCGTTTCCCTGCCCGGAAGCCCGAACCACTCAAACGGCGAGGCGTCAGACTCCAGCGTGTCAGCCACCATGTCCTCCCTGCCATATATTGGCGTGTCGCCCGCGCGTTCGCCCAGGTGCATGGACGCCAGCATCGTATTAATACCGCGCCTGACTGACGCCAGGGGAATAGTATCGGGACCGGACGCGTCGCCGTGGAACATGTATTTCCATAGCCCGTATTTTTCCAGGAGCGAGTACGCTGATTTTGCGGTGCCTGACTCCCTGTAGGTTTCGTAAGTGCGGTCCATAAACCGTTTTATGGATTTGAACAGCTCCTCTATGCCGACCGCGCCTTTTATTTCCCTGTTCATGTTCCTGATAAAATTACCAGGCGTGGTAAAGAGCAGCAGGTAAGGCATGAACTGGAGCTTCTCGCGCAGCCTTGAATATAACAGCGCGGTCATCATCATGCGTTCGGCAAGGGAAGTGCCCATAATGCCGTCCTTACCGTTATTCTCTATCTGTATCCTCTGCTTTATGCCTGAGAGCATGTCTGTAATACCCGAGCTCTGCGCGTATTTTTTCTTCTCTACCAGTATGCCGCACGAGCCGTCTTTTATAAAACCCTCTATGTCCTTTTTAGCGGCGCTAAAATCCGCGTCATTGAAAAGCCTGGTTATCCTGATTTTCTTTTTCCTCGCGGGGTCTATTTTATCCGGGTTGGGTTCCAGTTCGTCCCTTTTGGCCTCATACTCCCAGTGGCCTGACGCGCCTGACATCCTGTCAAACATTTCGTTTAAAAATTTCAAGTTCTCCCCGTTCTTTACCCTCCACGACAGCTTCAGGTCCTCGGCGCATTTTAAGGCCTTGGCCTCTTTGTACATGGCGTTAAATTCTTCGGGGTAGGCGTTGCGCCACTGGTATATGGACTGTTTCATGTCGCCAACCACAGTGATGTTCAGGGACTTGTCATCCCCGCCTGCCAGCACAGATATCAGGAAGTTTTGCACTATGTCGCTATCCTGCGCTTCGTCTATGTACAGGTTTTTCAGGGCCATGCCTTCGTTTGCCAGCCTGTCCAGGACCCACTTCCTGCCTTTTTCCTTTATAAGCCTGATTACCAGGAATACGATCGTGTCAAAATCAAAGACACCGTCCTGCATCATGGCAGGCAGATAGTTTTCCCTGCCTATGCGGCAAATGAGCCTGGTCAGGATACCGCCGGCCATCTCAAGCGCCGGGAAGACATCAAAAATGCCTGTCTTTTTTAGCACGCTGTTTATCTCAGTCTGCAGTTCCTCGATCCTGGCCTCGCATTCAACCTGATAATGCGACTTGGACCCGTCCTTTTTAGGCTTATATCCCTGATTAAGCCTTGCGACTTTTGCGTTAAGTTCCTTCATCAGCGGAACAGTATCTTTTTCAAATTTTTCCAGTGCCCTGCGCTTTTCGTATAATATCTCCTGGATTCCGGTGCGATCCTTGTCATAATCCCGGGTCTTTCCCGGCTTAAAACCCAGCGCCTCTATCATGGCTGCCACTTCTTTTTCCTTTGGCACAGGCGGTGTACCGCCGCCAAGCTCATGCACGTAATAAACGTTCTCGCCCTTGGATTTTATAAATTCCCTTATCTTGTACTTATCCCCGAGTATTGTCATAATGTCGAAAAGCACGTTCTCGTGCCAGGCAGAGAGGCCGAGTTTTTGCCTTAGGCTCTTATCCTCGTATTCCTTATTATAGAAACCGGCTACGGCCTCCTCCCACACAGACGTGTCGCCTTCCGGGATGAAGTCAACTGACGCGGGCAGGCCCAGTTCGTAGCGGAATATCCTGGCAAGTTCCAGGGCAAAAGCGTGTATTGTATACACCCTGGCGCCGAGGAAGCCCGCGAGCTCTTTTTCCACACTGTCCTTTCCCATAGCTGTCAGTTCCGCAAGCCTGGCGTGTATCCTGTCCTTTATCTCCTCTACCGCGGCCTTTGAGAAGCTTAAAAATATCGAGTCTTTTAAGCCCTGCTTGACCTCGTCAACTTTCACCTTATTCTTTAGCTTTGTCTTTAAGACTTCCTCGAGTATGGTAAAAGTCTTGCCGGTTCCGGCAGACGCGTTAATCACCCTCTTTATCATCGTCAGGCACCCCCTTCAGTGAAAGTATGGAACATACAGGTTCAAAGTCACAGTACTGGCAGACAGGCGTAGCCGCAAAGCCGCTTATGCAGCCTGTAGACTGCTCCACATCAATCAGCTTGGTTTTCAGGAAAACATCCGAAAACGCGGTGATGGCTTCCTCCATCTTTTCCCGGGCTTTCATGTATGAATCATATACTTTTCCGGGGTCCTCAATATTGTCATGGCCTTTTAAGCCTATGATACCGGCCAGTTTCAAGGCATCCATACCCGGCATCTTCATTTTTTCCGCCATAACCAGGTATGCCACCAGTTGAATACCATATGCGCCTTTGTAACCCGGCCTGAACATGCCAAAGTTTGCTCCGCTGCCCAGTGTAAAACTTTCGGGTTCCGGAGGTTTCACGCCGGTCTTATAATCCCAGAATATAATCCCGCCGTTATAAGTATCTATCCTGTCGACCTTGCCTTCGAGCATGACGCCGCCGGCAAGTTTGATGCCAACCCCTGCCTCTACAGCTGACACTTGCAGCCCGCCAAAGCGATTGCGGCGCTCGATTTCATGCGATGCGAACATGGGGATTATGAGGCCGCGCGCCTCGCTTATGAAGTCCTGCCTGAACACTTCTTCAAACACCTCAGGGTCGTATTTGGCGAGCGCAGCGTCAAAAGCCGCGTCCAGGGCTTTTCTGATGCCTGCCCCGTCCTTGTTAAAATCAGCCGCGAATGTGGAGCCAGAAAGCTGGAAGACCAAGTGCCAGAAGGTGCCTTTGTCCATCCTGGACTTGGATTCCAGGTCACGCTCTATAAGACCGGTCTTTTTTGCGAGCAGGCTGAACACAAAACTTCTGGGGCACTGGATGTATTTTACAAAATCAGTTACGCTGACCTTTTTGTTCCCTTTCTTTTCATCCACTTCCAATATATCGCTCACAATCGTTTCGGCTACCAGTTTTTCCCGATTATCAGTAGAACCGAATTTCGAGCCTTTTTTATCCACTTCGTATGTGTATGAAATATCCGGAGCTTGTTTTTCAGCCTCGATAATGTCAGGCGAACGGATGAGGCTGTTATCAGCGTTTGACACCACGCTGAAGCCTGCCAGTTCAGGGTACGCGGCACGCACTTTTGCGTCCGCTATGATCCTGCAAAGGTTTGACATGCCCTCGACCTTTCCGTCCAGGTTCAGGTAAGCATAACTTACATAAACGTTAGGCGTGTTACGGATTGAGTTCATGAGTTTCCTGT
>CAYNMZ010000170.1:0-4590 GCA_964398505.1 uncultured Spirochaetia bacterium
TTTATTGTAGGCTCAAGATAATCATCATTTACCGCGATTTCCATGCGTATTTTGCGGAGCAGGTTTCCTGTCTCTTTTACGCCCCTGTAAATCTCGGTCACGCCTTTTTGCCTTCCGTGGCCTAAGACTTCACTGACTGTCATCAAATTAGCATCGGCCTTGTACAGGGCCTCCTTTACTTCGTCAAGCCTGTGCGGCTGGATTATCGCTATTACCAGTTTCATACGATGCCTCCGTATTTTTTTTGCCGGGTTGACGTGACACAGTGCCTTGCGGCCTTGCGTCACCAATCCCGCGATTATTCTACAAGCGTGTAAGCCCTTTCATTGTGCTCGGACAGGTCAAGTCCGAGGGCTTCGTCCTTGTCAGCGGCCCTGACGCCCATTATCAGGTCAATGGCCTTGAATATGATGAACGTAACGAAAAAGCTGTATGCGGCAGTCGCGGCTATTCCGATTATCTGTGCCTTCATCTGGCCCGCGTTCCCTGCCAGTAGCCCGTAGGCCCCGCCAAGCGCGGAAGTCGCGAATACGCCAGTTAAAATCGCGCCCCACGCTCCGCCTACGCCGTGCACGCCGAAAGCGTCAAGCGCGTCGTCATATCCGAGTCTCTGCTTTATCACGCTGACCATAAAGTAACATACCAGGCTGACGCTCAAGCCGATTATTATCGCCGGAATGACGGTCACAAAACCGGCCGCGGGAGTTATGGCCACCAGGCCCGCGACGGCGCCTGTCGCGATGCCAAGAACAGTCGGCTTGCCGTTAAAGATCCATTCTATTACGGCCCAACTTAAAGCCGCCGCTGCAGCTGCTGTATTTGTAACCACAAAAGCGTTTGCCGCAAGGCCGTTCGCGCTGAGGGCGCTTCCGGCGTTGAAACCGAACCAGCCGAACCAAAGCAGGGCAGTACCGAGCACCGTAAAGGGCATATTGTGAGGGGTAGGTCCGAGTGTGGTCTTTTTCCTTTTTCCGATGACAAGCGCGGTCACAAGCGCTGCTATGCCCGCGTTTATGTGTACAACCGTACCGCCGGCGAAATCAAGCGCTCCCATGGCCCCCAGCCAGCCGCCTTTGCCCCATACCCAGTGGCAAACCGGGGCGTAAACGAAGGTTGACCAAAGAAGCGAGAAAAGCACAAAGGGAAGGAACTTCATTCTTTCCGCGAAGGCCCCTATAATAAGCGCAGGCGTGATGATCGCGAACATTGCCTGGAATATTATGAAAGCCTGGTGCGGAATCGTGGCAGAATACGGACCGGCCTCAAGCGCTATGCCTTTTAAGCCGACATAGTCAAGCCCACCGATAAAAGGGGTGCCTGGCGCGAAAGCGAGAGAATAGCCGATCAGCACCCAGTGGATACTCATCAGTACCAGCATCATGAACGACTGCATCAGGACGCTTAAGATGTTCTTTCTTTTTACCATACCACCGTAGAAAAACGCAAGACCAGGCGTCATGAGCATAACAAGAGCCGCGGAGACAAGCACCCAAGCGGTGTCGCCGGCGCTTATTGCCGTTGTTTCTCCTTCAGCCAGTACGGTGCCGAATAACCCTAGAATCCCTGCGAGAACAAGAAGCAGCTTTTTCATTTTAACCAAGATTCCTTTCTTTTTTTTTAGAAGCTGAAATCGTAGTTTACAGCGAGCGAAGCGAAAAAGAGGTTCTCATACTGCGCGTCCAGAGCTATCTGGTAAAAAGCCGACGGGGTGAAGGTAAAGCCGGCTATGCTGTAGGCCGCTGAAAGCGTGAACCCTGCAACGGTAAGGGAAGGGTCCATCCACTGCCCGAAGTTGTAGCCGCATACAGCAGACCCTGTAAGTTTGAAATCACCGACCGGCACAGAATGGCTTATTCCGCCTTCAAGGTAACCTCCGTTGCCCAGCATTGTATCGTAAAAATACTTCAGGTATGGCGCCGAAGGGACCGACGAGGAAATGCCTGCGAATACTTCAACGCTTGTCCTCTGGCCTACGGCTCCGTAGGGGAAGTTGTAGGCGGTAAAACCTGCTGTAATGGACAGGAAATCCGCATAGGGAACAGCGTCAGAAAAACTTATGGTATAGTCTGACTCGTTTAACTGCATGTCCGAGCTGTACTCATGGACACTGGCCCAATATACAAAAGAAACCTTTCCCGCATTGAGTGTGATCCCGGGCTGAACCGCAAAGCCGTCTGAAAGGACCTGCCCGCGCCAAAGGTACTTTGTTACCCCGGCAGTATAAACACTTCCTGAAAAGCCGTCGCTAAAAGCCGGTACTGAAACTGCCAAAACCGATAACAATAATGCCAAAACCCTTGCTGCTGCTGAAAAACCGTTTCTTTTCTTCATTTCATGGCCTCCTTGTATTGTTTTTAATACATTTTTAAGTATTCAATTAAGAACCTTATGTAAGTAGCCAGCGTTTTCATCTTCGCACCTCCGTTTTGTTTCTTATTAGGAAGAATCGTGCCATTAAAAAACATTAATAATACTAAAGAATTTTGAAAATAAGTGGTCATATTTTAATCATTTTAAGATTATTTGATTAATATATAATCGCTTTTGTGCTAAATATACTTACTTAAGACAAAAATGTCTTGGATTTAGAAATATATTACATCTTTTCACACAGGTCCCGGGCCGTTAAATTTATGGATTTGATAGTGAAAATAATTTTTGATGATGGACACGGATATCATTAAATATTAATATTTTTGCTATTGAAGAAAAATATCATTTAAAAAAGCTTAACGGATGGATTTTCTTATTGGCTAAGTTTTTTAATTATAGCTATTATTTAAGAGACAATATAATTGAAAAACTAATTTTAAGCCCCGCGGCGTCGTTGCCGCGGGGCAGTGGGCGTCGAAGTAGAAGGGTATTCCGCTACAATTATTAATTAAAAATTGAATCTTTTATTTACAGCTTGAAAAGGAGGTCCGCGTAAGTCGGCACGGGCCACATTTCAGAAGGAACTATGGTCTCTATCATGTCAATTTCGTCCCTAAGAGACGTGTAGGCAGTGAACACATAATCCCGGTACGCCTCCGCCTTCTTGACAGCGTCGGCGATATTAGAAGCTTTTTCCCTTGCTTCAATGACTTTTTTCAGCTTTTTGTCCGCCGCATCCATTAGCCCTGACAGTGTTTTTAATGTGGCTTCAAGGCTTTCCGTGCTTCCGCCAGCGGCTTTGACCGAAGTTATTGAAGAAGCAAGTGTGGAAGCGTATTTTACTGCTGCCGGCATGAACAGGGTGGAAACCATGCGTATTGCAGTATTGGCCTCAATGTTTATAACCTTTGAGTACTGCTCCACGAACAGCTCATACCTACTGTGGAGTTCTTCCTTTGAAAGCACCCCGTATTTCACGAGAATTCTTTCAGCCTTGTCCGTGACCAGGGCCTTATGCGCGTCAACCGAGTTTTTTATGTTCGGGAGGCCGCGTTTCGCCGCCTCTTTTTCCCATTCGGCCGAGTAATTGTTGCCGTTGAAAACAACTTTTCCATTTTCCTTATATACTTCGCGTATAATCGCGGTTACTTCAGCGTTGACATCCTTGGCCTTTTCCAGCCTTGTTGCAATTTCATCAAGCGATTCAGCGACCGCGGTGTTCAGCACAAGGTTTGGGCCTGCGCATGACATGGAAGAACCCACCATCCTGAACTCAAACTTGTTGCCCGTAAAAGCGAAAGGCGAGGTCCTGTTCCTGTCTGAATTGTCTTTCGGAAATGAGGGAAGCGTGTCAACACCCACATTGGTGAATTCCGCGCCTTTTGACACGTATTTTTCACCCCTGCCGAGCTTCTCAAAAATCTCGCCCAGCATGTCACCGAGATAAACCGAGATTATAGCCGGAGGCGCTTCGTTCGCGCCTAGTCTGTGGTCCTGTCCGGCTGTCGCGCAAGCGCCCCTTAACATGTCAGCGTGCCTGTCAACGGCCCTGATGACAGCGCAGAGGAAGGTTAAAAACTGCATGTTATCATGCGGATTGTCACCGGGTTCAAGGAGGTTCAACCCGTCGTCGGTCCCGAGCGACCAGTTATTGTGTTTGCCTGAGCCGTTTATGCCCCTGTAAGGCTTTTCGTGAAGCAGGCATACCAGGTTGTGCCTTAAGGCTATTTTCTGCAGAAGCTCCATGGTCAGCTGGTTGTGGTCAACTGCAGTATTTAGCATTGAAAATACCGGGGCGTTCTCAAACTGAGCGGGAGCCACTTCGTTGTGCCTTGTCTTTGAGTATATGCCGAGCTTCCAGAGTTCCATGTCAAGGTCAGCCATGAATGAAAGTATATTGTCCTTGATTGAGCCGAAATACTGGTCCTCAAGTTCCTGGCCCTTGGGAGACGGCGCGCCAAAAAGCGTCCTTCCGCACATCATAAGGTCCAGCCTCTTCAGGAAAAGGTTTTTGTCTACCAAAAAGTATTCCTGCTCAGGACCGAGCGTGGCAACAACTTTTGACGAGGAAGTGTTTCCAAGAGCCTTTAAAACCCTTAAAGCATGCTTTGACACCGCGTCAATTGACCTTAAAAGCGGTATCTTCTTGTCAAGCGCCACTCCTGTATATGAATAGAAGGCGGTAGGTATATAGAGGGTGACGTCGCCATCCGCGTT
>CAYNMZ010000171.1:0-4583 GCA_964398505.1 uncultured Spirochaetia bacterium
ACGCCATAATAGTGGCGCAGGCAGGTATTGCCGGGTCCACCGTGATTGGAAAAGGATGTGTGATAGGAGGACAGGCGGGAATAGTCGATCATGTTTCAATCGGGGACGGCGCAAAAATCGGGTCACAGGCGGGAATACCGTCGGACGTGCCCGCGGGCGCGATTCTTACAGGCACGCCAGCACGGCCCGTTGTTCAGCTCCGTAAAGCCGAAGCGTATATGATGAAACTTGAGGAGCTCTTTAAAAGAGTAAAAGAATTGGAGAAAAGGTCCGGCCTGAAATGAGGCAGTTAACAATAAAAAACCAGGCGAGCTTAAAGGGCAAAGGACTGCATACCGGTTCCAGGGTAAGCGTTCTTATAAAGCCTGCTCCGGAGAATTCCGGGATTATAATAGAAAATTCAGGCGAAATTTACAGTCTTCATGCGGGACTTGTTACGTCAACCTCGCGCGGAACTGTGATTGAAAAGGGCACAAGCCGCGTTCACACGGTAGAACATATGCTGGCTGCGGTAAAGGCCCTTGGACTGGATAACATTGTGCTTAACATTGACGGAGAAGAAGCCCCTGCCATGGACGGCAGCGCCCTTGGATTTGTAAAAGCGATAAAGCGTGCTGGCATCATGAGCCAGAACGCGGCGAAGAAAATTGTAGAAATAAAAAATCCCATAGTGACAGGTTCGGGCTCAAAATACATGGCTGTCCTGCCGGCTGATTCCTTTTACGTGTCATATTTTTCGGATTTTTCGGAGATGGGCCTTGCCCCGCAGCACGCTTCATGTGAAGTTACTTCAGGCAATTTTGAATCAAAAATATCAAAGGCGAGGACTTTCGGCTTTAACGCTGAAATATCGGCTTTAAAAAAAGCGGGCCTGATAATGGGCGCGGACTCAAATAACGCCGTTGTATTTGATGAAAAAGGCAGGCCTGTAAACACTCGCCTTAGGGCAGCAAATGAGCCTTCAATGCATAAGGTACTTGATATAATAGGCGATTTCGCTTTTATACCCGGCCTGCTTAAAATTGCTGTCGTGGCATACAGGACAGGCCATACTGAAAATATTGAAATGGTGAGGCGGATACTAAAGAATGCCTTATATTACGTAGAAAAGCTTCATTGAAATAACACGGAATTTTAAAAGTTTTTAAATAAATTTACGGAGGTCGGTTATGATGGATGTCAGGAAGATACAGGAACTGCTTCCCCACAGGTTTCCGTTTTTGTTGGTTGACAGGGTTCTTGAAATGAAAGAAGGCGAATCAATTACAGCTTTGAAAAATGTGACCATGAACGAGTGGTTTTTCCAGGGGCATTATCCCGGAATGCCTGTAATGCCCGGCGTGCTTATTGTGGAAGCTATGGCGCAATCAGGCGGAATTCTTCTTATGAATATGTTAAAGGGCCAGGAAGGCAAGGCAATATATTTCATGACAATAAACAATGTGAAGTTCAGGAAACCGGTAGTGCCGGGAGATACGCTGACTTTCAAAGTAAATATAACAAAACTCAAGGGAACTATAGGCCAGATACACGGAGAGGCTTTTGTAGGAAATGAAAAAGCCGCGGAAGCGGATATGATGGCAATGATAGCGGATAAATAGAAAAAACGGAAAAATAACGGAGAAAAATATGATTCATTCAACCGCTATAGTGTCGGACAAGGCAAAAATAGGAAGCAACGTCAGTATAGGCGCTTACGCAATTATTGATGACGATGTCAAAATAGGTGATAATTGCGTGATAGGGCCAAGGGTGCATCTTGAATCCTGTGTTTTAGGGAATAATAATTTCATAGGCGAGGGCTCCCTGATAGGCGGGCCTCCGCAGGACTTAAAGTATAATAACGAGAAATCAACCGTAAGGATAGGCGACAACAATGTAATAAGGGAATATGTTACAATACACAGGGCTACTCACGAAGGTGAGGCCACGGTAATAGGGGACTCTAATTTCATAATGACAATGGCCCACATAGGCCATGACTGCAGAATAGGCAACAAAGTCATAATGGTAAACAGTATAGGGATGTCAGGGCACTGTGAAGTTGATAATGGCGCCTTTATAAGCGGCCATACACTAATTCATCAGTTTTGCAGGATTGGAAGGAATGTTATGGTTGGCGGCGGGACAAAGATAACAAAAGATGTGCCGCCTTTTGTAATGATATCAGGAGATACTGCCGCGGTACATGGCCTGAATAAGGTGGGTTTAAAAAGGGCGGGATTTGGGCCTGACAGGCTGCGCGTTTTGGAGCAGCTGTACTCCATTTTTTTCAGGGAAAAACTGCTTTTTGCGGAAGCTGTGAAAAAAATAAAGGACACTTTACCACAAAACGAAGATGTAACGGCGTTTCTTGACTTTGTGACGGCATCTAAAAGGGGCATTGAAGGGTGAAGGGCGGCAGGGTTGCCATAATTGCCGGAGGCGGCGATCTCCCGCTTATTTTTGTCAATAACGCGTTGAAAAAAGGAATAAAACCTGTTGTATTTGAGATTGAAGGCGAAGGTAATCCTGCTATAAGCCGGACCGGCCTTGAAGTGATTCGTATAGCAATTACAGACCTCGGAAGCATAATTGACAAATCTCTGGATTTGGGTGTTAAGTCAGTGATTTTCCTGGGATACGTTCGCCCGGCTTCACTGCTAAAACAGGTTAGGTTTGACATGAAGACAGTTCGCGTCCTGTTGAGCTTAAAAGACAAGAGACCTTCCGCGTTGATGTCATCTGTCATCAGGGAGTTTGAGTCTTCCGGAATAAGGGTGCTGCCGACGACTTACCTTATGCAAGACGCCCTGGCCGGGTCGGGCTATTTGTCCGGCGGCGGCAGTGAAATAAAATGGTTGAAGCCGTTTATTGATATTACGGCAAAAATAGCTGACATGGATATAGGCCAGACAACAGTGGTATCTGAAGGGATGATCTGGGCGGTTGAGGCTATGGAAGGCACGGACAATTGTATTAAAAGGGGAGCTTCGCTGGCAAAAAAAGGTTTTGTCGTAATCAAAATGGCGAGAAAAAACCAGGATTTAAGGTATGACCTGCCGGTTATGGGCATGAAGACGCTGAAACTGATAAAAAGTCTGGGAGGCAGAGGTATTGTGGTTGAAGCAGGAAAGACATTAATGATGGAAAAACAAAAATGCCTGCAGTTTGCAAGGTCAAACCGCATTTTTATATATGGCTGGAGGAGAAAAAAATGATACCCATATCAAGGCCGCTAATTGGCCAGGAGGAAATTGAATCTGTAATTCAGGTTTTGAAATCAGGAATAATAGCGTCCGGGCCTAAAGTGAAGGAATTTGAGAGGGCTTTTGCGTCATATACGGGCGTAAAACACGCCGTCGCTGTGTCCAACGGAACCTGTGCGATACACTCGGCGCTTTTTTCGCTTTCTGTCGGCGCCGGTGACAGGGTAATAGTGCCGCCTTTTACTTTTATCGCAACGTCAAACTCGGTAATTCATGCCGGAGCTGAGCCTGTTTTCGCCGATATTGAGGAAGAAAGTTTTAATTTGGACCCTGATAAAGTGGAAGAAATACTTAAAAAGGACAAGAAGGGCAAAATAAAAGCTGTAATATGCGTTCATCTGTTCGGAAGGCCGTGTGAAATGGACAGGTTCGCGCGGATTTCGGCGAAATACGGGGTAAAAATAATTGAAGACGCTGCCCAAGCGCATGGATCGGAATTCGCGGGCAGAAAAGCGGGTTCATTCGGGAATGCCGCGGCTTTCTCAATGTATGCGACCAAAAATATGACCATGGGTGAAGGCGGCATGGTAACGACTAATTCGGACAAGACAGCCGAATTGCTCAGAAAATTCATTAACCACGGTTCTGAAAAGGTTTATTTCCACACGCTTATAGGTTACAATTACAGGACGACCGATATTGAGGCTGCGATTGGCCTCTGCCAGTTGAAAAAACTTGATTATTTCAATGAACGCCGCAGGCAAAACAGCGTCAGGATGAGAGGCATACTGCGGCATTATGACATGCTTGTAATGCCTTCGGAAAACGAAAAATCAAAGCATATTTTCCACCAGTTTACGGTACGCGTCAAAGGCGGGATGCGGGACGCGTTGATAAAACACCTTAATGAAAACGGTGTCGGCGCCAAGGTTTTCTACCCGATAGCGCTTCATAAACAGCCTGTTTACAGGGGTATGTTCAAGGGTGTCAGGATGCCGGTTGCTGAAAAAGCCGCCAGGGAAGTAATGAGCATTCCCGTGCATCCGGGGCTTACGGACGTTGATTTTGAGACAATTGCCGGAGCATTCAGCTCCTTTGCGGCATACGGGAAAAAGAAAGCAAAACGTTGATAAAAGAAACAGGAGACATAAGTGAAACTTAAAGAACTGGAATTATTTGGGTTTAAGTCTTTCGCGGATAAGACGCGGCTTGAGTTCGGAGAGGGAATCACGATAATAGTCGGGCCTAATGGGTCCGGCAAGAGCAATATCATCGATTCCGTTCTTTTTGCCCTCGCGCTCTCGAGCTCCCGCAACCTCCGGGCCGAGAAGCTCACCGATTTGATCAACCTGAACTCCGGCCGGAATACCGCGGAGGTGGCGCTGGAGTTCTCCG
>CAYNMZ010000172.1:0-4581 GCA_964398505.1 uncultured Spirochaetia bacterium
GCGAAAGGGAGGAAATGAGATGATCAGGGCGGCGATAATAGGCGGCTCGGGATTGACCGGAAGGGAACTCGTGAAAATCCTTTTGCGCCATGGAGCTGTGGAGATAACCGCTGTTACCTCAAGGCAGTACGAAGGCCGGAAAGTCAGTGAAGTGTACCCTGAATTTCAGGGGCTTACAGGGCTTAAATACTCAAACCCTTCTGACAGCGATGTTTTGTCGGGCATTGACGCCGTTTTTATATGCCTGCCCCATACTGAGGCCATGGAATTCGTGAAAAAAGCTTATGACAAAGGGGTTAAGGCCATTGACCTTTCGGCTGATTTCAGGATTAAATCCGCGGCTGAATATAAAAAATGGTACAACCATGAGCATAAATACCCGCAGCTCCTGAAAAAGGCGGTTTACGGCCAGCCGGAACTTTACAGGAAGGAAATAGAAAGCGCCCTTATACTTGCGAACGCGGGCTGCCATGCGACAGCTACAATATTAGGCATAGCGCCGGCAGTCTCGTCTTTTGGCGTTGAAAGCGTGATTTCGGACTCAAAAACCGGCATATCAGGCGCGGGCGCGAAACCCACGGAAACCAATACCTATATGAACATAAGCGAGAATATAATACCTTATAGCTTCGGCAGGCGGCACAGGCATATTGGCGAGATAGAGGATGTTATGAAACACAGGTTCGGAAAGGAGATAAGGGCCATATTGACACCACAGATTACTTCGCTTGACAGGGGCATTGTCGCCACCATCTATATGAAACTGAAAAAATGGCCGGGGCTTGAGAAGGCAAAAAAGGTTTATTCGGACTTTTACGCAGGGGAGCCATTTATACGCATTGTTGAATCAATAAACCTGCACGCGGTCCAGAACACCAATTTCTGCAATGTCCTTGTTGACGGAGTTGAGGAAGAAAACATGCTTATTGTGATAACGGCAATAGATAACCTTGTCAAGGGCGCGTCAGGCCAGGCAGTTCAGAATATGAATATCATGTTCGGATTTGATGAGAGGGGGGGCTTGTTGTGAGAAAATCATACTGCCTGCCCGAGGGTTTTTATTCGGCCGGAATTTACGGCGGCCTGAAAAAAAACAACAGGCCGGATATGGGGCTTATTTATTCAGAGGCGGGCTGTAATGCGGCGGCTTTCTTTACCGCAAACAGGCTCAAGGCGCACCACATAATTTATGATAAACAGCTTTTAGGAAATAAGATAAGGGCGGTTTTCGCCAACAGCGGTAATGCCAATGTTTTTAACGGTGCTGAAGGCATGCGAGCCGTGTGTGATATAGCCGCATCAGCCGCTACCGCGCTTGAGATTGACAGGCAGTCGGTTCTTGTTTCGTCAACCGGGAAAATAAGCCTTAAAATGCCGGTGGAAAAAGTCATAAAAGCGATTCCACGCCTTGTTTCCGCGCTTTCGCCCGAGGATAAGATGTTCCCGCGCGCAATTATGACCACTGACCTGATGCCGAAGTTTTACACTGAAACCGTTACGTTGTCCGGGAAAAAAGCCGTGATAACCGGTGTCGCGAAGGGATCGGGAATGATAAATGTGCATATGGCGACAATGCTTGCTTATGTCATGACTGACGCTTCAGTGTCACGCGCAATGCTATGGGCCGCGGCAAAGGAAGCTTTGGAGGTGTCTTTTAACAGGGTGACTGTTGACGGCGACATGAGCCCAAATGACTCGCTGTTCGTGCTTTCAAACGGGCTTGCTGGAAACAGGGAAATACGTGAAAAAAACGCGGATTACAGGAAGCTTAGCGCGGCTTTTAAGCGTGTTTTTTACGGACTTGCCGAGGATATAGCCTATGACGGTGAAGGCGCCACAAAATTTATAAAAATAGTAGTAAAAGGCGCTTCGTCAGCTCGCCAGGCTGACAGGGTGGCGCGGGCTATCGCCAACTCGGCGCTTGTAAAGACGGCTTTTTTCGGCAGGTCGCTTAACTACGGCAGGATAATATCAGCCGCGTCTTCATGCGGGGAAAATGTGGACCCGGGAAAAATGGCCCTGAAGTTTAACGGCGTGACAGTATTCTCACGGCAGAGGCCGGTTAATGAGGAAAAACTTAAGAAGGTAATGAAACAGCGGCGCATAGAAGCTGAGCTTTACCTTAACCTTGGCAGGCATGAAACCTTCATACTTACGGCGGATTTTTCATACGATTATGTAAGGATAAACGCCGATTACACTTAAGGGCTGCGCGAAATACGCGCGGATTTGGAGCTGTAAAAATGGGCGTGAAAAAGTCGGTTCTATTCGCGGCAGCGGTGTTGCTTTCGGTTGAGGCCGCGGCACCGGTTTTTCCGATATCAAACGAATACCTTGACGCCAGGATCGCGACAATAAACGCCAATTCCGGCGACATCGCCAAGCGGCTTTCAAAAGGCAGGTTTACCGCAGGCACTTCCTCAGGGTTCAGGCTCCTTTACGGCTATCCTTCCGCGATATGGAGTTCCATAACAACTGTAAAGATTGAGGCGCCGGGAAACACCCTTGTCATATTCGGCTCAGGCTCGGGCGTCTTTACGCAGGACCCCGTTGATTCATATGACGTTTCCAACAATACACGCAATACCTGCTCTTGGTCTGTGACCGGCAGGGGTATTGAGGTCGCGCAGTCACTTAAAATAGTGGCAAACCCAAGGACCGGCGAAAGAAAGGACACGCTTGAGATAAGGTATTCAGTTACGAATTCCAATACATTTAACGCGAGAGCGGGACTCAGGTTGCTTTTTGACACTCAGCTCGGCCTAAATGACAATTCTCCTATGACAGCGGCCGGCGTCGGGAGGATAACGCATCAGTCAAAGTGGATAGGCGCGGATGTGCCTGACGCGTGGCTTTCCATGGATAATACGGATAATCCGCAGATAAAGGCAGAGGGCTATCTGCGTGCGCCGTCAGCCACGGTCCCGGATATGCTGATAATAGGGCAATGGGACAATATGAAAGAGGACGCTTCGCTTTGGGATTTTACCGTTTTGCCGACTCCGATAACGGACACGGCAGTTGCTGTTTTCTGGAATCCTGTAACAATAGCGCCGGGTTCCGGCGCGGATTTTGTGACTTATTACGGGCTTCCTGATTATTCGGGAGCTGAAATGGGCATAACCAAGACAGCTGATAAGGCGCAGGCTGCTTATGGCGAAATTATTACATATACTATTGATTTTATCAACTCGGGCGGCATGAATGTGGGAAATTTTCTCCTTTGGGATACCATACCGTGGAATTCTTCCTTTGTAGCTGCGTCACCCGGTTACAGCACAACTACTGTTTCAGGACTTGTTTTTTGGGACCTGTCGGCCTCGCCTTATGTTCCCGGCGCTTCAGGAAGCGTCTGGTTTTCGGTAAGCCTTACAGCCCGCACGGGGCTTGAGGTTCTGAACAGGGCAGCATCTTCATATATCGACGATTACTGGAAGGACAAGGAAGTAAGGAATTCAAACCTTGTAAATACGGGGATTCTTACAGCGACCATAACGCCCACGCATACCATAACCCGGACTCATACCGTGACGCCAACTTCAACCATAACACCCACATCCACCAATACGCCTGTTCCGCTTGAGCTGGAATTTGACGGCGTTTACCCGAATCCCGCGCATCATACGGCGCAGTTTGTTTTCATGCTCTCAAGGCAGGCTGACCTGGAACTGAAGGTGTATACCGTTTCAGGCGAGCTTGTGACGCGAATCGTGTCTTTCAGGGAAGCGGGCAGGCAGGCACTGGCATGGAACTGCGATAATTATAAAGGGGAAAAGGTATCTTCAGGAGTATATTTATTCATGATAGAAGCTGTCACTGACCGGGATGAGCGGCTGCAAGCCAGGGGCAGGCTTGCTGTGGTGAGGTAGCTGCGTATTTGCCGTTTATGGCCTTTGACAAAAAAAATGTTATGGCGTATAATTGATATATGATAAAAAACTGCCTGAAAAACAAGGCGAAAAAGCCGATTACAGTGTTTTTGTGCTTGGCATTATGCGTTTTTTTATCTTTTTCAGCCTGCGGAAAAAAGGAAAATCCCGCAGCTCCCGTTCAGCCCACAAAACAGCCTACGCCTACTGCCACAGCCACGGTTTCAGGCACTATGACCGCGCAAAATACCGCGACGATAAGCGCCACACCATCTTTTTCAGCCACTATGACATGCACCGTTCCTGAAACATACACATTCACGCCTTCTTTGAGCGTGACAGCCACAGAGGCGTTGATACCTTCGGATACCGCGACCGTCACAATAGAGGCAACTTTCACGGCCTCGCCTTCATTTACGGCGTCAGCGACAGGCACACAGCAGAATACTTACACGGCAACTGTTACGGACAGTCCCACTATGACAGCGACGGTTTCAGTTACGCTGACTTCCACTTCTTCCATTACAAATACGGCAACCTTTACCGCGACGCTTACAGCCACTCAGGCCGCGGCAGGGCTGGGCAGCGTTGAACTTACGCCGCTTTCGCTTTACAGCGAGTCCACAGGCAACAGGCTTACCTTTACTTATACCGCTGGCAGTTCAGCCTGGGCCGCATGGCCGTCATGGGGAACTTTAAGGATAAAAATACC
>CAYNMZ010000173.1:0-4532 GCA_964398505.1 uncultured Spirochaetia bacterium
GCGTCTGACAGGCTGATACGCGTTGAGCTGAAGAACAAGATTGACGGACAATGGTACAGGATGAAAACCGCCATACCGGCCGGTATGGACGTGGCTCGCATTGTAAAGGACGACGGGACCGTTATTATCAACCGTTTTGGCGATGAAGAGGAAATACTCTGGTATGTTGAGGACGGATACCTTTACTTTTACGACGACCCCATAGGCGGTTACTCGGTGGTGCTTTCCCCGCCGCAGGCGAGCATGTCCCTGCTCGTGGAGGAGCCGGTTAACGGCGCAGGCCAGATATCCGCCATTGTTTACCCGTATAACGGAGAGCAGGACCTCTTGACCGGCATAAACAACATTGACCATTTTGGCAGGTGGGGGGACCCTACAAATGACGCGAACGGTCTCGGCAATGACATTGACGCTGACGCGGGCGCGAAGCTCGCGCTGCGCTACACATCAGGCGCAAATACCTATCAGTATGGTAATCCGGGCACAAATTACACCACTACAGTTACAAGGAATTTCGCCCATGTGAGAACGCAGTATTATTACCTGCTGACAACCCCCTGGGGCGAGACCGAGTCCGTGATAAGCACGGTTTTCCAGACAACGAAAACAAACGGCACCGAGATTCCCATGTATGTAAATAAAAAGACCATAATACGCGGCAACAAGAAATGGTTCGCCACCATATATTACATAAGGAACAATCACGCGACAAGAAACGCGGTAAATACGAGGTTTTTCCAGGGCTGTGACTGGAACTTTAACGGGAGCAACAACGGCGATGACTGCGCCTATGACGGGGCGAAGGATACGGTATTTGGCTATAAGTCTGCCGGCAATCCGGTTTCGTACGGCGGTTTCTCGGGGTTTACGGCCAGCTTAAGCCATCATGTCGGCACATATATTACCATGTGGCAGGCCATAGTTAACGCGAACTTAAACAACTTAAACTCCGTAAACGGGGACGCAGGCACGGCCCTGGAATTTCTGGTCGGAAATGGCTCGCTTCCCGCAGGTTCTTCCGGTGCGGTGGAAATAATCTGGGGCTACGGAAACACGCTGAACGGCCAGGCACAGGCTGACATGCAGGCAGAGATAGACTATGGCAAGGCGAGGCTCCATGACACGGGCATATTGGAAATAACAAGCCCGGCTGAAGGCAGGGTTTTCAGGAACTCGGACGGATACATAATGATATCGGCGACAGCCGTGAATTACGGCCTGCGTGACTGGTCAACTGTTCCGGTAAAAATTGACATTACGGGCCCTGCCGGGTTTACGCCTGTCACAGGTTTCACTTACGCGAATGTGACATTTACGGTGCCGACGGCGGAGAGCGTTATTGCGGGATACGGTTTTGACATAAGCAATACGGCTGCTGTACCGCCGGGGCTTTACACAATAAGGGTTTATACGGACTTAAGTTCCATACCGGGTATTACTGACCAAAATCCGGGAAATGACTCAAAGACAGTGAACGTATATATTGGAGGCGTAAGCGTAAATCCGGAAACGCGCCAGGTTGTCAGCGCCGGTTCCTACGGGGATATAGCTTTGACCTGCGGCAATACAACTGGTACTAACTACAGGTTTAACATAAGCCCTGATTCCTCGTCAATGGGCTGGCCGACAAGCGTATTGAACCAGTCCGATTCGGCGCTCCTGGCAGCAGATTATGACGGCGACCTTGTGTGGGATTATGTCAATCCCGCTTATGATACTGACTCTGACAGCAGGCCGGACATACTGATAAACAATAACTCGAGCTACGGCATAATATTCAGGAAATATGTTCCTGAGACAGCAGAAGGCGGGGAAACGGACATTACGTCAGTCAGGCTCGCGGCTGTAAGCGCGCCTTCGGTGTATGGGACTGCTTTGGAAACAACAGTGGCTTCATATAAGTCGGCCGTAAACAAGACGCTGTGGCTTCACGCCAATGCTGAGGGCCCGGCAGAGCACGCTTATAACCTGACCACGCTTACGGATACTGCGGCTGCGGACACGTCTTCAACGCTTGTGAACAGGTACGCTTCACGGGCATTCAGCATGTCGCCGCCGCTTTACAGGCAGCTGAGGCTGGTCAACGCGATAAATGCCAGGCTTGTTCTTGTAAGGGGCGGCACTGTCGGGACAGTAAACGCCACAGTTGACATTTTCTACACGAACGGGGTTAATACGGTAAAAATAGGATCTTCCACTGTCGCGTGCAATACGGGGACGTATAATTTCCCAATAACGCTTGCCGGGCCTGTGACAATACCTGCGGGATACAAACTGGCTATGCTCTTTACGAATGTGGGGAATACTGCCAGGACGCTTACCATACAGCATACGGGAAGCGTTGCGCCTGACCAGCGGTCTTGCGTGTCTCTTGATGTCACGGATTATGTGGGTGTTGATTGGATAAGGTCTTTTGACTCTGAAGGCAATACGAAAAGCGTGCTTGCGGCAGGCTCGCAGGCAAGGATTTCCGCGCAGATGTCCGACCCTTTTGGCTCTTATGACGTAAATACCACAAACGCGCGTATTACAATCATTGACGCGCTTAATAATACGGTGCTTTCTTCAGCCGCGCTTACATATGAGGCTGAGGATACGGGGAATCCGAAGGGCTGGAAAAGGATGTATATTACATACAATATACCGGAAGCGGCTGAGCCTGGCATATGGGCGGCTGTTGTGACCGCGGTTGAGGGAAACGGAGCGTCAAGTTCAAGGGTATATAAATTCACGGTTTCAAGGCCGGACCATGTCAGGGTATCGCCTGTGTTTACCGCATTGCCCGCCGGCTGGCAGGCTTCGCTTGGAATACAGGTTGTTGACATAAACGGAAATTCCATGGCTGCGCAGCGCTGGGTCACTGTGACAGCGAATGCGGACGCCTCCTTTTCCGCTGTTCCTCCTGGCTGGGCAGGGCTCGGCTTGAATACGGCTTATGGATTTACGGATAATGCGGGTTTTGCGGCTGTTTCAGTGAGCAATTCAGCGGCCCAGCAGGTGACTATCACGCCTTCCGCGCTTCTTGCGGGATCGCCTGCAAGGGATGAAAAAGCCTATGTGTGGTTTACTTCCGCTGACCACGCTTCTGCAAGGGTTGATGACGGTATAGCTGCCGCGGGAGCCGCGGGAACCGGTGAGCCGGTCAGGATATGGCTTGAGGATTTTGCCGGAAACACGGTCGCCTCGGTTCAATGGGTTACGGTAACAGCCTCGGGGAGCGCGTACTTTTCTTATGTGCCTTCCGGCTGGACTATCGCCGGGGGAAATACGGCTTATGGCCCGACAAACCCTTCAGGATACGCTGATTTGGTCCTGAAAAACAACAGTACAGGAACAGCCGTGGTTACGCCTTTTTCCACGCCGTGGGGAAACCACTCAAGGGACGTGACAGCTTCGGTGATGTTTGTCGCGCCAGGCGCGGATCATGTGGCCTTGTCCTATGCCGGCAGCGGCACTTTGTCCGCGGGCACTCAGAAAAGCCTTGTCGTGTCCGTAGTTGACGCTGACAAAGTACCTGTTACGGGCAATTACACTGTTGTCATAAACGCGCCGCAAAAGGCGACTTTTACGGCAAGCTCAGACCCCTCGGCTTCAGGAATAGGCACGGGAACGCTTGTGATGGAAATAACAGGAGCTTCATCCGGGACAGCAGACATTATTGACTATTACGCGCAGTCTTTGACAGTGACCCCGCACTGTGCCGCGCTGGCCGGCTCAAACGCCTCGCCTGACAGGGATGTGCCGGTTGTTCTTGAATGGGTTGCAGGGCCGGCTGACCATGTTGCGGCTTTCGCGGCTTCCGAATACACGGAAATCGGGACAACGGTTGAGATAAGGCTGCAGGTTGTCGATGTTTACGGCAACAGCGTCAGCGGAGCGACGACTATAAGCCTGTCGTCAAGCGGTGCAGCTATTTTTACTTCGTCAACACTGGCCGCAGTTACAGGTATTAATACGGGAAACATCTCGGGTACGACAAATCTTTCAGGCTTCGCGACAGCGCATATATATAATGAAACAGCGCAGACAAATAATATAATACCTGACAGCGGCCTTGACGGGTCAATTGCGGCGCCGGACAGGGATGTTGGGACAACAGTCATATTTACAAGCGCTATGCCGTCGCCGACAGTGACAGTCACGTGGACTGCCTCTGCCACGGCAAGCCCAACGTTTACGAGTACTTACTCAAATACGCCGACTTTTACAGTTACTGAGAGCGTGACGCCGACAGTAACACCTACGGTTACGCCGACAGTAACCGGGACCGTGACGCCCACGGTTACAGAGACAATAACACCGACTTATACGCCTACGTATACAGTGACCGAGACCGTGACGCAGACAGTGACGCCTACGTCAACGCCGACGTTCACGGTGACACAGACAGTGACCGAGACAGTTACGCCGACAGTGACGCCGACGTTCACGGTAACACAGACAGTAACTGAAACAGTGACGCCTACGGTTACACCGACTTTCACGGTAACACAGACAGTAACCGAGACAGTTACGCCAACAGTGACACCGAC
>CAYNMZ010000174.1:0-4383 GCA_964398505.1 uncultured Spirochaetia bacterium
GCCTGCGGCACCTCCTATCATGCCGCCTATACAGCCAAGTACCTGATTGAAAAATACGCGGGAGTGAATACGTTCGTTGACGTGGCTTCTGAGGCGAGGTATTCCTGCCCGCAGGTTGACAAATCGACCCTGCTGATGGCTGTATCACAGTCAGGGGAGACCATAGACACGATTGAGGCGTTCAAGAATATAAGCCATAAAGCCGGCTATACGATAGCTGTGGTGAACGTGGTGGGCTCCACGCTTTCCAGGATGCTTCACGGTGTCATTTACACACATGCCGGACCGGAAGTGGGCGTTGCCGCCACAAAGACTTTTATCAGCCAGCTTGCAGTGCTTTACATGTTCGCGTTTTACATGGCCTCGTTAAAGGGGAGGCTCTCCCGCAAAAGTGCCGGCAGGGCGCTTAAAAATCTGAGAAAGATACCCGGCTTCATAAGGCAGATTTTAAGGGACAGGAAAAAAATCGAGTCCATCGCCGAAAAATACTGTAGAAACAGGGATTTCCTTTATTATGGAAGGAACATAAACTATCCCATGGCGCTGGAAGGCGCTTTAAAACTGAAGGAAATATCTTATATACATGCCGAGGGCTATGCCGCTGGAGAGATGAAACACGGTCCTATAGCGCTTGTGGACGACAAGACACCAAATGTTTTCATCGCGCCGGAAGGCCCGCTTTATGAGAAGATAATAAGCAATATTCAGGAAATAAAGGCAAGGGCAGGCACCATAATAGCGATTACCAACTCAGGCAATAAGACAATTAAAAAGTTTGCGGATGATATTATATATGTGCCTGACATAGAACCTGATTTTTTTCCGCTGCTTGCCGCGATCCCCATGCAGCTTCTTGCCTATTACATAGGCGTGAAAAAAGGAATTGATGTGGACAAGCCGAGGAACCTGGCAAAGAGCGTGACAGTAGAATAAACCATATGATACATATTACGGCCCTGACTCCAATTTACCGGATGGAGAAAATAGTTTGAAAAACCTTCCCGTGGTAATCCTGAAAAAAGGCGAGGAACAGCGCCTGATACAGGGCCATCCCTGGATATTCAACAATGAGATTTCATCGCTTCCTTCGGGTTTTGAACAAGGCGGACCTGTCATGGTGAGAACATGGGAAGGACTGTGCCTTGGCCCGGCTTATATCAATACCGCTTCAAAAATAACCTGTCGTATGCTGGATATAATGAAAAAACCTGAGGCTGAATACACGGCCTATTCTGACATTGCTGAACTTATCGCGGCAAAAATCAGTATGGCGGTAAAAAAGAGGGAAAAGATAAAGGGCACGGACTCATACCGCGCCGTCTTTTCCGAAGCTGACTCACTGCCCGGCCTTGTAGTTGATATCTACGCCGGTAACGCGGTGCTGCAAATAACAACGCTGGGGATGGAAAAACTTAAAAAGCATGTTGCAGATATTATAATTGCGGATTTGAATCCGGGATTTGTGTATGAAAAGAGCCTCTCTCCCATGAGGGCTAAAGAGGGGTTAAAGCCCTTTGAAGCGGTGATCATGCCTGAGGGCGCAAGGCCGGGGCCGGTGACAATAACTGAAAACGGCATGAAGTTCATTGTTGACGTTGAAAAGGGCTCCAAGACGGGGTTTTATCTTGACCAAAGGGATAACAGGAAAAAACTTGAAAAGTACGCCGCGGGGAAAAAGGTCCTTGACGCATTCTGCTACACGGGAGGATTTTCAGTTTATGCCGCGCGTTCCGGGGCTTTCAGCGTAAAGGGCATAGACTCTTCGGCCCCTGCAATTGCGGCAGCCGAGAGAAACGCGAAGCTCAACAACTGCGGAAATACGGCCTTTGAAAAGGCGGATGTATTTGAAGCCATGAAAAATCAGGGTGAAAAATACGGTCTTATAATACTTGATCCGCCCGCTTTCTCAAAGGCAAAGGATGAAAAGAAAGGCGCCATGGCCGGATACAGGGACCTGCATCAAAGGGCGCTTAAAATCCTGGAACCCGGCGGCATACTCTTCACGTTTTCCTGCTCGCACAATGTGTCCATGGCCGAACTAATCGCGTCGGCAAAACAGGCGGCAAGGAAGCTTAAAAAGAGGGTGGCTGTGCTTGAACAGATGTTCCAGGCCGCGGATCATCCCTATAACACCTGTATTCCTGAGACTTTTTACCTGAAGGGAGCTGTGCTGAAGGTGTCCTGAGAGCGTAAAACTGGCTTTGACAACCCCGCCTTATTGTAATAAAATATTGCTAATTCACGCAAAATTTCAGGAGGATTTTGTGGCAAAAACAGCGTTGGTCGCCGGTGGAGCGGGATTTATCGGATCTCATCTGTGCGAGGCCCTGATTTCACTGGGCATGAAAGTGATTTGCGTTGATAACCTGGGGTCCGGCCGGAAGGAAAACATAAAACTTATAACTGAAAATTTTAAGTTTATAAAACGCGACATCAGGAAACCGCTGAGAATATCAGGAAAAGTTGATTATGTTTTTCATCTCGCGTCATACGCATCGCCGCCTTATTATCAGAAGCATTCCATAGAGACGCTTATGACAAATTCCCTTGGCACTTATAATATACTTGAGCTTGCGACAGCTAAAAAGGCGCGTTTTCTCATAACTTCAACTTCCGAAACTTATGGCGACCCGAAGGAGCACCCGCAAAAGGAGACATACTGGGGACATGTGAATCCCGTGGGTATTAGGAGCTGTTATGACGAGGCCAAGCGTTTCTCAGAGGCGCTTACAATGGAATACGTAAGGAAGCGCGGGCTTGACTGCCGCATAATAAGGATATTCAACACATACGGCCCGCGCCTGCAAAAGGATGACGGAAGGGTGATTTCAAATTTTATTGACCAGGCGCTTAACGGCAGGCCCATGACCATTTACGGCGACGGCTCACAGACAAGGAGTTTTTGTTATGTGTCTGACATGGTGCGCGGCCTGATACTTGCCATGTTGAAACCCGGGATAAAGGGAGAGGTAATAAACCTGGGCAATCCTGACGAGTTTACTGTAAAGGAAGCGGCGCTTATAATAAAGAGGATGACGCGCTCAAAATCGCGCATTGTCAGGAAACCGCTGCCAAAGGACGACCCTTGCAGGAGAAAACCTGATATCAGCAAGGCCAAAAAGCTTCTTGGCTGGCAGCCGCAGGTAAAGCTTGTGCCGGGCCTGATGCAGACAATCAAATGGTTTGAAAATGGCTACAGGAAAGGTTAAGGCGGCCGCTGCCGCAGCGCTGTTCCTGACAGTTTGCCTGCTGCTTTTTAAGGACTCTTTCCTGCCGGGGAAAATGCTCTTTGGCACGGATACTGTAACCATATACATGGCTTTTTCGGTTTTCGCGCAGAGGGCGCTTCACGTTTACGGAAGCCTGCCTTCATGGCTGCCTGATATATACCTGGGAATGCCGATGATAGGCTCCTCAAGCCTGCTTTTTTACTATCCGACAGACCTGCTTTTTATAGCCCTGAACGTGCCGATACATTCCACTTATGCCTTTGACCTTTGCCTGCATATGCTCGCTGCCGCGTCAGGCATGTTCCTGTTTTTAAGGCGCATACGGTTAGGTTCAGCAGCTTCATTTTTCGGCGCATCCGCAATTATGGTCTCGGGATACCTGCTTTCATATGTGTATGCCGGACACTGGAACAATATAAAGGCGGGAGCGTTGATTCCTTTTGCTTTCTATTTCACGCACAGGGCGCTTGAGAAAAAATCGGCGGTATCCTTCATGCTGGCGGCTGTCATGCCTGCGCTCATGATGCTCGCTACAGGCATGCAAATAATGGCTTATACCATGCTCGGCCTCGCCGGATACGCGGCATATTATCTTATTTTTGTCGAAAAAGATAAAAAGGCCGTAGGAAGGGCCGGCGCGGGCCTCGGCCTCACGTTGGTATTTATTTTTCTTTTATCAGCCCCGCAGCTGCTGCCTTCGCTTGCGTATACGAACCTGTCCTGGAGGGCTGACGTATCATACAAGGATTTCATATCATGGTCATTCCACCCTGGAGAACTGATATCCTTCTTCATACCGGGTTTTTTCGGCCTGTTCAACAGGGAATACTGGGGCTTCATGCCTTTTACGCTCACTTCCTATTATTTTGGCATAACCTGTTTCCTGCTTCTCGGCTTCCTGAATGTCAAAGGGCCGCAGAGAAAGAACATTTTTTTCTTCGCCGCGGCAATTGCGGCATTCACGGTGCTTGCTTTCGGCGGCTACACTTTTATATACGGGATTTTTTACCACCTTCCGGTTTTCAAACAGTTTAGGAACCCTTCGCGGTTTTTTTATGTGGCTACTTTTTTCGCCGTGGCGCTGGCGAGCATAGGTCTTGACTCGCTGCTGAATGAAAAGGATGAAAAGCCGCGGCTAAGGGCCCTAAAAATT
>CAYNMZ010000175.1:0-4378 GCA_964398505.1 uncultured Spirochaetia bacterium
CTTCGACGGCGTGGAGGTCCATGCGGCGAACGGCTATCTCATCGACCAGTTCCTGTTCTTCCTTAACAGACCTGTAGAGGATGGAGCTGGCAGAGCCGCCGAGAAGCCTTGAGAGTATCTCAAGGGCCGGCGTATCCTCCGAGAGCGCGTCAGGAATCCTGAAAGCCACGGCAAGGTACCTGCTCTGCACTTTTCCCGGAAATGCCTCATAAGTGAAATCTTCCTTCGGCTCAGCGCCCCTGCCAAGCTTCCCTGTCTTGCGCGGCTCTATTGTGCCGAATGTCGCCTTCACCTGTTTCATTACAGCATCAGGATCAACATCCCCGCTTATTACGACAACCATGTTCGCGGGTATATAATATTTTTTGTAGTAATCAACCAGCGACTTCCTGGTGTAGCCCTTAATCAGTGTGTCATATCCTATTATCGGGTCGGCGTAATGCGTGGAAAACATTTGTTTCATGAGTCTCTGCCATAGGACCGTATTGGGATTGTCCTGACCCTTATAAAGCTCGTCAAGGATGACCTCCCTTTCCTTATCAATTTCCTTTTCTTCAAAAACCGAGGACGTGAGCGCGTCATACTGTATCTCAATTGCCCGGTTAACATACTCCGAGGGTAGGACTATGACATAATTTGTCGCGTCATAAGAAGTGAACGCATTGTTGTATCCTCCCATCTCCTTAATTTCCCTGTCTATCTCGCCTACCCCTCTTTTTTCTGTACCCTTAAACATCATATGTTCAATAAAGTGAGACAGCCCCTTTTCCCTTTCGTTTTCATTTCCCGCGCCTGCCCTTACCCAAAAATTGCACGCGGCCACTGGCGCAGCAGTGTTCTTCTTAATTATTACCGTCAGCCCGTTCTCAAGTTTTTCCCTGATTACGTCACTGTTTTCTTTGTCCATCGCCATACTCCCCGAGTAAGATACGGCCATAAAAAACGACAACATTCCCGCAAAAACAAGATTGCCCGGCCGTTTATTCCTCATTTTATATCCACCAATATTATTTTAGCGTCCTTTGCCGCCCGTATGGCGTAATCTGCCGCCGGCATCAACACCACACTGCCGCGTTTGAAAAAATGGCTTGACCCGCCGGCCGAAGCTTTCACACGTCCTTTTATTACAGCAATAACACATGGCCGGCAGCCCTTCCTTATTTCAGATTTTTTCCTTGCCTTTATCTCATAAGCGTCAAACCAAACGCTTTTTACAAGAGTTTTAACCCTGATATTTCCATATTTTTCTTTCCTGCAATGGCATTTTCCTGCGGCCGTCACATCCCTGACCGCGTCCGCGGCGCTTAACACATGCAGTTCACGCTGTACGCCAAGATTCTTCCTGCCCCAGTCATAAAGCCTGTATGTTATGTCAGAATTTTGCTGTATCTCAAATATAAGGTTTCCGGGGCCTATCGAATGCACCGTCCCGGGCGGCACAAAAAAAGCATCGCCTCCCTTAGTGCCGTATTTCTTCAAATATTTATGTATTGAGCCGTTTTCAGCGGCTTCAATAATCTGCTGTTTGCCCGGCATCCTTTTGGAAAAACCGGCGTAAACATATGACCCTATGCCTGATTTTATCACATACCACGCTTCTGCCTTGCCGGGCTTATTCTCCTTTTTCCTCGCGGTAGCATCGTCCGGATGAACCTGTACTGAGAGCTTATCGCGCGAATCTATGAACTTAAATAACAGAGGAAACCTTTTGCCGTATTTTAAGGCGATTTTTTTTCCCAATGCAAGTTGTCCATATTTGGCCATAAACACGTCCAGGGGCATTCCCCTGTACGCTCCATTGGATATCACGGAAGCGTTGCCCTGCTGGTCAGCCATAAACCAGGCCTCGCCTATATGCTTTCCCTTCGGCAGCCTGACATACGCGGATATGGCGTTTCCGCCCCATACCTGTTCCTTTAATATCGGCTTTACTGTAATCGGATACGGCTTATACTTCAAATCAAAACCTCCACAAAAACATGAGATAAAAAGCCCGGCGCTCTCTTCGTCTTAATTTGAAATTCGTAATTTAAAATTAGTATTTATCCGGATTCACCGTGCCTTGCCTTCTTCTATTATTAATTGACTATTAGTACTTCTTTTTTAAGTAACTTCCCGGGAAATAGTGGTAAAGTATCTCATTGTACGCTTTCCCTTTCTCAGCCATGCCCTTAGCTCCGCGCTGGCACATGCCTATGCTATGTCCCCAGCCCGCGCCATAAATGTATATCTGTTTTATGTAGCCGTTTTCATCCCTGCTGTATTCCCATTTTATCACATTTGCGCGAATTTTTCCCAGTATGTTGCGCATCGCGTCAAAACCCACAATCTCAACACCGTTTTCGCCCTCTATCTGCAGCCTTGTAAGCGCGCCCGAACCCGCTCGCTTTAACGGTTTTAAATCCTTTATCCTTCCAATTTTAAACCTTTTATTTACATAATACCTGAGGGATTCCGCGTCAAGATACCTTATCCACCTGTAACTTATCTCATTGCTTCCTGACGCCTTGCAGTAAGCGTCAGGGACAGTTCTTACCCACTCTTCAAGGTAAAAAGGCTCCAGCGGAAACTCCCATTCACGTTTCAACGCCTGTTTCTTCCAGTCATAAACGCCGCCCAGGCTCTTTACCTTTCGTACGCCCCATGCGTCATTGACATCAGTGGTATGACCCCCGCAGCAATGGGAGTAAAATGTGTCAAGCATCTGGTAATTTGAACCGTACAGGACCTCGCCCCTGGTTGCGTCAACGGCTTTGTTTGTTTTTTCAGTCTCTCCATGCAAGCCCTTGTAAACAGCGCAATGCTGCTGCGCGCACAAGTCAAATCCCTTTGAACTGTGCCTTCGCAGGTGCCTGAAGGTATATGTCCGAGCGGCAACAGCCTGGGCTTTTAATGCCTCAATGCTCCAGTCAGCCGGCATTTCTGAAGGCAAGACTCCATAAAGGTACTCTTCAACGTTCAGGACATTTATAAAAGTGAGCATTTTGTCCTGCAATATCGCCTTAAAATCGCCCCTATAAGTCGTATCCTCCTGTCCTGACCAATAAAAACCCTCGCCGTAACGGACATTGTAAACCGCCGTGGTCGCCTCGCGCCTCTTTTTTACCATATGGACCTTTTTCCTGAATTCAATTACCGGCGCCGAGCCGTCAACAGCGCCGAAATACGCTTTTTTCCCGTTCTTGTCGGCCTCAATATAATATTCCCTGCCCGCCTCACACTCCGCGAGCGGCTGTTCCCTGTCATCAAAAACAATAAAATCGCTGCCTGATTTTATGTATATGTATCCAACGTCCCTTTTTATGGCCACCTCAATATCGGGAATATTTTCAGAGTCCTCAGGCCCGTTTCTGTCAGGGGGCATATATGCGTCCCGCTGCGACTTTTTCTGGCGCTTATAGTCCTCGTTCTTTTCATTTATGTCAGGCAGTACCGCCATAAAAGACTGCACTTTCTCCGCCGCGACCGGGTCCTTTGTGTCTATCTCTCCGGCCTGGCGCCAGCTGGAAAAAGCCGCGGCAAGGTCGCCTTTTTTTTCCTGAAGATACGCTATTTTCCTTATTATTTCCTCAGTATATGTCTTGTCGCTTTTTATCGCCTGCCTGTAAGCTTCTATGGCTTCCTCGTACTTGCCTTCAAGCGCGCGCATATCAGCAAGCCGCACATACACCATGGCCTTTCTGGGGTCAAGCTCAATGGATTTTTTGAACGCCTCATAAGCTTCCGCGTATTTTCCCATCTCCATAAGGATATTAGCCTGCCAGAAATACACTTCCCAGTTCGCGGTACCCGACCTTAAAAAAAAGTTTATTTCCTCCTCGGCGTAATTGAAGGCGCCGAGGAAAAAATATGCCTTGGCAAGCTCAAAATGGGCGCGTGGTTCTTTCGGGTTTATTTCAAGGACTTTCCTGTATGCTTCAAAGGCCTTCCTGTTCTCTCCAAATTCCTTGTAAACCGAAGCAAGGTTAAATAAAGCCGCTTTTGAGCAGTCGGGCCTTTGGACAGATTCCTCATAATAGCGAATCGCGTTTTCTGTCTTATCCGAATAATACGGGTTGTCGGACGCATACGCGTCATATAATAGGACGCCAAACAGCACCGGCAGAAGCACCGCGGCTTTCTTCATAGCGTGAACTTTTCCCCGAGATAAATTTGTCTGGCCTTCCTGTCTTTTATCAATTGCTTTGCCGTGCCTGAAAGAAGTATTTTACCGTCATAGAGTATATACGCTCTGTCTGTTATGGAAAGAGTCTCCCTGACATTATGATCCGTAATGAGTATTCCTATTTTCCTTGCCTTTAATTCCTTTATTATTGACTGTATATCGGCCACGGCTATCGGGTCTATACCCACAAAAGGCTCATCCAACAGTATGAAA
>CAYNMZ010000176.1:0-4363 GCA_964398505.1 uncultured Spirochaetia bacterium
GCGCCTTCATGCCATGCGGCGATGAAATTTGCCATGGGCGTAAGGAAAGAACTAGGAGTCAGGACCATATTCAACCTGCTAGGCCCTATCATAAACCCGGCCGGCAACAAGCATCATTTGATGGGTGTTTTTTCCCCTGAACTAACCGAAAAGATAGCCGGAGTTCTGAAAAACATGGGACATGTGCATTCCGCGGTCGTATGCGGCGCGGGAAATATGGATGAGATAACACTCTCCGGGCCGACCAAGGTCTCGGAACTGAAAAAAGGGGAAATCAGCACTTACTATATTAAACCCGGGGATTTCGGACTTGCTGAAGCGCCTATGGAAGCTGTAAAAGGCGGGAATCCGGAAAAAAACGCGGCCATATTGCGCGCTGTATTTTCGGGAACAGAAAAGGGTGCGTACAGGAATGTTATAATTTTGAATTCAGGTTTCGCCCTGTATATAGCTGACAATGTGGCGGCACCCGCCGAAGGAGTCAAAAAGTCGGCCGAAATAATTGATTCGGGGCTTGCTTTAAAAAAACTGGAGGATTTTATCAGGTGCAGTAACGGCTGATTGTAAAAATAAGCAAAAGGAGGATTATATGAGCGTTTTAAAAAGGATAATAAAGGCAAAAAAAGCCGAGGTTAAACAGAAAAAGGAAAAGATGCCGGTCTCTGAATTCCTTAAGGAAATAGCGAAGTATCCGGCAAACAGGAATTTCAAGGATGTACTTGAAAATAACGATTTTACAATAATCGGTGAAATAAAGAAAAAAGCGCCTTCGACCGGTGTCATTAAGGCCGCCATTAACGTGAAGGAAATAGCGCAGCAATATGAAAGGTCCGGGGTAGGCGCCATATCGGTTGTGACCGACAAAAAGTTCTTTGACGGAAGGCTTGAGTACATAAAGGAAGTTAAGAAATACTGTTCTTTGCCAGTGCTAAGGAAAGATTTTATTATAGATGAGTACCAGATTTACGAATCGCGCTGGGCAAGGGCTGACGCGATACTTCTTATAGCTTCTTTGCTTGAGAAAAGGGTACTGACGAATTTTGTGAAAAAGGCGCGGTTCCTAAATATGACTCCTGTTGTTGAAACACACACAAGGGAAGAGATAAAGAAAGCCGTTGCCTCGGGCGCGGATGTTATCGGAATCAACGCGAGGGACCTTAAAACCTTCAAGGTGAACCTGTCAAGAGTGGCGTCACTGGCGAATTCTGTGCCGCGCGATAAGATAGTGATATGCGAGAGCGGCATAAACAGGCCTGAGGATTTAAACGAGGCCGGCGAGGGAGGAAGGCTGAAAGCCGCCCTTATAGGCACTGCTCTGATGAAAATGAAGCCAAAAGACATGCAGCAGTTTGTATCCGATATAATAAGGGGCCAGTCAGGCAGGTAGTCCATGAAGGTGAAAATTTGCGGTATAACCGGAATCAAAGACGCTCTGGCCGCGGAGTCTGCAGGCGCCGATATTATAGGTATGGTTTTTGCCGAAAGCAAGAGGCGCGTAGGGCTTGTTGAAGCGGCGCGCATATGCGTCGCGCTGAAGCAATCCACCATGAAAGCAGGTGTTTTTGTCAATGAAAAACCCGAGGTTGTTAACAGCGTGATTTCGGCGCTAAAGCTTGATTTCGTCCAGTTGTCAGGCGACGAAGGACCTTCTTATGTTGAGTCAATAAAGGGGGCTAGAGTTATCAAGGCGTTACGGGTCAGGAAAGCTTCCGAAGCCCGCGCTAAAACACGTAAATACGGCAAGAATGTATTTGCTTTTCTTTTTGATACGCCTAAAAAGGACAGTTATGGGGGTAGCGGAGAAACTTTTGATTGGTCCGTTGTCAGCGGTATAAAAAGGCGTTTTTTTGTGGCGGGCGGTCTTGACGCGGGAAATGTTGGTGACGCTATCAGGCAGGCGGAGCCATACGGGGTGGATGCAAGTTCGCGGCTGGAAAAAACAGCCGGCAAAAAGGATTTAAGAAAAGTAAAGGACTTCTTAAAGGCGGCGAGGAAAGCCGGAAAAAAGACAAAAACGGAGACACGATGAAACTGCCGGATAAACGCGGTTATTTTGGGCAATACGGCGGCAGGTACGCGCCGGAGACCCTTATGGCCGTGCTTCAGGAAATTGAGAACCATTACAGGAACGCTAAAAATGACCCGAATTTCAGGCGCGAGTATTATTATTATTTAAAGAATTATGTCGGAAGGCCTTCGCCGCTTTACCTGGCGCCCAACCTGACAAAAAAATACGGATTTAAGGTTTACTTAAAGCGAGAGGACCTGAATCATACGGGCGCGCACAAGATAAACAACTGCATGGGGCAGATACTGCTTGCGCGCAGGATGAAAAAAAAGAGGATAATAGCGGAGACAGGAGCCGGACAACATGGTGTCGCGACCGCGACAGTGGCGGCAATGTTCGGCATGAAATGCGAGATTTTTATGGGCGAGACTGACATGGCGCGGCAGGAGACAAATGTTTTCAGGATGCGGCTTCTTGGCGCGACTGTAACTCCCGTCACTTCAGGGACCAGGACCTTAAAGGACGCGATGAATGAGGCTGTTCGGGACTGGATAAAGAATGTTGACGACACATATTACTTGATAGGCACTGTTTCCGGCTTCCATCCCTTTCCGGAAATGGTAAGGTATTTTCAGTCAGTAATAGGAACGGAAGCCAAAAGGCAGGTTATGAAGGCGGAAGGAAGGCTGCCTGACGCGTTGGTGGCTTGTGTTGGCGGCGGCTCAAACGCCATGGGGCTGTTCTATCCGTTTATGAGGCACAGCCAGGTAAAGATGTACGGCATAGAAGCCGGTGGTATGGGAATTCGCACAAAAAATCACGCGGCCAGGTTTGAAGGAGGCAGGATAGGCGTGCTTCATGGCACCAAGACTTACCTTTTGCAGGACAGGGACGGCCAGATACTGGATACGTATTCTGTGTCCGCCGGGCTTGATTACTCAGGTATCGGGCCTGAACACAGCTACCTGCATGACACGGGCAGGGTGAAATACGATTCAATCAGGGATATTGAGGCAATCAGGGCTTTTAAAGAACTTACAAGACTGGAAGGCATAATGCCGGCGCTGGAAAGCTCGCATGCGTTGGCTTACCTGCCGAAATTGAAGCTAAAAAAAGGCGGCATAGTGATAGTGAATCTATCAGGCAGGGGAGATAAGGACATGCATACAGTAAGGCGGCACTTAAAGCCTGAAAATAATTAATAATTATCAATTAACGGCAGATGAAGCCGCGATCAAGCCTGATGCTTAAATCGCCAAGAGGACGGTTATGAAGAACAGGATAGATTGTATGAGAAAGGATAAAAAGCATATCATAGTTTACCTTATGGCGGGCGACCCCGACATAAGGACAAGCGAAGAACTTGCTTTAACGCTAGCCGAAAACGGTGTGTCAATGCTGGAAATAGGGATACCGTTTTCAGACCCTGTAGCTGACGGCAAATCAATTCAGGCTGCTGCCTTAAGGAGTCTTAAAAACAGGGTTTCATGCGCTGATTGTATTTCGCTGGCGGCAAGGATAAGAAAAAAAACCGGCATACCAATGGTTTTTATGACATATTTCAATATAGTACTTAATTACGGCATAAAGAGATTTGTTGATGATTCTCTTGCGGCAGGAGCTGACGGCGCCATAATACCGGACCTTCCTTATGACGAGGAAAAGGAATTTCATTCATATGCCGAAAAGAAGAATTTTCATATCATAAACCTTGTTTCACCTGCGAATTCCGCCGAAAGGGCCCTTAAAATTGTGGAAAAGACCCGCGGCTTTGTGTATTATGTTCTTTTAAAAGGCGTGACCGGCGCCCGAAAAAGGAATGAAGCTGATTATTCGCTTATCAATAAAATAAAGAAGGCTTCAAGCGTCCCGGTTTTCGCGGGTTTTGGGATATCTACCCCGCAGCAGGCGCGTGAAGCGCTTAAGAAAGCTGACGGGGTCATAGTCGGAAGCGCTTTTGTTGACATGGCAGCCGGGCATATAGGAGGTAAAACCGCTCTTTTGCGTAAGGCGGCTTTATTCGCGAAAAAATTTGTCAAAGAGGCCGGAAATGCCGGGAAATAAAAAGAAAAAAGCTGAAAAGGAACCCTTGATAAAGAAGGGAAAAACAATTGCTTTGCGTGATACTGATATTGCAAGGCTTGAAAAGGAAGTCCGGATACTACGCGAGGTCGCCGAGGTCACGAACAGGGATTTTAACCTTAATGAGGTGCTCGGAAGGCTGCTTGACATATGTATGGAAGCGTCGCAGGCGGACGCGGGCTCAATGCTGCTTCTGGACAGGCCTTCGGGAGTACTGTACTTTGCCGCAGCCAGGGGCAAAAAGGCGGAAAAGGTTTCATCCTATAAGCTTAA
>CAYNMZ010000177.1:0-4355 GCA_964398505.1 uncultured Spirochaetia bacterium
ATGTGCGGCTTAAACTCCCTTATTGTCTCAAGCTGAAAGCTTGAAACCTCAAGCACTATATAATCAAGTTCCGCGGCCTGCTCGGCAAATCCGCAAAAAGGCGTTCCCACATTTCCCGCAAGCGCTGCCTTTACTCCCTTGTGCGCCTTTAAGACCTCGTACATAAGCGTTGATGCCGTAGTCTTGCCGTTGGTGCCGGTTATCGCTATTATTTTCGCCTTTGAGCCGGCCGTAAAACCGTAAGCGAACTCAAGCTCCCCCACAAGGATCTTGTTGTGCCTCTTTATCATTTCGTCCCAGCGCGGGTCAACGGGTATTCCGGGGCTTATCACTATGACGTCCGCCTTCATAATTGAATCGTCACTGTGGCCGTCGGTCTCAATAATCAGGCCCTTTTTCTCAAGAGCCAGGGCTTCTTCAGGAAACTTTGAGCGCGGCTTTATGTCGCTTAAAACAACCCTTGCCGGCGATTTAGACAATGCCAGGCCGGCTGCCGCAACACCGCTCCTTCCCGCCCCAAGTATCAGTATGTTTTTCCCTTTTATATACATCGGCTCACCTCAGTTTGAGCGTGCTCAGCGTAAAAAGCAGCACAATGACAGCCAGTATCCAGAACCTTACTATTATTTTTGGTTCGGCCATTCCCTTTATCTGGAAATGATGGTGCAGGGGCGCCATGGCAAACAGGCGTTTTTTTGTCATTTTAAATGAAGTTACCTGCAGGACTACTGAAAGCAGTTCTATTATGAATATTACACCCACTATGAAAAGCAGGAATTCCTGCTTTATCAGCACGGCTATTGTCCCTATCAGGCCGCCCAGCATTAGAGAGCCCGTATCGCCCATGAAAACCTGAGCAGGATAAGAATTAAACCAGAGGAATCCCAGCAGGGCTCCGGCAAAAGCAGCACAAACAACCGTGACTTCCGCCGCCTTTGGCACGTGCATTATTAGGAGGTATTCGCTGAGCTTAAAGTTTCCTATTATATACGCCATGACGACAAAAGTGGCAAAAACAAAAAGCGACAAACCCGATGCCAGGCCGTCAAGCCCGTCAGTTAAGTTCACGGCGTTGGACCAGCCGGCTATCACAAGGCACGCAAAAAATACAAAAAGCCAGACAGGCAGGACAAGCGATTTTTTTTTGAAAGGCACGTTAATTTGTGTCGCTTGAGAGAACGATCCTGCCTCAAAACCTATATAAATACCCGTAATAATGGCGGCTCCGGCAAACTGCAGGATGAGTTTCATGCCGGCACTCAACCCCTTGGTACCCACTTTCAGTTTCATCGCGTCGTCAATAAGCCCGATACCCGCAAACCATACTGCACAAAAGATAATTATGTATATGTAAAGGTTGTCAAGCCTTGCCCACAAAAGCACTGAGACAATAAAAGCCGCCAAAATCATCAGCCCGCCCATAGTAGGCGTGCCTTTCTTTTCAAGGTGCTTTTTGGGCCCGTCTTCCCTTATTACCTGGGTTAACGACAGTTTTTTAAGCCAGGCTATTACAGGCTTGCCTATCAGGAGCATTATCGCAAACGAAGTTATGGCCGCAAATGCCGCCCTCACAGTTATGTAACGAAACACGTTTAGCGCAGAAAATTGCGTATAAAGCGGATAAATCAGGTGGTAAAACACATTTCACCTCTCTATTTTCCCGTTTTTATGCCTGCTTTTTTATTTCAGTATTTCTTCAAGTTTGTTTGACCTTGAGCCTTTTATATATACCGTATCCCCCGGATTCGCGGCCATGGCAACCGCACGCTTTAATTTTTTCATATCCGAGAAAACCGCGGTATTTTTCCTGTTCCCGCCCGCTGAAACAAAACCTCTTATAAGACTTTTTCCGTACCTGCCATAAGCGAAAAGTTTTTTAACATTCAACCGCGCAAGCATGGCTCCGATTTCAACGTGGTATTTTTCCGACATGCTTCCCAGCTCAAGCATGTCGCCCGAAACAATGATAAGGCTTCTTGCCGCAAGCGACCTTAAAGTCTCAATACCCGCCTTGTATGAATCCGGATTGGCATTGTAGCAATCCGCTATGTAGCGTATTCCGCCTTTTGTTTTTTCGTCAAACCTCAGGTTTCCGCCCGGTTTCATACGCGAAAGCGCGGCCTTAACATGCCTAAGCTTGGCGCCCAAAGAGAGCGCGGCCAGGCATGCAGCCGCCGCGTTCATAACATTGTGCGCACCCTTGAACTTCATTTCAATCACAGCGACACCCTTACCGGTCCTTACCGAAAAAACAGTGCCAGTGCCTCCGGTTTTCAGGAGTTCCACCCTGGCATGCGCGCTTTCCTCGGTCCCGAAATCAACCACTTTCATCCCGGCCTTCCTCGCACTTTCTGCCAGCAGGCTGTAAAACCTGCTGCCCTTGTTTAAAACCGCGGTTCCGCCGCGGACAGCGCCCGAAAAAATCTCCGCCTTAGCCAGCGCAATATTTTTCATGCTTTTCAGTTTTCCTATATGCGATGTGCCTATATTTGTTATTACCGCGGTATTTATACCCGCCAATGAGGCGAGTCTCGCGATTTCACCCCTGCCATTCATTCCCATTTCCAGCACAGCCACCCTGTGACGCGGCGACAGCCTGAAAAGCGTAAGCGGCACGCCTATATTGTTGTTGTAGCTTTTCACGCTGAACAAAACCTCGCCTTTCCCGAAAGCTTCGGAAAGTATAGCGGCAAGCATCTCCTTTGTGGTCGTCTTGCCGTTGCTTCCTGTTATGGAGGCGACTTTCAGGCGCCGGAATTTAGCCGCGTAATACTTGGCCAGCCGCGCCATGGCCTCAACAGTGTCTTTCACAATAATGCCGTTTTTCCCCGAAGAAGCTATCACACATGACGCGCCTTTTTTGACCGCATCCTGTATAAAGTCATGGCCGTCCATATTCAAGCCTTTTATGGCTATGAAAAGGTCTCCCTTTTTTATTGTCCTTGAGTCAGTGGATACGCCCCTTATGGACCTGTCCCTGCCCCTGTATTCCTGTCCAAAAAGCCTGTAAACCTCGCTAACTTTTAACTTCATACAATCTCCCTTATGGCTTCCAAGGCCGCCTTTCCGTCATCATGCGGGTATTTCCTGCCTCTTATCTCCTGGTATGTCTCATGTCCCTTTCCCGCCAATAGCACTATGTCATTTTCTTTCGCCATTCTTATCGCCGCCTTTATGGCCTTTGACCTGTTCGGTATGACGAGGGTTCTCACACCGCCCCTCATCCCGGCCAGTATGTCCTTTATGATTTCATTCTCGTCCTCAAACCTGGGATTGTCCGATGTCACAATGACAATGTCGCTTTTATCCTCGGCAGCCGCTCCCATAAGCGGCCTCTTTCCCTTGTCCCTGTTGCCGCCCGCGCCGAACACGGTTATTATCCTGCCCCTTTTCACCGTTTCCAGAGCCTTTAGCGTCTCTTCAAGCGACCCTGGCGTATGCGCAAAGTCAACAACAACCGTGAACCTTTTATTGTACACGGCCTGCATCCTGCCCTTTACGCCCTTAAAGGAAGAAAGCGCCCTGCCTATGATGCCCGGCCTTACTTTTCCCGCTGTCGCCGCGATCGCGGCCATGAGGTTGTGCGCGTTGTGTTCGCCTATAAGCCCGGAATCAACCCTTATCGCCTCGCCCCTTGCCTTAACCTCAAGTTTTGAACCTTTAATGGACGGCTCAAAGCCTGAAGCCTTCACGCAGGCTTTGCGCCTCATTGAATACCCGCATACCCGCCTTCCCTTCGCAAGCCCGATGAATTTATCCGCGTTCTTGTCGTCAAGGTTCACAACAAGCAATCCGTTTTTTTTCAGGCAGCTTACTATCTTCAGCTTGGCCGCAAGGTAATTCTTAAAATTCTTGTGGTAGTCAAAGTGGTCCCTCGTCACGTTGGTCATCACCGCGGTGTCAAGCGGTATATTGTCAACCCTGCCCTGGTCAAGCGCGTGCGAGGATATTTCCATCACTATTTCACGGGCATTTTTTCTCACCGACTCGTCTATCAGCTTTAAAAGAACCAGGTTTGAAGGAGTGGTATTCTTCGCCTCATATACCTTCTTTCCTATCCTGTATCCTACGGTGCCTATAACCGAAACCGGGCCCCTGCCGGAAGCCTCCAGCACAGAAGCTATCATATAGGACACCGTTGTCTTTCCTTTTGTGCCTGTAACACCGGTGATCTTTGCCTTTTTCAGGTTTTTGCCGTACATGAAAAACGCAATTTTTTTCAGGGCCTTTCTCGTGTCCGCCGCAACAGCCAGCGACGCGGCGCCTGTTCTTATTTTCCTTTCCGCAAGGACAGCCGAAGCGCCTTTACTTAATGCTTCAGGTATAAAGTCATGACCGTCAGCGGTTAAGCCCTT
>CAYNMZ010000178.1:0-4339 GCA_964398505.1 uncultured Spirochaetia bacterium
AACTACCAGATTTAATATATTAATTAGACCAGAAGGTAAAACTTGAAAACAACAGTTTTTCTGCTTACAAGAAGGGTGAAAAGTGGTACCTTTCAAAACCTTATGAAACGCCGGCAAAGAAGGAAAGGCTGATGACGATAGCGAATTATGCCGTGAACAGCGCGTTGAAAAGCTACAAGCCCGCGTCAATGGCGTCACGTTACGGGCTTGACAACCCAAAGGAGTATATAAAACTTGGGGTGAAAGGAAAGACTCAGAGCATATTTTTCGGAAAGAAGGAAAAGGACAGGTCTTCGGTTTACGCCATAAGCAGCCTTATAGACGAGATAGTGGAAGTGCCTGACTATATTTATAACGGCATACCAAAGGCGGACGAGCTTCCCAACAAGCAGATACTTGATTTCCTTCAGGATGACGTGCAGAAAGTGGAGATTAAGTACAATGACAGGGACCTTGAAATAGTGAGGAACAAGCCCGGAAGCAAGCAGGCGTGGTATTTTACAAGATCAAAGGGCCTTTTAAAGAAAGACCAGGTACTTTATAATATGAATACTATCCTGAACGGCATATTTTGGTTTGAAATGAAGGAAAAGATAGAGGCGCCGGGCAGGCAGAGGGAGAAAAACGAGTTTTACCTTGACCCGCCATACGCGGAAATCAGGCTGTGGGGAAAAGACGGAAAGGACCTGGGGCATATATTGCTGGGAAGCAAGGCCTTTGGGGAGGATATTTATGTAAAGGTGCCGGAAAAGAATACTGTGTATAAAATGCTGCTGCAGTCGGCCAAGAACATGAACCTGCCGCAGTTTGACATAAAGGCTGAATAGACGACGTAAAAAACGGAGGATATAAATGAAAAAACAGGCGGTAATAATGGCCGTATTGATGTCGCTTGTCGTTTCACGGGCGGAAGCCGCGCAGATGATACCCGCGAGCTTCGCGTCAGTGGCTGAAAAGACAAGGGAGTCTGTAGTAAATATCTCAACTGTCACTTTAATAAGGCAGGGCGGCTATGACCCTTTCATGAACGACGAGTTTTATGAGAGGTTTTTCGGGATACCGCGCGGGACATTCAAGTCAAGAAGCCTTGGCACGGGCTTCATAATCTCAAAGGACGGATACATCCTGACCAACAACCACGTTGTTGAGAACGCGGATGAAATAACCGTAAAGCTTTACAACCAGAAGGAATACAAGGCAAAGGTAGTGGGCACTGACAAGGACACTGACCTGGCTGTCATCAAGATAAACGCTGATAACTTAAAGGCGGCTTCCATAGGCGATTCTGACGCGATAAACATAGGTGACTGGGTCATAGCCATCGGCAGCCCGTTTGGCCTTGAGCAGACTGTGACGCAGGGCATAATAAGCGCGAAGGGAAGGATAATAGGTGCAGGGCCTTATGATGACTTTCTGCAGACAGATGCGGCGATAAACCCGGGAAATTCAGGCGGCCCCCTTGTGAACCTTGACGGAGAGGTGATAGGCATAAATACGGCGATTACGTCGCGTTCGGGCGGCTATGAGGGAATAGGTTTTGCCATACCCGTTAATATGGCAAAGAAGATTTACAGCGACATAATACAGAAGGGAAGAGTAGTAAGGGGCTGGCTTGGGGTGGCAATACAGGACTTAACGCCTGAGCTTGCCTCGCATTTCAAGGTAAAGGAAGGAGTGTTAATATCCCAGGTATTCAGGGGCGGGCCCGCTGAAAAGGCAGGCATGCAGAGGGGAGATGTTGTCGTTGAATTTGACGGAAAAAAAGTTGGCAAATACCGCGAATTGCAGGCAATGGTGGCCGCGAAGCAAGCGGGCAAGTCTGTAAGCGTGAAAGTCATACGGCAGGGAAGGGAAAAGATATTGAACTTGAAAATAGGAGAGCGCGGAGCAGGCAGGGAACTTGTGGTGTCAGCTCCTGAAACTCCGGGTGCGTCGGCCGGAGACTACCTTGGCATTACTGTCGCTGACATAACCGCTGACCTTGCTTCGCAGTATTCCATAACCGCGAGGCAGGGGGTTATTGTGATAAATGTGGCTGAAGGTTCATCGGCTGATGAAGCAGGAGTGATGAAAGGCGATGTCATACACGAGGTCAACGGCACGAACGTTAAAAATGCCCAGGAATTCAAAGAAGCGGTAAAAGGCCTGCGTCAGGGCAGGGAGGCTGTGCTTTTGATTGAACGCGGGGACGCCATGGTTTACCTTGCGTTTAGGGTGAAATAAACAGCATAATTTAAAAGACATTAATTTATAATTATATATTTGCTTGTGCAATTTACTGGAATTTAACGAAAATTAATATAGCACATCATCGAAAAACACCTTATTTAAATAGCAAAAAATATAATTTCAAAAAATTTGTTTCAGATTGACAAATTATGTTTTATCTGATAATATATATTTAAACCAATTAAATTATCGCAACATAAGGGAATTTGTGTTGTCCAATATTTATAGAAGGCTTCCATATTTTACAAATGAAAGAAGGTTACACATGAGGAGCCAAAGGGGTAAAATAAACCACTTCTTGATTGCAGCTTTCATTATTATCAGCTTTCCGGTTTTGTTGTTTGCCGGCAGGCCCAGGGTTCTTTCAGTAACCATGGTTCCACCAAACCCGGACTTTGGCCAGCTTGTCACTATTACGATAGAATTCTGTTCAAACCAGCAGCCTGCCGAGCTTGCAATAGCGATATCAAGCAGCAGCACAAGGCTCTCCGCGGGCAGCGGAGGCCAGGTTTTTGTCGTAAGCTCCGCGGGCATTGATGTGCCGCGGGTTATCTTTACCACAGACCCCATAAGCATAGTGGCTTTTCCGGGTTCAGGCTCAGGGCCTTACAACTGCCAGGACTGTTCCAATGACTCAAACTCCGTAAGAAATACAAGGCAATATGTCGTGCATGTGCCTCCGCGGACCATGTTCGCGGGCTGCAATACCACAGGGCTTTATCTTCATGTGGGGATGAAGGACAATGGCGGCGGGATTCACAGGAGCGAATGGCAGGGGCTCGGCGCGTGTGAAACAGGCACGGGTGTCGGTTTGCCTTTGTCGTGGAACATACCAATACCGCCGGCGAGCATTACGCTGAGAAAAAGGGCTGAGGGTGTAATACAGCTGACGAATGACCTTGTGCTTTTCTCAATAGACTATTCTTATGCCAATGGACAGCCTCAGATAAGCGACGTTATTCCGGGAGGAGGAAACCTTACGCTTGTGGCATACGGGCCAAATCCCGTGCCCGGCGGCAATGTGACTGCGCCTGCAATCGGCTCAACCTCGGGAACAATAACGTGGACACTGCCGAACAGGACAGGCGCGTACGGCACTACCGAGGGCACTGTATGGATGCTCCTTCGCGCGAACACGAATATAGCCGCAGGTACAAACATCGCGAATACGGCGAACGCCACCATGGGCGCGCTGAACGCATCGTCAACGGCAAATATCATCGCGGGCCAGGCCGCAATTTCAGTCACCAAACTGCAGTCAGCCTCCACTGTCAATATAGGCGACAGGATAACATATATCCTGAATTACCAGGTAAATGGTTCACAGCTGCAGGCTTACAGGTCGTTTGACGACATACCAACAGGAAGTGTTTATACGAACCCCGCGCCGCCGGGCTGGCGAAACATACCTTTTGGTTCAAACTATGGCCAGTGGACCATAATGGATGACTGCAGCACCGGCGACAGGTACTTATACGGACAGTCTCTTGCCGCGAACGGACAGGACCAGTATCCCGCGCTTTTACTGGACGACCCGACACCGTCAAATGTGCAGTTCTGCACGGGCATAATCATAGCCGATGTAATGATAGACCCTGTCGGGTTTGAGGGCGCTGACGGGCTTGTGATACTGCGATCCAACGGCCAGACCGGCACTAACAGCTACGCTTACGCGCTGCTGCTGTCCATAGACACTGCCCCGGCAGGCGGTTATATTGCCATACAAAAATGCGGCGGCGGCTCATGCAGCTGGAACGGCGCGTCAAGCGCTTACCAGATTGTAGGAAACAAGTGGTACAGGACAAAGACCGAGGTAACGCTTGTGGGAAGCAATTACCGTTTCAGGGCCAAAGTGTGGGGCAGGGGAGACCCTGAGCCGGCCGGCTACCAGCTTGACTGGACAACCACTACAAATGACGCCACTGACGCGAATTGGCGCTGCACAGGCGGCAACTGGAGCGACTGGAGGCCGGGTGTCAGCGAGCAAAAAGGCGCTTCAGGAGACACCAGGGACGCTTATGACAACTTCATGGTGCTTGTACCGAGGGTATCGGCAAATACCACGCTTTATGACACTGTTCCAGCGGGGCTTATAAATCCGGGAGGGGCA
>CAYNMZ010000179.1:0-4191 GCA_964398505.1 uncultured Spirochaetia bacterium
GCTTTTTATGTTCTTTGGCGCCCGCAAAGGCTTAAGGGCGGGTATATCAGCGGCTTTTCCGGGCTTCCTGCTGGTCTTGTCATACCTTTACTGGTTCCAGAGCGGCCAGGCAAAAGGCGGCATATACATAATGTCACATCTCGGCGCTGTTGTGTGCCTCTGGGCGCTTATGAGGATGCTGAGGCTGAAAGAAGCGTCTTATATGTATCTTTCGGCTTTTGCCGCGGGATTCCTGCCGGTCCTTCACCACAGCGCCTCTCTTTTTACGGTCGCGGCGGCTGTCTTGATCATATTCTTTGCGCCTGCCAAATTAACAACCGACCACAAGATAAGGGCGCTCGGTTTTTTCCTTATATCTTTCCTTACGCCGTATTTCTACCTGTTTATAAGGTCAGGACCGGACAAGGCTGTATGCTGGGGCGGGATTGAGACGCTGACACAGATACTTGACCATATTACAAGGAAAGTATATGAGGGCATTGAACAGGGCAAGTTTACGCCCGATGTTTTCCTGTTCAAGCTGAAACATTACGCAGGGCAGTTCGTTTACAGCTACAAGGCCGGTGTTGTTGCGGCGCTTGCCGGTGCCGTGTTGCTGTTCAGGGCTTCAGGAAGGGCCTTCGCTGCAGCGGCCGTGTTTATCGGTTTAAATACGTTCCTTCTCTTTTATCTTACAGGGTATTCATACGCGCCGCTCAATATTTACGTCAACAGCGGTTTTTTCCTGCTGCAGGACATATTTATCCTGATCCCGGCCTGTGCCGCTGTATATGCCGCTGTCAGGGCGGTAAAAAGCGGTTTTTTTTCAGCTGTTCTGGCCGGAGTTTTTTTTCTTGTTCCCCTGTATAACGCGACGGTAAATTTCAGGATGAACGACCAGTCCCGCAAGTTCATGGCTTATGACAATGCCGTGAATTTCTTAAGGACTCTCTCGCCGGGGGACATGCTTTTCTGCGAGGAGGATTTCCAGGTGTTCAACGTCCTTTACGTAAAAACGGTCCTTAAAAAATTCCCTGATATAACCGCTTTTGACAGGCACGCCAATTTCCTGGACAGGTCCATATACGGGGAATTCATGGAAATAGCAGCAAGGAGCGTCTTTGACGGCGAAGTGAGGACAAAAAGGCAGAGGATAATGGTCCTTCAGGCCGCGACACTGAAACTGATGCGGGCCGCTGAGCACAAGACCATAGACAGGAACCCGGGGAAGGTTTATTACACTTCGCAGGACGATTTCACGGCAGGAAAATTTGTTTCCGTGCCGTACGGCATAGCGTTCAAAATGGTGCCCGGCAAGGCGCCGGCTTTCAACGGCGAGCCGCTGATGGAATTGACGACCATAAGGGACTATTTCAATAACAAGCGGCTTGACCTGTATTACAGGGATGTGATAGGCCGGTATTTTGTGCAAAAGGCAAAATACGCGGCCATGAAAAAGGACATGGAAAGGTTCTACAGGTACGCGTCCTGGGCGGAGAATTTCTCCGCGGGCAACCATACCGTGGTCAGCCTTATAGCCGACATATATTTCAACGAGCTCGCGGACCCGGCTGCGGCCGCGGCTTACATGGAAAAGATAGCTGTGATGAACCCGTATGAGTTCCGCGCCATAGAGATACTCGTAAGGATTTACGAGCAGATAGACCCGCAAAAGGCGGTAGCCTGGCTTAAATATTATTACAAGCTTGTCCCTGACAGCGAGAAGCAGAATGAGATACTGGTCAGGATTAATAAGCTGCAGGAAGTTGAGAATTCGAAATTGAAAACTGAAAATTGAAACTGCCCGCGGATTAAATGACTCAAACTTATCGCATAAAGGAGATGTCAAAGATGAAAAAAGTGTTTTTTACTGTTTTTTTAGCCGCGTTTATTGCCGCTTGCGCGGCAAAGAGGGAGCCGGGCGCGCCTGCGGCTTCATGGAAGCTCGCGTGGCAGGACGAGTTTGACTCGTCTTCTATTGATACAGGGACCTGGGGGTTTGAGCTGGGAAGCCTGTACGGAGGCTGGGGCAATAATGAGCTGGAATACTACACTTCGCGCACCAATAACGCGAGAATTGAGAACGGCAACCTGGTAATTGAGGCGCACGCGGAGCAGTACGGGGGGCTTAACTATACGTCCGCGCGCATGATTACAAAAGGCAAAATGAGCAGGAAATACGGGAAGATTGAGGCGAGGATGAAACTGCCGTATGGCCAGGGAATATGGCCTGCCTTCTGGATGATGGGTGACACCGGCCAGTGGCCCGCTTGCGGCGAGATAGATATCATGGAAATGATAGGCGGCGGCCCGGGAAGGGACAATAAGAGTTATGGAACTGGGCATTGGGATGACGGAGGGCACCAGTCTCTGGGAGGAAGCGTGGTTCCTGTTGTGTGGCCGGAAAAACTTGCCGATGATTACCATATCTACGGCATAGAATGGGATTCAAAGGAGATAAAGTGGTCCGTGGACGGCGTTCATTTCTTCACCCTTGATATAACACCTTCGGTAAGGAGCGAGTTCCATCAGCCTTACTTCCTTCTCCTGAATGTGGCTGTGGGAGGCAACTGGCCCGGCAGCCCTGACGCGACAACCGTTTTCCCGCAGAGGATGTACGTTGACTGGGTAAGATGGTATTCATGGGAATAATTTATAATTGACAATCAATAATTATAAATCAGGAACAGAATAATGCGCGGAAAAATACTGATGGCGGTGGCTGTTATGGCCTTTTCAAACATTTCATTTGCGGATTTTCTTCCTGATGGCCGCTCGGTTGACTGGACAAAATGCGGTATGCCGGCAGGGCTGACAAGGCCGGCGGCCTCAGTTGATGTGAAAAAGGATTTCGGCGCCAGGGGAGACGGCGTCACGGATGATTCCATGGCGTTTATCGCGGCTTTTTCAGCGCTGCCTTCAGGCGGCGTGGTAAAAGTGCCGCTGGGAACCTACCTGATAAAAAAGCCGCTGGTAATAGGCAGGAGCGATGTCTATCTAGAGGGCAAAGGCCCCAAAAAGACCGGGCTGCTTTTCTCCTTTGACGATGCTCCGGCAGCTGACGCCATTACCGTGGCAGGCGCTCCGGGAAGCGAATGGATGACTGTAAAATCCGGGGCAACAAAAGGCTCGTCTGAGTTGACAGTAGAGGACGGTTCTGTTTTTAAGGCCGGCGATTTTGCCGAGATACAGCAGGACAATGACCAGTCTATACATTACACAAACCAGATGTGGAACCAGGACTGGGCGCAGGAAGTCATAGGACAGATGGTCAGGGTGGCAGGTGTGGAAGGCGACAGGATAAGAGTTGAGCCGTCCCTGCATATTGGTTATAACCCCAAAATGGATCCAAAGATAAGAAAGATAAACCCTGTTGTTAACTCGGGGATAAAAGGCATAATGCTTGAGCGGCGGGACAAAGGCGACGGCGACATTATCGCGATGGACTGTGCGGCCTATTGCTTTGTCAGGAATGTTGAAAGCAAATATGCCATGCGCAGCCATGTATGTGTTGAACGCTCTTTAGGGTGTGAAATCAGGGACTCCTATTTCCACCATGCGCATGATTACGGGGGAGGCGGTCACGGCTACGGAGTTGAGCTGAACAGGCATGCGACATCCTGCCTTGTTGAGAACAACAGGTTTGACAACCTGCGTCATTCCATGATGGCTCACCTGGGTGCGAATGGCAATGTGTTCGGGTACAATGAGTCAACCCGGCCGGTCGCCACGGGCGACCATACGCCGGGGACCATTATTTGCGATATTTCCGTGCATGGCCATTACCCGTATATGAACCTGTTTGAAGGCAATACAGTGCAGAAGATAGAGGTATCGGACTGGTGGGGCCCATGCGGGCCGGGAAATACTTTTTTCAGGAACGTGATTGAAGGGGAAGGGATAACACTGAAAGACAACTCAAACGGCCAGAATATAATAGGCAATAAAATAATGAACCCTCGGTTTAATATCAATTATGATTCTACAATTGACGCAGATACCCTGATAATACACGGCAATGAAATTCAGGGCGTGGTATTGTGGGCGGAAACATTGACAAAGGAAATCCCGGTTTCCCTTTATAAAAAATGAATTTGAAAACTATTATGTTTTAACGTGTACCCGGACAATCCGCCCGGCCTTAATTATAGGTTATTATAGGGAGTCCGAAGGACATCGTATACACTCTTATACATGTATTCCATTTCTGAG